>NZ_JAPZSY010000140.1 GCF_027532025.1 Inhella sp. | reverse complement strand
GTCGCCGAGATCCCGGGGGCGACAGGCTAGGCGCTGGCGACGCCGCGTGGCGGGCTACGTCAGGAGCCGGCAACGACGCTTGTCGCCCCCGGGGCTCGGCCCGAAGAGTGGCCCCCGGATCCGGCGCATGCGTTGTCGCTCCTTCTTGTGGACACGAGTCCACGGCGGCGTCGCTCCTAGCCTGCGCCGGACCAGGGGCCACGCCGGCCTGGGCTTCTGCCGCGCAGACTCCTAGGAGTCTGTGCGCCGGCATCCCCCCCTGGTCAAAACTCGGTCGGCGCCAACACTCATGCCAGATTGCGCAGCTCGCGCATGGCCACCGAGACCATCGCCAGGTCGGCCTGCTTGCTCTCCTCCAGCTCGGTCATCAGGCGCTGCGCGCGCACCACCGAGGCCTTGTTGGCACTCTCCCAGCCTTCAAGCAAGGCGTCGAGATCGCCGCTGCCGCCGCTGAGCACTTGGTGCGTGAGCTGGCGCTGCAGGCCGGCCAGGTCGTCGGCCAGCGCGATCTTGGCGCGTTGCTGCCAGTCGGTGCTTGCGGGCAGACGCTCCACCAGCAAGGCGAGGCGAGCCAGCCCCAGGCGGCGCGCCACGCCGACGTGCACCCTGCTCACTTCGGCGAAGCCACGCTGCACGCCCTCGGCGACTTCGGCCACATCGAGGGCGGCCAACAGTCCGTCAGCCGAGGCCACGCGCGCAGCCAGTTCGGCAGGCACGCCGTCCGCCAGCCAGCGCTGCGCGAGATCGCTGGTGGCGGCCTCGCCGGCCAATTGCGCGGTCAGGCTCTGCGCCGCCGGGCGCAGCCGGTCGATGCTGCCCTGCATGGGCTCGGCGAGTCCGCGCCAGCGCAGGAACCAAGCGGTGGCGCGCGCCGTGAGCTGGCCCTCTTCGATGAGCAACTCGGCCTGCGTGGCGTCGGGCACCCGGTTGTCCAGCCGCTCCACCTGTTCCCAGATGCCGACCTGGCCGAAAACCTCGCGCGCCAGCAGATAGGCCCGCACGACCTGCGCCGGGCGGCTGCCCGTCTGCTCGGCCAGCCGGTGCGCATAGGTGGCGCCCACGCGGTTGACCATGCTGTTCAACACATGCGTGGCGATGATTTCGCGCTTCAGCGGATGGCGTGGGATGTAGGTCGCCATGGATCCGCGCAACTGCGCCGGGAAGTAGCGCAGCAGCGCCGTGCCGACCCATGCGTCTTCCAGCAGGTTGGAATCCATCAACTCATCGAACAGCCACATCTTGCTGTAGGCCATCAACACGGCGCGCTCGGGCGTGGTGAGCGCACCGCCGGCGTTGCGGCGTTGGGCGATCTCTTCGTCGTCGGGCAGAAACTCGATGGCGCGGTTGAGGCGACCGGCCTTTTCCAGGAATCGCATGAAGCGCGCTTCCTGGTCGAGCAGCTGCGGACCCAAGCGGTTGGTGACCGAAAGGCATTGCGTCTGGAAAACGTTGTCGCGCAGCACCAGCTCGGCCACTTCGTCGGTCATCTGCGCGAGCAGCGCGTTGCGCTGCTTCTCGGTCATCTCGCCCTCGGCGGTGACCATGCCGAGCAAGATCTTGATGTTCACCTCGTGGTCTGAAGTGTCCACGCCGGCCGAGTTGTCGATGGCATCGGTGTTGATGCGCACACCTTTCAATGCCGCCTCGATGCGTCCGCGCTGCGTGCAGCCGAGGTTGCCGCCCTCGCCCACCACCTTGCAGCGCAGTTCGCGGCCGTCAACACGCAGCAGGTCGTTGGCGCGGTCGCCGACTTGCCCATGGCTCTCGCTGCTCGCCTTCACATAGGTGCCGATGCCGCCGTTGTAGAGCAAGTCGACGGGCGCCTTGAGCAGCGCGTTGATCAACTCGGTCGGCGTGAGGCGCTCCGCCTCGACCTGGATCAATGCGCGCACCTGGGGCGACAGCGGAATGGACTTCTCGCTGCGCGACCAGACGCCGCCGCCGGCGCTGATCAAGTTGGCGTCGTACTCGGCCCAACTGGAACGCGGCAGTTTGAAGAGACGCTCTCGCTCGATGAAAGAGCGTTCGCAATCCGGATCGGGGTCGAGGAAGATGTGCCGGTGGTCGAAGGCGGCGAGCAGACGGATGTGCCGCGAGAGCAGCATGCCGTTGCCGAACACGTCGCCCGACATGTCGCCGATGCCGACCACGGTGAAGGGCTGCGTCTGCGTGTCGTGCCCCATCTCGCGGAAGAAGCGCTTCACACTCTCCCAGGCGCCGCGCGCGGTGATGCCCATTGCCTTGTGGTCGTAGCCCACGCTGCCGCCGCTGGCGAAGGCGTCGCCCAGCCAGTGGCCGTACTCCAGACTGACCGCGTTGGCGTAGTCGCTGAAGGTGGCGGTGCCCTTGTCGGCGGCCACCACGAGATAAGGGTCGTCGGCGTCGTGGCGCTTGACGTGCGGCGGGGGCGCGATGTCGCCGCCGATGCGGTTGTCGGTGAGGTCGAGCAAGGCGCGCAGGTAGTCCTGGTAACAGGCCACGCCTTCCTTCATGAAGGCCTCGCGGTCTGAACTCGGCGGCGCCTTCTTCAGCACGAAGCCGCCCTTTGAGCCGACCGGCACGATGACGGTGTTCTTCACCATCTGCGCCTTGACCAGACCCAGCACCTCGGTGCGGAAGTCCTCCAGACGGTCGCTCCAACGCAGGCCGCCGCGCGCCACCTTGCCGCCGCGCAGGTGCACGCCCTCGAAGCGCGGTGAGTAGACAAAAATCTCGAACATCGGCCTCGGCTCGGGCAGGCCGGGCACGCGCTTGCAGTCGAACTTGAAACTCACGAAGGCGCGGCGCGGACCGGCCTCGCCGCTGTGACCCTTGCCGGTGCGCCAGAAGTTGGTGCGCAGCGTGGCCTGGATGAGCGCCAGCAGTTGCCGCAGCACGCGGTCCTCGGACAGGCCGCCGACCTTCTCCAGCGCCTGCTCGATGGCGCGCACCTGGCTGGCCTCGGCCTCGGCGTCCGCACGGACGGGGTCGAAGCGAAGCTTGAACAGTTGCACCAACATGCGCGCGATCGGCGCGTGGGTGGCCAGCGCCGCCTCGATGGTGGCCTGCCCGAGCGGGAAGACCATCTGCTTGCAGTACTTGGCGTAGGCGCGAAGGATGACGATGTCATCGAAGGGCAGGCCCGCGCGCAGCACCAGCTTGTTGAAGTCGTCGTTCTCCACCTGCCCGTTGAAAACCTGGACGAAGGCCTGCTCGAAGAGCGGCGCCATGGTCTGCACGTCGATGTGCTCGGGCACCTGGGCACGAAGGTCGAAGTCGTGCACCGAGATGGCGCCGCCGGCCACGCGGTGGTTGTGCTCGCCCATCACGCGCACGCCCATGTGCTCGAGCATCGGCAGGCTGTCCGACAGCACCACCGCACCGCCTTGGCGATAGACCTTGAAGCCCCACTGGTCGTCCTCGGCGCCCAGCGGCTTGTAGAGGGCGACGGCCACCGGCTGCTCGTGGCTGAGCTGGGCGATCTTCACCACGTCGGCCACGGCGGCGCGGGCCGGCACGCGGGCGCGGTAGTCGGCCGGCATGCTGGCTTCCCAGGTCTTGAAGAGCAGCAGGCCGCGCGCCTCGCCCTCGGCCTCGGTGAGGGCGTCGCGCAACTGGTCGCTCCAGCGCCGCGCCGCCTGCGCCAACTTCTGTTCCAGGTCCTTGCGCTCGAAGGGTGGTACGGCCCCCGGCGTGGTGCGGATGTAGAAATGGATGCGCGCCAGCGCCGTCTCGCCAAGCGAGACATCGAACTCGCTGCTCAGGCCGGCAAAGGCATGCATCAGGATGTCGTGGATGCGCATGCGCAACTCGGTGCCAAAGCTCTCGCGCGGCACGTAGACCAGGCAGGAGATGAAGCGATCGAAGGGGTCGCGGCGCAGGAACAGGCGCAGACGCTGGCGGTCGCCGAGCGCGAGGATGCCCATCGCCGTGTCGTGCAGCTCGGCCACGCTGCTCTGCAGCAGCTCGTCGCGCGGGTAAGTTTCCAGGATGTGCGCCAGCGCCTTCGCGCGGTGCGAGCCGCTGCGGTAGCCGGCCCGCGCGGCGATCTCGGCCACCTTGCCGCGAATCAGTGGCGTCTCGCTGACCCGCGCCATGTAGGCGGTGGAGGTGTAGAGGCCCAGGAACCGGTGCTCCCCGACCACCCGGCCGCTGGCGTCGTAGCGCTTGACGCCCACGTAGTCGGTGTAGCCCGGCCGGTGCACGGTGCTGCGCTTGTTGGCCTTGGTGACCACGAGCACCGGCAGGGGGGCGCGTGCCAGCGCCTTCGCTTCACGCGGCAGCACCGAAAAACTGGCGGAGCGCGCTTCATCGGCGGTTTCGCGCAGCACGCCAAGGCCCGAGCCGGGCACCAGCTTGAGCACGTCCTCGCCGTCCTCCTCCAGCAGGTCGTGGCGGCGGTAGCCAAGCAGGGTGAAATGGTCGTCGGCCATCCATTCGAGGAAGGCTCGGCTCTCGGCCACCGTGGGGGCGTCCAGGCCAGCCGGCGCGCTCGAAAGCTCTTCGATCGCCTCGGTCAGCCGCGCCAGCATGGACTTCCAGTCGTTGACCGCGGCGCGCACATCGCTCAGCACGGCCTCGATGCCCTGCAGCAAGGCTTGGCGCCGCTCGACCTCGACGACGCGGTCGATCTGTATCTGCATCCAACTCTCGCGCGCACTGCCCTCCAGCTTCAGCAGCTGGCCGGCCGCGTCACGCTCCACCAAGAAGATGGGGTGCACGATGGCGTGCAGCGTGTAGCCCTGGCGGTTGATCTCGACCGTCGTCGAATCGACCAGGAAGGGCATGTCGTCGTTGACGATCTCGATCACCGAATGGCGCGAAGCCCAACCGTCCTCGGCCACGTTCGGGTTGAGCAGCCGAACCTTCGGTTGCCCGGGCTGCCGCTGCTGGCCAAATTGCCAGTGCGAGAGCAGGGCGCCGGCCAGATCTTCGGCACGCGCGTCCTGCAAATCATCGGCATCCAGCTGCGCGAGGCAAGCCTCGGCATACGGCGCAAATCCACTCCGGCGCTCGCTGCTCAGGCGGCTGGTGGCCACCGACATGACTTGGGTCAAACGCTCCTGGCGCAACCCTTCGTTGCTTGCGTCCATGCTGGTCTCCTTCGCATCGGAACAAGCGGGCATCCTAGGCCCCGTCGACGGTTGGGACGTCTCCGGGTGAGTACCAAGTCCTGTGCCCCCCGATGACGCGAGGTCGACCTGACAGTGACGGTCGCTGGCGGGAGATCAGCCATGGCCCGCTCGACCCGATGTCCAAGGCCGGCCGAGGCAGCGAGGCAAGCTCAGTCTCGCCAACCCGCAACGGCTCAATGCCGGCCGTGGCGTGGCCGCTGCAGCTGCAGCGGCTGATGCATCGCGCCCGCCAGGGCAACGAGACACGGCGGCGGCCAGGCCCGAACGCATCACCCCAGGTCCTTGAGCCTGGACTTCGCATCCTTGAGGTTGTTGGGCGCCACGCGCGGGGTTTGCACGAAGCGCTGCAACAGGGCGCGAGCGCGGTCTTTGTCGCCCAGGTCCCAGTAGGCCAAGCCCTGACGGTAGTCGATGGGCAGGCTGGCGGCGCCTTGCAGGGCGCGGGCGCGTTCGTACCAGCGGATGGCCTCCTCGTGCTTGCCTTCGTCCGCCGCCACGCGCCCCAAGGAGAACACCGGCACAGCCGAGTAGGGCAAGACCTGCATCAAGTGCTCCATGCGTTGGCGGGCTCGCGCGTGGTCGTTCACCTTCAACCAATGCCGCAGCAGCCCCTGCCAAACGCCCAGCGCTTGCGTGTGGAAGCTGAGGTCGTCACCCCACTGCACGGCCATCAGCTCGCGCTCGGCCTCGTCCCAGCGCTCCTTCTTGGCCGCGAGATTGGCCCGCAGCAGCTTGGCCACCTCGGGCTGGGTGCTGCGCACGGCGGCCTCCAGGGCTTCGGCCTTGGGCACACTGCCGCCGGCCATGCCAGGCAGCAGCAGGTAGGTTTGCTGCAAGATGATGCGCGCCTCGAACAGGCCAGGGTCCAGGCGCAGGGCGGTCTCCCAAGCCTCGAAGACCCGCCCCCCGAGCCGCATGGCCTGGAGCATGCCGCCCTGAATGGCCTTGGCGCTGAGCGCCGTGCCCAGCACGTAGTGGCAGTTGGCGGCGTCGGGGTACTGCTTGACACAGGCTTCGGCCAAGCGCAGCGAGCGCTCGGTGGCGGCCTTGTCGTTCATGTCGCTGGCCAGCATGGCCTGGGCCGCGTAGGCATCGGCCGACTTGAGCGACTGGGTGACCAGGTGCAGGTCGTCGCGGCGCCCCTGCTCCCACAGGCGCTGGAGGTGGTCGTCGCGCAGCCACGCAGCGTGCGAGGGCGAGCCCAGGCCCAGGGCCAGGGCGAGCAGCATGAAGCGAGGCAGGAGGGTCATGGCCTGAACGAAAACAGCAGCCCCGATCATCCGGCAGACGGCAAGCCCTGAAGGAAGGCACGTGCAACCGGGCCCAGCGCAGGGGTGGCCAACACCCAAGTCTGGCAGCGCGGGGCATCGGGGGGCGCGTCCAGGTACAGCACCCCAGGCCGTTGCAGCGCCTGCATGGATGCAGGCACCCAGGCCAGGCCGAAGTCGGCCGAGGCCAGGTGGATCAGCGTGGCCATTTGCACCGCGCGCTGGCGGGGCTGAACGATCACGCCATGGGCGCGGTAGTAGTCGACGACCGCGTCGTGCAGGGCCGGCGCGATGTCCCGCGGGAACAGCACCAAGGGCTCGGTCAGCAAGGCGTCCACCGCTGGCTCGGGCCCCAAGCGACAGGCGGCCGGCTGCGAGACGGCCAAAACGAAAGGCTCCTCCGCCAGGGCGCGCCAACCCAGCGGAGGCGGCGGCGCACCCGCGGGCTGCAAGACCCAGCCCAGGTCCAGGCTGCCGCGCTGCAGCCCGTCCAGTTGCACATCCAGCGTCGCCTCGCGCAACTCCAGGGCGACGCCCGGATGGGCCACTTGGAAGGCATGCAGCCAGCTCGGCAAGGGCCCAAAACCCGCGGGAGACACCATACCCACACGCAACTGCCCCCGTTGCCCCTGTGCGGCAGCGCGCGCCACCAAGGCCAGGCCCTGCCCCTGGTGCAACCAATCTCGCAAGGGCTCGCGCAGCGCTTCCCCGGCGGCCGTGAGCCGAACGCGACGGCTGGTGCGGTTCAGCAGGGGCACGCCCAAGCAGGACTCCAGGTGTCGCAAGCCTTTGCTGACCTGCGGCTGGCGCCAACCCAAGCGCTCGGCCGTGCGGCCGAAGTGCAGCTCCTCGGCCAGGGTGAGAAAGAGACGCGCCAGCGTGGGGTCGATTGATTCCATATGGGAATTTATCTTGCCACTTAAACGATCTTGATCGCATGAATGTCGATTCGGATACTCGAGGCCCCTCCGTCTCACCCCCTGACGCCATGACCGCCAACCGTCGCAGCAAAAACATCACCGAAGGCGTGGCCCGCGCGCCCAACCGCTCCATGTTCTACGGCATGGGCTACAAGGCCGAAGACTTCACCAAGCCGATGATCGGCGTGGCCAGCGGGCACAGCACCATCACCCCCTGCAACAGCGGCCTGCAACCGCTGGCCGACATCGCAGTCGCCGCCCTCAAGGAATCGGGCGCCAACGCCCAACTCTTCGGCACGCCCACCATCTCCGACGGCATGGCCATGGGCACCGAAGGCATGAAGTACAGCCTGGTGAGCCGCGAAGTGATTGCCGACTGCGTGGAAACCTGCGTGGGCGGCCAATGGATGGATGGCGTGCTGGTCATCGGCGGCTGCGACAAAAACATGCCCGGCGGCTTGATGGGCATGCTGCGCGCCAACGTGCCCGCCATCTACGTGTACGGCGGCACCATCCTGCCCGGCAAGTACAAGGGCCAGGACCTGAACATCGTCAGCGTGTTCGAGGCCGTGGGGCAGTTCAGCGCCGGCAAGATGAGCGAAGAAGACTTCTGCGAGATCGAGAAGCGCGCCATCCCCGGCACCGGCAGTTGCGGCGGCATGTACACCGCCAACACCATGAGCTCCGCCTTCGAGGCGCTGGGCATCTCGTTGCCCTACTCCAGCACGCAGGCCAACGTGCACGATGACAAGAAGGCCAGCACGCACGCGGCCGCGGTGGCGCTGGTCGAGGCCGTCAAGCGCGACCTCAAGCCGCGCGACATCGTCACTCGCCAGAGCATCGAAAACGCCGTCTCCACCATCATGGCCATCGGGGGTTCGACCAACGCCGTGCTGCACTTCCTGGCCATCGCCCATTGCGCCAACATTCCTTGGGAGCTGGACGACTTCGAGCGCATCCGCCAGCGCGTGCCGGTCATTTGCAACCTCAAGCCGAGTGGCGACTACATGGCCATCGACCTGCACAACGCCGGTGGCATCCCGCAGGTGATGAAGGTGCTGCTGGACGCCGGCCTGCTGCATGGCGACTGCATCACCATCACCGGCAAAACCATCGCCGAAACCCTGGCCGACGTGCCCTCGGAACCCGACGGCAAGGTCATCAAGCCGATCCGCGAAGCGCTCTACCCCCAAGGCCACTTGGCCATCCTCAAAGGCAACCTGGCGCCTGAAGGGGCCGTGGCCAAGATCACCGGCCTGAAGAACCCCGCCATCACCGGGCCCGCCAAGGTGTTCGACGACGAACAATCCGCCCTGGCTGCCATCATGGGCAACCAGATCCAGGCCGGCGATGTCGTGGTCTTGCGCTACCTGGGCCCCAAGGGCGGCCCGGGCATGCCGGAAATGTTGGCACCCACCAGTGCCCTGGTGGGCCAGGGCCTGGGAGAAAGCGTGGGCCTGATCACCGACGGACGCTTTAGCGGCGGCACCTGGGGCATGGTCGTGGGGCACGTGGCGCCCGAGGCCTACGAGGGCGGCACGATCGCCCTGGTGCAGAACGGCGACAGCGTCACCATCGACGCCAACCGCCTGCTGCTGCAACTGCACATCAGCGACGAGGAGTTGGCCCGCCGCCAAGCCCAGTGGGTGAGGCCTGCGCCCCGCTACACGCGTGGCGTGCTGGCCAAGTTCGCCTTCAACGCCAGCAGCGCCAGCACCGGCGCGGTGCTGGACCGCTTCGGCGACTGAAGCCCGGCCCGGCGCTCACTTGCGCTTGGGCCCGCGGCCCATGGCCTCGAGTTGACGCAAGCGCCGGGCCTCTCTCTTTTGGTCCATCCGCTCCATGGCCTTCCTTTGCGTGTAGCCATACTGGTCGGCCAGGCTCCACCACACTGCCGCCAGGGCCAACGGCAGCAGCACCCACCAGGTGCTGTAGCTCGACAACCACGCCACGTCCAGGTACTTCAGCAGCAGGTACAGCAAGGCAAGGAAGACGAAGACCACGGCAGCATCTCCAAACGGGATGGATCGACTTTAGTCGCAGCAGCGGCAGGCTCGCAGCACAATCACATCGTCCGTCCACTTCCCCCTTAGGAACCGCATGACCCCCGCCCTGCGCACGACCCTGTTGAGCCTGGCAGCCGCCAGCCTGAGCACCTTCTCGGCGCCGGCTTGGGCCGACATGGCCTTGGCCCAAAAGAAGAACTGCATGGCCTGCCACGCTGTGGACCGCAAGATCGTCGGGCCCAGCTTCAAAGAGGTGGCCACCAAGTACGCCAAGGACAAAAAGGCCGAGGCCCTGTTGGCCGAGAAGATCGTCAAAGGCGGCAAAGGCGTGTGGGGCGAGATGGCCATGCCGCCCAACGCCAACCTGAGCCCCGCTGAAGCCAAAGCGCTGGCCAAGTGGGTGCTGGCGACGAAGTAAACGCTTCGCCCTGGCCCTGACCCACTCGGCGCCCCTGAGCCTGGGCTGGCCCGAGTGGCCTCAGCGGACCCACGCCACCGCGCTCCAAGCCGGCACACGCAGCGCGCCGGCTTTGGCTTGGCGCGCTTCAAGCGCCACTCGCTGGTCGGCCGCTTGCCTTGCGGTATGCACCGGGTGCAAGCGCCAGGCGCCCGGCACGCTGAACTCGCGCGCCTCCGACGCCCCGTTGAACACCAGCAGCAGGCCGCCAAAGCGCGCGCCGGGCCAGCCGGTGCCGTCGAGCTCAGCCACGATCAGCGCCGGGTCTTGTCCCGGGCCCGCGGCGTGGAAGCGCAGGCGCTTTTGCACCTCGTCGGCCGAAGGCAGCGAGAACAAGCTGGAGCTGGCGCGGATGCGCATCACGTCGTGAAAGGCGGCCACGGCCTGGCGCAGTTGCGCGGGCGTGGGTTGCAGCGTCGGGTCGCCCAGCAGTGGGGCGATGGTGTCCCAGTCGCGGCCGTTGTCGGGCGCGGGCGGCAGGCCGTGGCCGAAGCCGTTGTCGCGCAGGCCGTAGTCCAGGCGGTTGAAGGCGTCGCCGCTGTCGTAGCTGTTGCGGTCCAGGCTCTTGCTGCGCAGCAGCTCTTGGCCAGCGTGGACGTAAACAGTGCCTTGGCTCCAGGCCACCAGGGCGTTGCCGACGTTTTGGCGGTGCAGGCGCTCCAGCATGCTGGCGCGGGCCGGCAGCTTGAGCACGTTGGCGTCGAACAGGGTGTGGTTGTCGTGGTTTTCGACGTAGTGCACCGCCTCACCCGGCTGGGCCGCGTAGCCGGCGGGCTGGCCGGCGTAGTCAATCTCGGCGCCGCGCTGGGTCGCGCCGGTGTGCGTGGTGAAGCGGAACTCGGCCAAGGTGCCGGCCAGTTGCAGGCGAAGCAGGTCGGCGGCCTTGACGGCGTCGGCGCGCTTGGCGGGGTCGTCCAGCAAGCCGTTGAGCCAGCCTTTGGAGCCCATCAGCTCTTTGACGCTGCCGAAGCTGCCGCCGCGCGCGGCGTCGCGGCCACGGTCGCTGAAGGTGCCGATGCCGTCGCCCTTGAGGCTGAGTTGGCTGGCCTGCACGAAGCGCGCGCCGTTGGCGACCTCGCCAAAGTTCCAGCCTTCGCCAATGAACAGGATTTCGCGGCCCAGCTCGCGCCGCAGGCGCTCGCGCATGGCCAGCATGGCGGCGCGGGGCTGGTGGCCCATGAGGTCGAAGCGGTAGCTGTCGAGCTTGTACTCGCGACTCCACAGCAGCAGGCTGTCGCTCATGAGCTTGGCCATCATGCGGTGCTCGGTGGCGGTGTTGTCGCAGCAGGTGCTCTTTTCCACCTCGCCGTTGGCGTTGAGGCGCTGGTAGTAGCCGGGCACGACGCGGTCCAGCACCGAGCGCTCGTTTTGGCCTGAGGCGGTGGTGTGGTTGTAGACCTTGTCCAGGCCCACGCGCAGCCCGGCGCGGTGCAGGGCCAGCACCATCTGGCGGAACTCGCGCACGCGGGCGAAGGGATCGTCGGCGTCGGTGGCGTAGCTGCCTTCGGGGGCGTTGAAGTGGAAGGGGTCGTAGCCCCAGTTGAAGCAGTCTTGTGCGGCCACGGCCATCACGGCGGCCTGCTGCAGCGGGCTGTTGGGCGGGGCCTTGGGCAGTTTCGGTTCGATGCAGCTCTTTTCGGGAACGGTGGCCAGGTCGAACACGGGCAGCAGGTGGATGTCGGTCACGCCGACGCGTGCCAGCTCGCGCAGGTGGCGCATGCCTTGGCTGCGGGCCTCGGTGAACGCCGGGTACTTGCCGCGCCAAGCGGGGCGCACGCTGGGGTCGTCGCGCGAGAAGTCGCGCACGTGCAGCTCGTACACCACCATCTCGTTCAGGCGCTTGATCTCGCGCACGCCGGTGGGCGCGCCCCAGCCCGGCGGTTGGGTGCGCGGGTCGGCCAGGTCCAGCACGGCCGTGCGGCGCGAGTTGGCACTGAGCGAGACGGCGTAGGGGTCGGTCACGCGCTGACGCACCCAGCCTTGCCCATCGACCCACACTTCAACCAGGTAGTTGACGAACTGGCCCTGCAAGTCGACCGGCTGCTGCCAGTGCCAGCTGCCGCTGGCGGCGTCCCACTGGGCCGCAAAGCGCTGGCTGGGGGCGGCTTGAGCGCCGGGGTAGACGCACACCTCCACCGCCCGGGCGGTGGGCGCCCACAAACGCCCCTCGGTGCCGCCCGGTCGGCGCTGGATGCCCAGGGCGAGCGGCTCGGCCGCATCGGCAAACAGGGCGTCCAGCGCGCCGGCGTTTTGCAGCCGGGTGGCGGCCAGCACGCGGCCTTGCTCGTCTTCACGCACCAGAAGGGCCTGCCCTTGCAGCAGGGCGAGCCGGGAAGCACGGTCCAACGCGGTGGCGAACTGCAGGGTGGCTCCGGCGCCCACCCAGGCGAAGGCGGCCGGCAAGGGCTCGGTGCTGACGTTGAACGACAGGGCTTGGGCAAAGCCCCGCGCGGCGGTGCCCACGTCGGCTTGGATGCCGCCCTGCGGGCTGTGCAGCAGGCGGTAGCGCCCCTCGGCAGGCTGGCCCGGCCAGCGGAATCGATCCGCGCCGACGGCATGCGCCTGCGCCGGCCCTGCGGTGGCCCCAGCATGGGGCAAGGCCTGGGCGAAGGGCGTGCGCGACTCGTCGCAGGGCGCCAAGTCCGCCTGAGCCCAGGCCGGCAACACCGCCAAAACCCCCCAAGCCCAACCGATGCCGCTCACCGCTGCCCTCATGACGACCCCAAAGACTGAAACAAAACTACATCATGCCCGAGGGTTGCCCGCCATGAATCCTGGCAAACACGCATGCCATATCGGGTGAACCCTAGGGATACTGGAGGCGTCATGGCGTAACTTTCCTACATTTGGGCATGAATACTTGGCGACTTCGCGTGCAGGTGGCGTTTACCCTGCTGGCCCTCTTGGTGCTGCAAGCTTGCGGTGGCGGTGGTGGTGGCGGATCGGCCCCGCCGCCCGCCCCCATCCCACCGACGCCCGCGCCGCCACCGCCGGCGCCACCGCCGCCAGCTCCCCCGCCTCCCGCGCCCGCGCCGACACCGACGCCCGCGGGCGTGGACTTGAGCCCTGTGGCCGCAGCCGATCCGGGCAGCCCCCTGGACACCGACTGGCGCCATGGCGCTTTCGCCCAGATCTTTGTGCGCAGCTACAAGGACAGCAATGGCGACGGCGTGGGCGACCTGCGCGGCCTGACCCAGCAGCTGGATTACCTGCGCGACCTGGGCGTGCGTGGCCTGTGGCTGTTGCCCATCAACCGCAGCCAGGACGGCGACCACGGCTACGCGGTGACCGACTATCGCAACGTGGAAACCGCCTACGGCAGCGTGGCCGACCTGGACGAATTGCTGAAGCAAGCGCACGCGCGCGGCATGGGCGTGGTGCTGGACTACGTGATCAACCACAGCGCCGCGCAGCATCCCTTGTTCCAAACCTCGCGGAGCGACACCACCAACAGCTTCCGCCCTTGGTACGTGTGGCAGGCCAGCGCCCCTGCGGGCTGGAACGTGTTCGGCGGCAACCCATGGCGCAGTGCCACCACGGGGTCGTACTACGCACCCTTCTGGGACCAAATGCCCGACTGGAACCTGCGCAACGCCGATGTACTGGCCTTTCACCAGAACAACCTGCGCTTCTGGTTGAACCGTGGCGTGGACGGTTTCCGCTTCGACGCCGTGGGGGTGCTGATCGAGAACGGCAGCGGCGCCTGGGAAAACCAGCCCGAAAGCGTCAACCTGATGAGGGACATCGCCAGCTTGGTGGACAGCTACAGCAAGAGATTCACGGTGTGCGAAGCGCCCAGTGCCTCGCTGAGCTATGCCCAGGCCTGCGGACGGGCCTTTGCCTTCGGCACGCAAAGCGACCTCATCGCCGCCGCGGGTTCCTCCAACTCGGCCGCCCTGTCGCGGTTGGCACAGGCCCCGGCGGCGGGTCTGAGCCCCTTCTTGTCCAACCACGACGAGTTCGCTGGCCAGCGCCCCTTCGACCAACTGGGCGGCGACCCTGGCGCACTGAAGGTGGCGGCCAGCCTGTCGCTGCTGCGGCCAGGCACGCCCTTCATCTATTACGGCGAGGAAGTGGGCATGAGCGGCGGGGCTGGCCTGAGCGGCGACCCCCGACTGCGCTCGCCGATGAGTTGGGCGGGCAACACCAGCAACGGCGGCTTCACCACGGGCACGCCGTACCGCGCGCTGGCGGCCAATGTGTCCACGAACAACGTGGCGGCCCAGGCGGCCGACCCGAACTCCCTGCTCAACCACTACAAGGCCGTGCTGGCCTTGCGCAATGCACAGCCCGCCCTGGCCAAGGGCACGCTGGAAAACGGCCAGGTGCTGGGCAGCACCCTGGCCTACTGGCGGGTGCTGGGCAACGAGCGGGTGCTGGTGGTGGTCAACACCGGGCGCAGCGCCAGCGCCAGCCTGACGGTGAGTGGCGCGCCAGCATCGGCCAACTTGCAAGCCTTGATGGGCAGCAGCACGCCGCTCACCGCCAACGCCTCGGGCCAGGTGACGCTCAGCGTCCCGGCACAGAGCACCGTGATCTACAAGGTCCAACCATGAACGCTCGCTTCCTGAGCCTGATCCTGGCCGCCAGCCTGGCCGGTTGCAGCAGCCCCCCCACCCTGCCGCCGCCCGCCGACCTCGGCCCCGTGGCCGCCAAGCCCACCAGCAATGGCCTGCCGGAGGATTGGCATCAGGGTGTGTTCATGGAGGTGTTCGTTCGCAGCTACCAGGACAGCGACGGGGACGGCCAAGGCGACCTGCGCGGCCTGATCCAGCGCCTGGACCACCTGCAAGCCCTGGGCGTGACCGGCTTGTGGCTGATGCCGGTGACGCAGAGCCAGGACCGCGACCACGGCTACGCCACGACCGACTTCCGCGCCATCGAGCGCGACTACGGCAGCTTGGCCGACTTCGACGAACTGCTGCGCGAGGCCCACCGACGCGGGATCGGCGTCATCATCGACTACGTGGTGAACCACAGCAGCCACGCGCACCCCTTGTTTCAGCAGGCCAAGTCCAACCCCGGCAACGCTTACCGCGACTGGTTCTTGTGGGCCGACAGCGCGCCAGCGGGCTGGGACATTTGGGGCAAATACCCCTGGTACTGGACCGGTCAGCAGCCCTGGAACTGGACCGGTGAGGTCAAGGACATGCCACTGGCGCCGGCCGCCGCGCGCGAGTTCTACTTCGGCACCTTCGGTCCCCACATGCCGGACTTCAACATGAAGAACCCAGCGGTGGTGCAGTGGCACGAGGACAACCTGCGGTTTTGGCTCAACCGCGGCCTCGATGGCTTCCGGCTGGATGCCGTGCCTCATCTCGTGGAAAACAGCGCCCAGGCCTGGAACGACCAGCCTGAAAGTCGTGCCCTGACGCAGCGCATCTACCGCCTCATCAGCCAATACCCTCAGCGCTACACCGTGTGCGAAGCCACGGCCGAACCGGCCGAGTACAGCCGAGAAGACGTCTGCGGCAGCGCCTTCGCCTTCGGGTTGGAGCGCGCCATCATGGAAGCGCTGAAGGGCGAAAAGTCCGACGCTGTGCAGCGCATCGGCGACTTCTTCAAGACCCGACCGCACCGCATGGCCACCATGCTGGCCAACCACGACATCTTTGCCGGCCATCGCATTTGGGACCAACTGCAAGGCGATGAAGCCAAGTACCGCTTGGCGGCGGCCAGCTACCTGCTGCAGCCTGGCATCCCGTTCATTTACTACGGCGAAGAGATCGGCCAAGGCGGTCTGATGGATTTGCGCGGTGACGCCCCCATCCGCGGCCCCATGAGCTGGGACGCCAGCGCCCCGCATGCCGGCTTCAGCACCCATGTCGGGCCCCTGAAGCGAGGCCGCAGCCCCAACGCCGGCACCCACAACGCGGCGGCACAGCGTGCCGATCCGGATTCGCTGTTTCACCACTACCGCCAGCTCATCGCGCTGCGCAAGGCGCACCCCGCGCTCAAACGCGGCAGCTACGAGGCGGTGCAGGTTCAGGGCCCCATCCTGAGCTTCGAGCGTCGTGCCGAGGGCGAAGCCCTGCGCGTCTCGCTGAACTACAGCGGCGACACCCAGCCCTGGCCGGCCGTAGGCAGCGCGCTGTGGGGCAGCCCCGTGGCCACGGCCGACCGCTTGCCCGCCTGGGGTGTGCGGGTCGAGAGATTGCCGCGCTGAGGCCGACGCGGTGGCATAGAGTCCGCGGGCCATGCCCGCACCTCGCCCCCCGGCCGCTTCGCCGCCCCGCCTGTCGCCCCACCTGCTGGTGTTGCTGACGCTTCCGCCCTTGGTCTGGGCCGGAAATGCCGTCGTGGGCCGTGCGGTGACCGAGCAAGTGCCGCCCGTCTTGCTCAACACGCTCCGCTGGACCCTGGCCCTGGCCTTGTTGTTGCCCTTCACCCAAGGCTTGTGGCAACGCCGCACCGAATGGGTGCCAAGCTGGCGCTGGTGGCTGATGACGGGCATCTTGGGCATGGCCAGCTACAACGCGCTGCTGTACCAGGCCCTGCACACGGTGTCGCCGGTCAACGTCACCCTCATCGCCGCCAGCCTGCCCGTCGCCATGCTGCTGGTGGGGGCCATGTTTTTTCAGCGGCCCGCCACGCCCCATCAAGTCGTCGGCGCCGCCCTGTGTGCCGCGGGCGTGCTGATGGTGGTGAGCCAAGGCCAGTGGCAACGCCTGCTGGCGCTGCAGGTGTCGGCCGGCGACCTGCTCATGCTGCTGGCCACCCTGGCTTGGGCCGGCTACAGCTGGCTGCTGACCCGCCCCCCGCCCGGCCTGGGCGCCGATTGGCCCTGGACCAACACCTTGGCCCTGCAAATGATGATGGGTTTGGCCGTTGGCGCGCCGTTGAGCGGGCTGGAGCAAAGCTGGACCCACGTGCCGCTGCGCTGGGACCTGGGCATGGGCGCAGCGCTGCTCTTCATCGCCCTCGGACCCAGCCTCCTGGCCTACCGCTGCTGGGGCCTGGGTGTGGCGCAGGGCGGGCCCGCACTGGCGTCGGTGTTTGCCAACCTGACGCCGGTTTTCACCGCCCTGCTCGCCGCCCTGCTGCTGGCCGAGCCGCCGCAGGCCCACCACGGTTGGGCGTTCTTGTTGATCGCTGCGGGTATCTCCGTGTCGGCACGATCGGTCGGCGCTGCTAAACCCTGATGCCATGCGAATGACCTCGTCGTTGCGGGTAGCGGTCATCTTGACCCTGGTGGCCGGCCTACTGGCCCCGGGCTTGGCGCTGCTGCTCGTGGAACAGCAAACCACCCGGCAGCGGGTGCTGGCCGAACTCCAGGAAGAGCTCGACCGCAGCGCCACGGTGATGGCCTTGTCCATGGTGGAGCCCCTGTGGCAGGTGTCGCCCGAGTTGGCCCTGCCCCTGATCAGCGCGCAATTTGAGGACCGCCGCTTCGTGCGCG
Organism: Inhella sp.; assembly: GCF_027532025.1. Taxonomy (GTDB): domain Bacteria; phylum Pseudomonadota; class Gammaproteobacteria; order Burkholderiales; family Burkholderiaceae_C; genus Inhella. Next base: position 3,205 of record NZ_JAPZSY010000140.1, on the reverse strand, counting down.
TGCTGGTCAGCGACACCAGCACGGCCATTCCGATGGTGGACTACCCGGATGCCGAGCTGGTCAACACCAGCCTCGACCCCACCCTCACCCTGGAAACCGAGCGCGACATCCAGCGCGAGGGCCGCGTCATTGGCAAGTTGCACTTGTGGATGAGCGCGGAAAGGCCCATGGCGGCGGCTCAGCACGCTTTGTGGCTCCAGGCGGGCCGCACGGCCATGCTGGCAGCGTTCTCCATGGCGCTGATCCTGCTGGTGCTGCGCCGCCGGGTTCTTGCGCCCATGGAACGGTTGTCCCAAGACGCCACGGCGCTGGGCGCGGGTCACCTGAGCCGCCCACTCACGACCGCTGGGACTGACGAGATCGGCAAGGTCAGTCGGGCCATGGAGCTGATGCGGCAAGCCCTGCTCGAAGCCTTCGACCGCTTGCGCCTGCACGCCAGCACCCTGGAGGACACCGTCAACCAGCGAACGGCGGAATTGACCGACGCCAACAGCGAACTGAAAAGCGCCCTGGTTCAGCTGCAAGCCGCCCAACGCGAACTGGTGGAAAGCGAAAAGCTGGCATCCCTGGGACGGTTGGTGGCGGGCGTCGCGCACGAGCTCAACACCCCGTTGGGCAACGCGATGACAGTGGTCACCTCCCTCGATGACCGCTGGGGTGAATTGAGCGACATGATGGCCAGCGGCCAGGTGCGTCGCAGCGCGCTGGATGCCCTGGTCAACGACACCCGCCGTGGCTTGGACATCCTGCACCGCAATGTCGGCCGGGCCACCGAGCTCGTACGCGACTTCAAGCAAGTGGCGGTGGACCAAACCAGCGATGCGCGCCGCGAGTTCGACCTGGCCCAGGTGGTGAACGACGTGCTGGTGATGGTCGAGCCCCGCTACAAGAACACGCCCTACCAAATCGTCACCGACCTGGCGCCCGATCTCAAGATGAACAGCTACCCTGGCTCCTTGGGCCAGGTGCTGACCAACCTGCTCATCAACGCCCTGGTGCACGCCTTCGACGCCCGACCCAAGGGCACGGTGTTCATCAGCAGCCGCCCGCTGCACAGCGCCCCCCATTGGGTGGAGCTGACCGTGAGTGACGATGGCTGCGGGATGGACGAGTCGGTGCGCAAGCGCATCTTCGACCCCTTCTTCACCACCAAGCTCGGCCGAGGCGGCACGGGCTTGGGCCTGCACATCGTGCACAACATCGTGACCCAGATCTTGGGCGGCCAAATCGACGTCAGCAGTCACCCTGACCAAGGCGCCACGATGACCCTGCGTCTGCCGCGCGTGGCCCCCGAGCGCAAGGAAGACGACAGCGGCGCTGTCTAAACTCCGCAGGTCATCCCGCCCCCCTCGGAGCCCTCATGCCCACCGTGATCCGCCACGACGACCTCGTGGAATCCGTTGCCGCTGCGCTGCAGTACATCAGCTACTACCACCCGGCCGACTACATCAGCCACTTGGCCCGCGCCTACGAGCGCGAAGCCAGCCCGGCAGCCAAGGACGCCATCGCGCAGATCCTGACCAATTCCAAGATGTGCGCTGAGGGACGCCGCCCCATTTGCCAAGACACGGGCATCGTCAACGTCTTCCTCGAAATCGGCATGGACGTGCGCTTCGAGGGCTTCCCAGGCTCGATCGAAGACGCGGTCAACGAAGGCGTGCGCCGCGGCTACCTCAACCCCGACAACAAGCTGCGCGCCAGCGTGCTCGACGACCCACTGTTCGCCCGCAAGAACACCAAGGACAACACCCCCGCCGTCGTCCACATGCGCGTGGTGCCGGGCGCCACGGTCAGCGTGGATGTGGCCGCCAAAGGCGGTGGCAGCGAGAACAAGAGCAAGTTCAAGATGATGAACCCCAGCGACGACCTCGTCAGTTGGGTGCTGGCCACCGTGCCCGAAATGGGCGCCGGCTGGTGCCCGCCTGGCATGCTGGGCATCGGCGTGGGCGGCACGGCCGAAAAGGCCATGCTGCTGGCCAAGCAAAGCCTGATGGAGCCCATCGACATGGCCGACCTGCTGGCTCGCGGCCCGCAGAACAAGCTCGAAGAGTTGCGCATCGAGCTGTACGAAAAGATCAATGCGCTGGGCATTGGCGCGCAAGGCTTGGGCGGGCTGACGACGGTGCTGGACGTCAAGATCGCCACCTACCCCACGCACGCCGCCAGCAAGCCGGTGGCCATGATCCCCAACTGCGCCGCCACCCGCCACGCCCACTTCACCCTGGACGGGTCGGGCCCTGCCTACATCGATCCGCCGAGCCTCGACCTGTGGCCCGACGTGCACTGGGCGCCCGACTACAACAAGAGCCGCAAGGTCGACCTCAACACCCTGACGCGCGAACAGGTGCAAAGCTGGAAGCCGGGCGACACGCTGCTGCTCAGCGGCAAGATGCTCACCGGCCGCGACGCAGCGCACAAGCGCATCCAGGACATGCTGGCCCAGGGCGAAAAGCTGCCTGTGGACTTCACCAACCGCGTCATCTACTACGTGGGCCCCGTGGACCCGGTGCGCGACGAAGTGGTGGGCCCCGCGGGCCCGACCACCGCCACGCGCATGGACAAGTTCACCGAGATGATGCTGGCCCAAACCGGCCTCATCGCCATGATCGGCAAGGCCGAGCGCGGCCCCACCGGGGTGGCGGCCATTCAAAAGCACCGCAGCGCTTACTTGATGGCCGTGGGCGGCGCGGCCTACCTGGTCTCCAAGGCCATCAAGGGCGCCAAGGTGGTGGGCTTTGAGGACCTGGGCATGGAGGCGATCTACGAGTTCGACGTGCAAGACATGCCCGTCACCGTGGCCGTGGACGCCGGCGGCACCAGCGCGCACGTGACCGGCCCGGCCGAGTGGAAGGAGCGCATCGCCACCGGCCGGTTCGCCGGCATCCCCATCGCGGCCGGCTGATCCAGGCGCGCCAAGCGCTGTCGCAAAAGCCGAGGGGCCGTCCGTGACGGCCCCTCTTCAAGCGTTCAAGGAGCGCCCGTCGGGCGCTGGTGCATCACCCGCTGCGGGAACGGGATTTCCACGCCGTGTTCTTGCAGCGTCCGCAAGATGGCCAGGTTCACGGCCGAGCGCACGCTCGACTGACCGTTCTCAGGATCGCTGATCCAGAAAACGATGAACAACTCCAGCCCATCGGCCGCAAAACCGTTCAGCAGCACCGAGGGCGCAGGCTCTGGCAACACCCGGGGCACCTGGAGCAAGGCC
>NZ_JAPZSY010000053.1 GCF_027532025.1 Inhella sp. | reverse complement strand
GCGACGAGTACTCCCCGCGGTGCTCTTGCACCATCCTCACCGCGCGCTCACGCACCTCAGGCGAAAACTTGTTCGACTTGCTCATGGCTCAATCCTTTCAGATTGTTGAGCCTCCTCGAAACCCGGGGCGGTTCACTCCATGGGTGTCAATTTTCCAGCGGTCTGCTTGATGAACTCAACTGCTAAGGCTTGTACATCGACAGAGAGGTGAGTGGAGCCCCCCGCAACCTTAACCTTCAACTCCAAGGCGGACCGTTCCGCGTCTGTCAGCCTTTTGCCAGGGTCACCGTGCCGGGCTGCGGCATATGCCTGATTGATGTCCGACTGGAGGTCAAGTAGCGATCTCATCACCGACGTGGTGATGGTTTGGTCGAACTGTTTGCCCTTGAGATAGATGGTTAAGTTCGGCCATCCTTCAAATCTCAGGTCGCTCCATGGACCAACCTTGCCGGCTAGCGCAGCCTCAAGGAGTTCGAAAGCCTCTTGTTCAGAGCGAACAACGATTGGCGTCAAGTCAGTTTGTTCGCTCTCGTGTATGGGCGGATTCGTCGCGCTCAAGTCACTTCCCTGTAAATCTTCTAGTTATGCCCCGCCGTAGTTAGCGGATGTCGAGGCGCTGCGACGGAGCTTGTAGCCGCTCGTCAAGAGCCGACTTTAGCGACGCAGTTCAAGACGAGCAGGTCACACGTTGCTCATCGCTAAGTCCCGAAGCTAAACGCCTCGCCAACCCGCATCCGTGGCTTGCGCTCGCCCCAGGGCTTCCAAAGTTTGCAAGATGGACGGCAGGCGCTTCTTCCACGGGCCGCGGCCGGTGAAGTGCTCGGCCAGCGCGGCCTCGCTCACGGCGCCGGGCAGGCGGGCCAGGGTTTCGGCCACGGCGCGCATTTGCGCGGGCAGTTCGGCCGGCCAGGGTTGGCGGGTGAGGGCTGCGGCCGGCGCGGTGGCGGGGGTGTCGCCGTCCGCTTCGTCCGCCGCAGCCGACTGGTCTGGCGCCGCTTCCACCGCCAGCATGGTTTGCGTGGGCGTGGGTGCGAGAGCTTGGCGGCGCGCCGGGTCTTGGAACTCGGGGCGCAGCCAGCGCACGCGGCCTTGGGCTTCTTCGGCGGCGCGGCGTTGGTTCAGGGCCACCAGGCGAGTCAGCACCGCTTCGGTCCAGGCGCGGTGCGCCTCGTCGTCGGCCCAGGGCACGGGGCCCAAGTCGCTCCAGCCGTAAGCGGCCAGCACGGCGGCGTCCAGGTCGTCGTGCAGGCTCTTGAGCACGCCCACCAAGCCTTGTTCGTGCAGCAGCTTGTCTTTGGCGTTCAGCGCCTCGCCGCGGCGCAGCTTGGCCAGCACGTTGTACAGGCCGGTGAGCGTGACGGTCTCGTGCGCGGCTTGGCGGGCTTTGCGGTGGGCGTCGAGCTGCTCGGCCAGGGTGCGGATGCGATCGGTCAGTTCGGGCGTGAGGCCGGTGTCGTCGTCGGGGAAGGGGAAAGTCTCGAAGCAGCGGGACTTGTTGTAGCGGGGGTCGTTGCCAACGCCGAGCCGGCCGCCGCTGGCAAGGGCCCAGTCCACGTGCATCGATGACGACAAAACACCCAAATGCAAGGCGTCCGAGCAGGCGACTGTCACCAAGGTGCTGTCTGGAGCGGTGCCGACCGGCAGGAAGGCAAACACGCGGTGCTTGGCCGTCTCCACAGTGGCGACGTAGCGAGATAGACCCGCTGTGGCGGCTCGGAACTGCGGGCGCGGGTGCCCAATGACCCACCAAAGGCGTTGAAACACGGCATTGGCGTTCTGATCGCGTTCTGGCTTGGCGCGGTCTATGAGGTGTTGATAGGCCGAGGGAAACTGCTCTCGGACTGTCTCTTCGCTGAGCCCAAAGAAGTCGATCACGAACAGACCCCGAGGGTTGGACACGAAATCGCGGCCATTCAGGTACGGACGGATGTGGGCATCGGCGCCTGGGGCAACGCCAAGCCCCAACCTGCGCGCTGTGATCTCGTCGACCTGGAACGCATTGCCGATGGTCTTGAATCCGACGCTGGCCAAGCTCAGCGTTCCGCGAAGGACATGGGCTGCTGCCACGTCGGCGCCAACACGGAGGTCCGCGCCGATGCGACCGGTGGACGTTCGCAGTTTGCGTACCAAATCCTCACCTTCCCCGCTCCCAGTGCGCTCGTCCGTCACTTCCATCAGTTGCCCTTGGACAGGCGCGAGGCAGCCCACTGTCATGGCGATTCGTACGGCCGCTCCATCGGCGCTGTCGACCCAAGGATGGTCAGGAATGGCGAAGCAAAGTGCCAGTGCCGGCGCCCCTTGCAAGTGAGGCTCGACTGCCCGACGAACATAAGTCTGGGCGATGCTGTTTGAGGTAATGAAGCCAAATCTGCGGCTTCGCAGCGCTTTGACTTCAAGGGCAGCCTTGTGCCACCAGCGCATCACGAAATCGGTGGCCTCTGGAACTTCTGGCCATGCCGATTGCAGTGCATCCACATACCCATCGCCCAATGCAAATCGCATGCGCTTGGAGCCAATGAACGGCGGATTCCCCACGATGAAATCCGCCAGCGGCCACTCGGCGGCGCGCGGGTTCAAGTAGCGCCACTGCATGACCTGCGCTGCCTCGTCCGGTACGGGCTCGCCCGTCACCGGGTGGGGCTTGGTGGTTTTGCCGTCCCAGCGCATCAGCGGCTTGCCGTCCTCGCCTAGCTCGGGCTCTACGCCGTCGTGGGCTAGCACGGCGTCGCGGCACTCGATGTTTTTGTAGTCGTGCACCACGGGCTCGGCAATGCCTTGGGGTCCGCGGGTGCGCAGGTGCCATTGAAGCCAGCCGATCCACAGCACCAGCTCGGCCAGGGCGGCGGCGCGGGGGTTGAGCTCGATACCGCGCAGCTGCTGCAGGGTGACGGTTTCGCCGGCAAGTTCGAGCTTGTCTTGCGCCTCCCCAAGCTGGGCAAGGGTGTCGAGCACCTCGCCCTCCAGGCGCTTGAGGTGTTCGAGCGTGATGTAAAGGAAGTTGCCGCTGCCGCAGGCGGGGTCGAGCACGCGCACGGTGCACAACTGGTGGTGGAAGCGGTGCAACTCGTCGCGGGCTTCGGCCATCTTGGCCTCGCGCTTCTTGGCGTCTTTGGGCGCGGTGAAGGCCTCGGCCTCGGTGACGAGCAGCAGCGCGGCGGCGCGGGCGTTCGCCCAGTCGTCGCGCAGGGGCTCGACCACGGTGGGCAGCACCAGGCGCTCGACGTAGGCGCGGGGCGTGTAGTGCGCGCCCAGGGCGTGACGCTCGGTGGGGTCGAGTGCGCGCTCCAGCAGGGTGCCGAAGATGGCGGGCTCGACCTCGCGCCAGTCGGCCTGGGCGGCACGCAGCAGGCCGTCCACCTGTTCGGGCTTGAGGGGCAGGGCGTAGCCGGCTTGAGACGCGCCCTTGAACAGCTTGCCGTTGAAGTGCAGCACGTCGGTCGCGATGGCGGCGTTGAAGCCGCCGGTGTCGCAGCCCTGCCAGAACACCGTGAGCATGCGGGCCAGGGTGTCGGGCTGGCTGCGGTACTGGCGCAGCAGGTGGCTGAAGGCGCCGTCGTTGCCATCGGGGGCGGCGGCGGGCTTGGGCAGCAGGCCCACGTCTTCGGCAAACATGCTGAACAGGCAGCGGGTCAGGAAGGCGGCCACGGTTTCGGCCGGGTGGCCGTCTTGCTCCAGGGAGCGGGCGAGCAGGGCCAGCTCGGCCGCCACTTGGCGGGTGACGCGGCTGCTGGCGCGGGCGGGGTCGAGCGAGAGCGGGTCGGTCCACAGCGCGCGCAGGCGCTGGCGAACGCTCTCCTGCTCCAAGTCGGCCAAGCGGATGCGGTGGCTGCGCGGGTCGGGGAAGGGCGTGTAGGTGGCACCGCTGCGGCTGAACTCGGCGTACAGCTCGATCACGTGACCTACATCGACCACCACCAGGAACGGCGGCCGGCCTTCGCTGGCGGGCAGGGCGCGGGCATAGGCCTCGGCTTGCGATCGGGCGCGCAGAAGGGCCTCGTCAAAGCGCTTGGCGGATTTGTCGCCCCCGGCGTTGGGCTTGAACTTTTTGCTTTCCCAAATGAAGTGGCCGCGCCGATAGAGGTCGATGCGGCCGGCGCTGGTGCTGCCGTCGCCATGTTGGAAGGTGACGGGCCGCTCGAACTCGTAGGCCTGCTCGGGCGTGGGGTGCGGGCGCTCGACGCCCAGCAGCTCGCACAACTCGATGACGAAGGACTGCGAGGTGGCCAGCTCGGAGGCAGTGACGCCTTGCCAGCGGGCGATGAAGGCTTGGGCAGCGGCGGTGACTGGTGTAGCGGGGGCGGTCATGGCGGGCGACTGTATGAGGGACGCTGGGCACTTCTTGGCTGCCAAGTCGTTGAATCATCGGTAGGGTGTCGTGATCGCTTGTCAATGTATATACAAATTGACTACACTCGACAGTCCGGCGAAAAGTTGGGAGCGAGATGCAGAACCTAAAGATCACCGACACGGTGGCAAAGAAGCTCAGGGAAAAGCACGGAGTCGATCGCAGGGAGGTCGAACACTGCTTCATGAACCGCTTAGGGCGTCTTTTGGAAGACAAGCGTGCAAGACACAAGACCAACCCGCCCACGCTTTGGTTTTTGTCAAAGACCAACCAGGGTCGTCTCCTGAAGATTGTGTATATACAGACAGGACTCGCAATCGATTTGAAATCAGCCTTTGAGCCGAACGCCGATGAGGTTGCGATCTACGCCAAGTACGGCGGCGTCGCTTACTGAAATAACGAGTACGGAGAGAAGAATGGCCGCAGCAAAGATCCCGAACACCATCGAGGCTTGGGAAGAAGGCCTCCTTGGGCGCGACGAAAAGTACGTCGCCGTGGCTGACGCCACCCACGAGGCAGCACTTGACGAAGCGCTTGGCCTTCAAGCGATTTCGATTCGTTTGCCTCGACAGTTGATCGAGCAATACAAGCTGATTGCGCACTTTCACGGCGTTGGTTACCAGCCGTTGATGCGCGATGTTCTAGCGCGGTTTGTGCCGAACGCCTTGAAGGAAATCTTGGAAGCGGAACAAGAGAAGGCCACGCTCGCGAACGAAAAGTCGCTTTTGCCGGAGCGTCGGAAGAAGGTCGCTTGAGCAGTAGCTTGAATACCGAACTCGATTAAGAACGAAGGGCGCGGTCCGAGTAGCTTTCACCGCTGTAACTGGTCACCCTTCCCTCTCGCGCAAAGCCCATCACGTGCAGCCCGGCCCGCTGCGCCGCGCGCAGCGCCAAGCCCGTGGGGGCCGACACGGTGACCAGGGCCGGCACGCCTACCCGAGCCGCCTTCTGCACCAGTTCGAAGCTGGCGCGGCTGCTCATGAGCACGAAGCCCTCGCGCAGCGGCAGGCCGGCGCGGGCGGCGTGGCCGATGAGCTTGTCCAGCGCGCAGTGGCGGCTCACGTCTTCCATCACGGCCCGCAAGCGGCCGTCGGGGGCGGCCAGGGCGGCGGCGTGGGCGGCGCCGGTGCGTTGGTTCAGCGGTTGTGCGTCGGGCAGCGCCTGCAGGGCGCGGGCGATGGCTTCGGCGGTTGGGGCCTCGGTGGTGAAGGTGCGCGGCGGGGGCAGGGCCAGCGCGGCTTGTTGGTCGGGCAGGCCGCACAGGCCGCAGGCGCCCACGGCCGCGCCCTGGCGCAGGCGGCGGTGCAGCGCGGCCAGGCGCGCGGGCGGCAGGGTGACGAGCACGCTCAGGCCAGCGCCGGCGGGCACCGCCTGCAGCGGTTCGAGCAGTTCGTCGGCGCGCTCGATCAGGCCTTCGCTCAGGCAAAAGCCCAGGGCCAGGGCCTCGACGTCGAGCGGGGTGGCCATCAGCACCTGGGCGTGCTGGGCGTTGAAGACGAGGGTGACCGGGGCTTCTTCCACCACGGCTTCGGTGCACGGCTCGGCCGCAGGCCCTTCATGGCGTTGGGCGTGGGTGCTGGACCAGCCCTGCGCGTAGGCCTCGGGCGGCAGGGTGGCCCATTCGGTGCCGCGGTCAAGCGAGCCCTTCGATACCTCAGGGCGAACGGAGGTGTGTTCGGGGTCGGGGGTGTCGCCGCTCATGCCGTTGCTGCGTGCAGGCGGATAGGCAAGGCCTTGGCCGCCGGGGTGCGCGCGCCTTGGGCCACCAGGCCCAGGGGCACCAGGGGCGTGGCCTCGGGGAAGTAGGCCGCCGCGCAGCCCGGGGCGATGGCCAGCCAGCGCACCTCGAAGCCGCGCAGCCAGCGGGTTTGGCCGTCGTCGATGGGCAGGCCTTCCACGTCCACGCGCTGGCCCTCGATCAGCCCCAAGCGCCGACCGTCGTCTTCGTTGACGAAGACGACGGTGCGGGTGCCGAAGACGTTGCGGTAGCGGTCGTCCTGCCCGTACACCGTGGTGTTGAACTGGTCGTGGCTGCGCACCGTCATCAGCGTCAGCACCTGGGCACGCTCGCTCTGCGGCAGCTGCGCGCAGGCGCGGGCCACGGCGCCTTGCTGGGGCAGGGCTTGGGGCACGAGCTGCGCCTTGCCGCTGGCGGTGCGCCACTCGCGGCGCGCGGCGGCGTTGGGCAGCCAGAAGCCGCCGGGCTGCTGGAGCTTGGCGTTGTAGTCGTCGAAGCCGTCGAACACGCCGCGCTGGCAGCGCTCGATGGCGTCGCGGATGCGCGCGTGGTCCTCGGCCAGCCAGTGCCAACGCACGCTGGCCTCACCCAGCAGCGCAGCGCCCAGGCCGGCCACGATGGCGGGCTCGCTGCGCATCAGCGGGCTCAAGGGCGCTTGGATGCCGCGCGAAGCGTGCACCAGGCTCATGCTGTCTTCCACGCTGATGGGGCCGGCGGGGTCGAGGTCGGTGCGGCTCAGGCAGGGCAGCAGCAGGCCGGTGCGGCCGGGGTGCAGGTGGGTGCGGTTGGGCTTGGTGGCGATGTGCAGGGTGAAGGCCGTGCCTGACAGGCCCTGCAGCACGCGCGGCGCGTCGGCCCCGGCCACGCCGAAGTTGCCGCCCAAGGAGAGCAGGCCGTGCACGCTGCCATCCACCAGGCCTTCGGCGGTGGCCGTGGCGTCCAGGCCCACGGCGCGGGTCAGGCGCAAGCCGGGAAAGGCGTCTTCTTGGTTGGCCAGCCAGCGCTCGCTCACGCTGGTGGTGCAGCCCATGGTGCGGTCGCCCTGCACGTTGCTGTGGCCGCGCACGGGCACCACGCCGGTGCCGGGCCGGCCGATCTGGCCGCGCAGCAGCTGCAGGTTCACCAGCATCTGGATGGTGGCCACCGCGTGCTCGTGGTGGGTCAGGCCCATGCACCAGGTGATGAGCGTGGCCTTCGCGCGCGCCAGCTCCTCGGCCAGCTCGGCGATGGCCGCGCGCGGCAGGCCGCTTTGCGCCTCAATGGCGTCCCAGGGCGTGGCCTTCACGTCGGCGGCCAGGGCGTCGAAGCCTCGGGTGTGGGTGTGGATGAAATCGAGGTCGAAGACCGAGCGGCCTTGGAACTCCCACTCGAACCACTGCTTGGCCACGCCCTTGAGCGCGGCCAAGTCGCCGCCGATCTTCACCGGCACCACGCGCTTGGCCACGCGGCGGCCGGTGTTGGTCAGCATCTCGCCCAGGTCTTTGGGGTCGGCGAAGTTGACGAAGCCGCGCTCCACGATGGGGTTGAGCGCCAGCACCGTGGCGCCGCGCTTAGCAGCGGCGTGCAGGGTGCCCATCAGGCGGGGGTGGTTGGTGGCGGGGTTCTGGCCCACCACCAAGATGCAATCGCCCTCTTTGGCCGCTTCGAAGTCCGACAACTGCGCCGTGCCCTTGCCCACGCCGATCTGTTGTTTCAGCGCCAGGCCCGAGGGCTCGTGGCAGAGGTTGCTGCTGTCGGGCAGGTTGCCACTGCCGTAGGCGCGGGCCAGCAGCTGCCACAGGAAGGCGGCCTCGTTGCTGCTGCGGCCGCTGGCGTAAAAGCTCACGCGCTCGGGCGCCAAGGCGCGCATCGCCTCGGCGGCCAGGGTGAAGGCCTCACCCCAGCCGATGGGCACGTAGCGGTCTTGCGCGGCGTCGAAGCGCAGCGGCTCGGTCAGCCGGCCGGCGGCTTCGAGGTCGCGGTTGGACCAAGAGCGCAGTTCGCTGAGCGTGTGCTGCGCGAAGAAGGCGGCGTCGGCCTTCTTGGGCGTCATCTCCCACGCGATGGCCTTCTGGCCCTGCTCGCAGCTGTCAGGGCCGAAGGCGCCGGGGCGGTCGGGGAAGGCGCAACCCGGGCAGTCGAAGCCCTCGGGCTTGTTGGCCTTCAGGAAGCTGCGGACGACCTTGAGCGGGATGCCTTGCTCGCTGAAGGCGTCCAGGGCGGCCTTGACGGCGCCGCGGCCGCCGGCGGGAGGGGGAGTGGAGGGGCGGCTCATGCGGGTACGGTGTCGATGTTGAGGAGCGCTTCGGCGATGGCGTGTTCGCGGGCGGCGGCCACGGCGCGGCCGATGGCCTCGCCCGGCGCACCGGCGGCGAGCAGGGGCGCGCTCACGGCGGCGCTGTCCACGCCCTGCGCGGCGGTCAGGGCTTGGCCCAAGCGCGCGCGCTGGGGGTAGGGGCGATCGTGCAGGCCGGTGCGGCCCTGCGCGTCGTGCTGGCAGACCTGCAGCATTTGCAAGAAGCGCTCGGGCTTGCGCAGCGCGTCGCTGCGCTGCAGCAGGCGCCACACGGCGGCCGCGCCGAAGCCCAAGCTTTGGTGCACGTGGATGTGCTCGGCGCAGGCCAGCTCGGCCAGCTCGCGGCAGTCGTTGGGCACCTTCCAGCGCTCGCACAGGGCCTTGAGCGGCTTGCGGCCCTTGGCGTCGTGGCCGATGTGGCGGGGCAGTTCGTGCGCGGGGGTCAGGGCCTTGCCCAGGTCGTGCGTCAGCGCGGCGAAGCGCACGGTCAGCGGGGCGTGGGCCTTCACGCACTCGGCCAGCACCAGCTCGATGTGCGTGCCGGTGTCGCCTTCAGGGTGGTGCTCCAGGGGCTGGGGCACGCCCCACAGCGCGTCCAGCTCCGGCGCCAGCCGCGCCAGCGCGCCGCAGTCGCGCTGCACGGCCAGCATCCGCGCGGGGCCCACCTCCATCAGGCCGCGGGCGATTTCTTGCCACACGCGTTCGGGCACCAGGTGGTCGACCTCGCCGGCCTCGACCATGCGTTGGCACAGGGCCAGGGTCTCGGGGGCGACCGTGAAGTCGGGCCAGCGCGCCGCGAAGCGCGCCAGGCGCAGGATGCGCACCGGGTCTTCTTCAAAGGCGGGGCTGACGTGGCGCAGCACGCGGTCGCGCAGGTCCTGCTGGCCGTGGAAGGGGTCGATCAGCGTGCCGTCGGCCGCGCGGGCGATGGCGTTGACGGTGAGGTCGCGCCGCGCCAGGTCGTCTTCCAGCGTGACGCCGGGCGCGGCGTGCACGGCAAAGCCTTTGTAGCCGGGGCCGGTCTTGCGCTCGGTGCGGGCCAGCGCGTACTCGGCGTGCGTCTCGGGGTGCAAAAAGACCGGGAAGTCTTTGCCCACGGGCTGAAAGCCTTGGGCCAGCATCTGCGCGGGCGTGGCGCCCACGACGACGTAATCCCGGTCGCTGACGGGCTGGCCCAGCAGGGCGTCGCGCACGGCGCCGCCGACTTCGTAGATCTCCATGGGGCGGAGTGTCGCAAGCCCCGCCCCAGGGGCGTCAGACGAAGGGCTGGCTGGGGTCGGTGCGGTAGGGCTCGTCCTCGGCCACGAAGTCCTTCTCGGCCAGGGCGCCGGCCACCCAGGCCTGCACGGCGGCGTTGTCGCACAGGGCTTGGACGTAGGCCTGGGCCGGGGCCGACAGGTGCAGGCCGTAGCGCGTGACGCGCATGGCCACGGGGGCGAAGAAGGCATCGGCGGCGCTGAAAGGCCCGAACAGGAAGGGGCCGCCGTGGCGCTGCAGCTCGGGCCCCCACAGGGCCTCCAGGCGCGCCAGGTCGGCCTTCAGGCCGGGCTCGGTGGCCAGCAGGCGGCGGCCCACGGCGGCCAGCTCGGCGTCGATGTTCATGGGGCACAGGCGGCGCAGGTCGCCAAAGCCGCTGTGCATGGTGGCGGCCAGGCTGCGGGCGCGGGCGCGTTGGCGCGCGTCGGTGGGCCACACCGCGTGCTGCGGAGCCAGCTCGGCCAAGCGCTCGGCGATGGCCAGGGTGTCCCAGGTGACGAAGCCGTCGTCCTCCACCAGCACCGGCACCTTGCCGGTGGCGCTGTACTGCGCGGCGGCGGTTTTGAAGCGCGAGCCTTCTTGGAAGGTGTCGAAGCGCAGCATCACCTCGGTGAAGGGGATGCCGAAGTGGGTCAGCAGCACCCAGGGGCGCATGGACCAGGACGAGTAGTTCTTGTTGCCGATGACGAGTTGCATGGGGTCTCCAGGTGTGCAGGGCGCTCAGCGCCGGGCGCGCAGGCCGTCCAGCCGGGCCACGCCCTGGCCGGGGGCCAGGTAGCTCGGGGCCACGGCGGCCAAGCTGTGGGGGGCGATGCCCAGCTCGCGCAGGCCGGGCAGGTGGCCGCTGGCCACGTTGGGGACGCGCAGCGAGCCCAGGTTGTCGCGGCTCATCAGGGGCTCGCCCGGCAGGCATTCCAAGGCCAGGGCCTGCAGCCAAGCCAGAGGGCCGGGCAGGGGCAGGATGGGGCGCGGGTGGCCGCTCCAGGTGCCGGCCAGGCGCACCAGATCGCGCAAGGTTTTGACTTCGGGGCCGGCCAATTCGTAGGTTTGGCCCTCGGTGTCGCGCCAAGCCAGGCAGCGGGCGATGGCCTCGGCCACGTCACCCACCCAAACGGGTTGGAGCTGGGCCTGCGCCCCGGCCAGGGGCATGACCGGGCTGATGGCCTGCAGGCCGGCAAACAGGTTCAGGAAGCGGTCGCCCGCGCCGAAGATGACCGAGGGCCGCAGCACGGTGAGCCGCAAGCCCGCGTGACCGCGCAGCACCGCTTCGCCCCGCGCTTTGGAGCGCAGGTAGCGCGAGGGCGCCTTCGCGTCGTCGGCGGGGTTCGGCGACAGACCCAGGGCACTGACGTGCACCAGCCGCGTGACGCCACTGCTCAGGCAGGCCTGAGCCAGGCGCCGAGGCCAGTCCACGTGGACGGCCTCGAAGCGGGCTTCGTTGCCTTGCAAGATGGCGATGAGGTTGACCACGGCATCGTGCCCCGGCAGCAAGCGCGCGAGCAGGGTCGGATCGCGCAGCACATCGCCCCGCACCACGGTGATGGCCGGCAAATGCGCCAAGCCTTGCGCCTGGCGTTCGCGGCGCGATGGCACGGTGACGCGGTGGCCTTGCCGCTGCAGGGTTTCACACAGCGCGCGGCCGACAAAGCCGCTGCCGCCGAGCACGAGGATGCGAAGGGGCTGGGAGTTCATGGCAGAGATTCCGCAGGGTTGGGGCTGCCCGTGGGGCGCGGGCCGATGCGCTGGCCCAGGCGTTGGCGCAACTGCGCCTCGGGTTGGCCCAGCAGGCGGGCGTACACGGTGGCGTTGGCCAGCACTTTCTTGACGTAATCGCGGGTCTCGGTGAACGGCACGGTTTCGGCCCAGGCGGCGGCGTCCATGCGCACGCCTTCGCGCCAGCGCGTGGGGCGCCCTGGGCCCGCGTTGTAGGCCGCCGCCGCCAAGGGCAGGGCGCCGTCGAAGGCGGCCAGCACGTGTCGCAGGTAGCCCATGCCGATTTGCAGGTTGGTGTCGGCGTCGTGGATCTGCTTGGGTTGGTAATCGCGCAGCCCGATCTTCTTGGCCGTCCACTTCGCGGTGGCGGGCATGACCTGCATCAGGCCGCTGGCGCCCGGGCCGCTGCGGGCGTCGAGGATGAAGCGCGATTCCTGGCGGATCAGCCCGAACGGGTCGGCCGGATGCAGACCAGCCGCCTGGGCGTGCTGGGTCACTTGCGTGCGGAACGGCGTGGGGTAGCGCTGGGCCAGGTCGATGTCCTGCCGGGTGCGTTCGCTGGTGTTGATGCAGCGGTCCCAGACCTCGGCGTCACAGGCGCGCTGCGCAGCGGCCAGCAGGGCGCGATCGCCCTGAGCGGCGATGTCGCGCAGGCTGAAGTTCCACTCGCGCACGCCTTCGCTGCGCAGGCCCAAGCGGATGAGCGCGAGCGCGCGGCTCAAGCCCGGGTTTTGTGCCGCGGCTTGGCGCTCCGCGGCGGTGAGCGGCGCCGGTGTCGGCGGCAGTCGCCAAGTCAGCCCCAGGTCTTCGGCCGCCAACTGCCCGTAGAAGGTGAGTGGCTGCACCTGGGCCTGCAAGGCGGCGCGGGCGGCGCGGCGGGCGGCATCCCCCGCCGGCCCTTCGGGCGCGGTGCGGTACTGCGCCTGGGCGTGCCAGTAAGGCCAGGCGGGGTCGGCCTGCCGTTGGGCCTCGGGCATGGCGTCGAGCACGCGGTGCACCAAGGCCCAGTCGCCCGCGCCTTCGTGGGCGCGCAGGGCCGATCGCACGGCCCAGGCCCAGGTGTCGTCCCCCCAGGGCTGCAAGGGCCCGCTGGCCAAGGCTCGCTCGAAGAATGCGTGGGCGCCAGGCTCCAGTCGCTGCGCGGCTTGGCGACCGAGTTGCGACCACACCCATTGCGCCAGGTCGGGCGGCAGCACGGCGCTCCAGCGCTGCCGCATGAACTGCGCGGTGCGGTCGGTGTCGCTGGCGGCCAGGCGCACCAGGGCCACGGCCGCCTGCTCCAACTCGCCACGACTTTGGCTTTTGGCTTGACGCAGCAGAAAGCGCGTGGGGTCGTCAAACGCTCGCACCAAACCCGCCTCCTGGTGACGGCCCGTGAGGTTGGCGGTGCGCTTGAAGGTGGCCAGTCGGTTGGCCTCGACGCTGCTTCGCAGCTTGGCCCAGTGCTCCTGGCGCCCGAACACGGGCTTGGCCCCGTCGCTCAGGGTCTGCCCGAGCAGCGTGCAAGCCTCGGTCGGCTCCCGCTGCGCCAGCCAAGCGGCCAGGGCCCGGGCCTTGAAGGGCTCGTTGCTGGGCTTGAAGGGGCCCTGACCCAAGGCGTGCTCGGCCAACCCAGCCATGCAGTGCACCTCACGGTCGTCGTCCATGCGAAAGCGTGGGTAGTCCACCGCGAAGGCCGACCAATCGCGCCGCTTGCCCAGCTCCAGCAGCCAGTCGTTGCGCAGGCGGTCTTCCACGTAGCTGCCCGGCCAGCGGCGGTAAAACGCTTGCACATCGGCCGTGGTGGCGCTGGGCAAGCGGGAGAACAGGGCCCAGTAGTCCACCCAGGACGAGAGCACGTGCTGCTCGGCCTGAGCGCGCTCGCTCAGGGCCGCCAGATCGGCGCGGTCGCGCTGGCGCCAGGCCTCGCGCGCAGCCGCCATCAGGGGGTCGTCGACCGCCATCCCCTGGGCCAACGAGGCGCCAGACCCCAACAATGCGGCACCAGCCGCCACCATCACCCAAGCAAACTTCAAGACACGCATGGACGCCATTGAACACGAAAACCCCTCGCCTTCGCCGCGCTCTGCGTTGAGGACGCAACTCCAATCCGCCCGCCGGGCTTGGCTGGCCAGTGCCGAGGGGGCCGGGGCTCACGCGGCCTTGAGCCAGCGCTTGGCCGAGGTGTTGCGCCAGTTGGAGCCGGTGTGCCTGGGCCTGTACTGGCCGTTGGCCGGGGAATTCGACGCGCCGGCCTACTGGACGGCGCATGCCCTGCCGGGGGTGAGCCTGGCCTTGCCGCACGCCGAGCCGGGGGGCGCCATGCGCTACCGCCTGTGGGACGGGGCCGTGCCCACCGCGAAGGACGGCATGGACATCCCCACGGCACAGGGCGCGTGGGCCGACCCCGACGTGGTGCTGGTGCCCTGCTTGGGCGTGACGCGCGATGGTTGCCGTTTGGGTTATGGCGGTGGCTACTTCGACCGCTGGCTGGCCGCCCACCCGGGCGCCACGGCCGTGGGCCTGGCCTGGAGCGTGGGCGAGTGCGACTTCGAGGTGCAAGCGCACGACGTGCCCCTGACGGTGGTGGTGACGGAGCGTGAGGTCTGGGCACCCTGATCGCCCCCGGGTGCCCTACCGTCGCGCCCCGCTGCGGTTCGGGGGTCGCGCCGCGCAGCCTGTCGCATCGAGCGCAACGCCCGGCGCCGAAGGCGCCACGATGCGCTCTTGCTTGCTGGAGTCGCCCATGTCCACGTTCACCGGTTTGATCCTTTGGCTGCTGCTGGCCCTGGTCAGCTGGCCTCTGGCCGTGCTGGCCTTGCTCCTCTGGCCCCTGGTGTGGCTGCTTTTGCTGCCCTTTCGGGTGCTGGGCATCGCGGTGGACGGGGTGTTCGGGCTGCTGCGCGCTGTGGTGACGTTGCCGGCGCGGTTGTTGGGCGGGCGCTAGGAGTCTGCGCGGCAGAAGCCCAGGCCGGCGTGGCCCCTTGTCCGGCGCAGGCTAGGAGCGACGCCGCCGTGGACTCGTGTCCACAAGAAGGAGCGACAACGCTTGCGCCGGATCCAGGGGCCACCCTTCGGGCCGAGCCGCGGGGGCGACAAGCGTCGTTGCCGGCTCCTGACGTAGCCCGCCACGCGGCGTCGCCAGCGCCTAGCCTGTCGCCCCCCGGGATCTCGGCGACGGCCTGGGCTTCTGCCGCGCAGACTCCTAGTCCTGCCGGGGGCGCGCCTTGCGCGACGGCTTGGCATTGGCCGCCACCAACGCGGCCTCCATGGCGCGACGCGCCCAGGGGCGCATGGCCTCGGCCGAGTCCAGCGCGTCTTCGGGCGCCGTCCAGTAGCCCATGGTCATCTCGCGTCCGTCCTTCATCGTGTAGCGGAACGGCTCGCAACCGGCGGCCTCGAACGCCGGCCGGTGCCGTGCATCGACCTTCAGGTACAGCCGGTCGTCGGCCAGCAGGGCGATGAACAGGTCGTCCAAGTACAGCCCCACGCCCCCAAACATGGCCTTGGCACGGGGGCGCCCGAGCGGGCTCAACAGCTCCAGGCAATGCCTGGTGAACGGGTCGGTGGCTTTGGTCATCACAATCCAGGGCTCATGAGCTCCGATTCTGCAAGCCCGGCCGACCCCCGACGCGCCCTGCGCGACGTGCTGATCGAGCTGCGCCAAGAACTGCCCAACCGACTGCAGCGCTCGGCGCAGTTGCAGGAGGTGCTGCGCGTCTGGTTGCTGCGCCGCCCCGAAAAGCGCATCGGCGCCTACTGGCCCATCAAGGGCGAGTTCGACCCGCTGCCGGCCCTCTATCGATGGGGCGAAGACCAGCCCCAGCGCCGCATCGGCTTGCCCGTCAAGCACAAAGACAGCGGCACGCTCAGCTACCACGTCTGGTACCCCGGCTGTCCCATGCAGGAGGACGCCTTCGGCATCCTGAAGCCCTTGGGCACCGAGGCCTTCGAACCCGAACTCATCCTCGTGCCCTGCCTGGGCTATGGCGACGGCGGCCTGCGCGTGGGCTACGGCGGCGGCTTCGTGGAGCGCACGCTGCGGCAGCGCGAGCCGCGCCCCATCACCGTGGGCTTGGCCTACAGCGTGAGCTGGGTGCCAGGCCTGCGCGCGCAGGTGGACGACAAGCCGCTGGACGCCATCCTGACCGACGCCGGCCCCGCCTGGGGTCAACTGGACTGAACCAATCGCCCCATGCACGACACCGCCATCCCCACCGCCTACTTGGCCCATGTCCAGGCCCTGCAGCAGCGCAGCGAAGTGCTGCTGGCGCAGCACGGCTTCGACGCGCTGGCCATCGCCAGCGGCATCGAGAAGTTTGCCTTCCTCGACGACCGGCCCTACGTCTTCCAGCCCAACCCGCACTTCGTGCATTGGGTGCCGCTGAACCAGCACCCCGGCAGTTGGCTGCTGGTGCGCCCCGGCGCCAAGCCCTTGCTCGTCTACCTGCAGCCCGAGGACTACTGGCACGCCGTGCCCGAGGCCCCGGCCGGCTACTGGGTGGACGCCTTCGAGATCGCCGTGGTGCGCACGCCCGAGGCGGCCGAGGCGCTGTTGACCCAGGCCACGCAGGGCCAGCGCTTGGCGGTGATCGGCGAGGCCGACGCGTCGCAAGGTGCCTTGGTGCCCAACAACCCGCAGGGCTTGATCGACGCGCTGCACTTCGCCCGCGCCTACAAATCGCCCTACGAGCTGGCGCAGATGCGCGGGGCCAGCCGCATCGCGGTGCGCGGCCACCGCGCGGCGCAGGCCGCCTTCGAGGCCGGCGCCTCGGAGGCCGGCATCCACGCCGCCTACCTGCAGGCCTGCGGCGTGGCCGAGCGCCAACTGCCCTACGGCAACATCGTGGGCCTGGGCGCGCACGCGGCCGTGCTGCACTGGCAGCACCAGGACCGCGAAGTGCCGGCCGAGCCCACGAGCTTTTTGATCGACGCCGGCGCCGGCTTCGGGGGCTACGCCGCCGACATCACCCGCACCTACCTCCACCCCCATGCCGCCGGTGCCGCGCGCGACGACTTCGCCGCCCTGCTGGCCGGCATGGAAGCCTTGGAACTGGCCCTGGTCGACCAGGTGCGCGACGGCACCGACTACGTGGCCATCCACCTGGACGCCCACCGCCGCATCGCTCAGTTGCTGCTGGACACCGGCCTGCTGCGCGGCCTGAGCGCCGAAGCCGCCGTGGCTGAAGGGCTGAGCCGCGTGTTCTTCCCCCACGGCATCGGGCACCTCTTGGGCTTGCAGGTGCACGACGTGGCCGGTTTGGCCATCGACGCCCAAGGCACCCGCCGCGAGCGCCCTGCAGGCCACCCCTACCTGCGCCTGACGCGCCCGCTGGCCGAGGGCATGGTGGTCACCATCGAGCCCGGCCTGTACTTCATCCCCCTGCTGCTCCAAGAGCTGGCCGCCGCGCCCGAAGCCGCGCACGTGGACTGGGCGCGCGTGGAGGCGCTGAAGCCTTACGGCGGCATCCGCATCGAAGACGACGTGGCCTGCCGCGCCGGTGGTGCCGCCCCTGAAAACCTCACCCGGGACGCCTTCGCGGGCGCGACTGCATGACCACGGTACTGCAAGCCGGCGACCGCGTCGCCTTCATCGGCCTGGGCGCCATGGGTGGCCCCATGGCCGGGCACTTGATCCGCACGGGCTTTGACGTGGCGGCCTACAACCGCGGGTCGGAGCGGGCGCAAGCCTGGTCGGCCGCCCACGGTCGCGCCACGGCCGCCAGCCCGGCCGAGGCGGCGCGAGGCGCGCGCTTGGTGGCCCTGTGCGTGGGCAAAGACGCCGACGTGCGCGAGGTCGTCACCGGTCCGCAGGGCGTGCTGCAAGCGCTGCAGCCGGGCGCCATCGTGGCCGACCACACCACCACCAGCGCCGAGCTGGCGCGCGAGCTGCACGCCGCCTGCGCGGCCCAGGGCGTGGCCTTCATCGACGCGCCGGTGTCGGGCGGCGAGGTGGGTGCGCAAAAGGGCCAGCTGACCGTCATGTGCGGCGGCGACGCCGAGGCCTTCGAGCGCGCCGCCCCGGCGCTGCGCGCCTACGCCAAGGCGGTGACCCTGCTGGGCGAGGCCGGAGCCGGGCAGCTGACCAAGATGGTCAACCAGATCTGCATCGCCGGCCTGGTGCAGGGCTTGAGCGAGGCCCTGGCCTTCGGCGAGAAGGCGGGCCTGGACATGCCCACGGTGCTCAAGGTGATCGGCGGCGGCGCGGCGCAAAGCTGGCAGCTCGACCAGCGCGGCCCCACCATGCTGGAAGACCGCTTCGACTTCGGCTTCGCCGTCGACTGGATGCGCAAGGACCTGGGCCTGGTGCTGGACGAGGCCCGCCGCAACGGCGCGCGCCTGCCCGTCACGGCCCTGGTGGACCAGTTTTACGCCGAGGTGCAGGCCCTGGGCGGCCGCCGCTGGGACACCAGCAGCTTGATCAAGCGCCTGCGTTGACCGCGGGCGCCCCGCTCACTTCGACTGCTCGGCGCTGGGGCGCGGCGGCACGCGGCGGGCCAGTTCTTCCTCGCTGATCACCTCCAGCACGCGCACCACCTTCTTCACGCCCGGGATGCCGCGGATGAGCTCGGTGGCGCGGTGCGCCTCGCGTTCGGTGACGAGGCCCATCAAATACACCTCGCCACGCTCGACGACCACGTCGAAGGCATTGCTTTGCAGGTCGCGGGCGTCAATCAAGGTGGCCTTGATCTTGCCAGCCAGCACCAGGTCGTTGGAGCGCGAGGTCAGCGAGCTGATGAAGCCCACCTCGATTTCGTTCACCACCCGGATCACGTTCTCGACACCTGCAGCGATGCGCTCGGCCTCGGCCTTGTCGGCATCGTTGCGCACCTCGCCCGTCAGCAGCAGCACCCGGTTGAAGGCTTGGGCGTTGATGTTCGTGCGGCTGCCCAGGGCCTGACGGATGCGGTAGGTGGCCTTGGTCTCGATGCCGGTGTCTTCCACCTGCGTGCCGGTGGTGCGGCGGTCGGTCGTCACCAGGGCCGTTCCCACCACGGCGCCGCCCACCACCAGGGGGGCGCAGGCGCTGAGGGAGGCGACGGCCAGGGCGGCCAGGGTCAGGGTGCGGATCGTGGTGAGCTTCATGGTGGGTGTCAGGCTTCCAAGCCGAGCAGTTGGGCGTCGATGGCGTCGCACAGCGCATGCAGCGCCACGCGTTGGGTTTCCAGGCGGCGCGGCAGGCGCGAGGCGCTCAGCCGCAGCAGCACGTCGGTGTCGGTCAGCGCCGCTTTCACGGCCGATGCTGCGTCGGTGCCCTCGGCGCACAGGGCGATGACCGCGATGTCCAGCTCACGGGCCGCACGCAGCAGCGGCGCGCCGGTGTTGCCGGCCACGGGGTCCAGCCACAGCAGCACATCGCCCGGGTGGCCCAGCACTTGCAGTTGCCGCACCAAGGCGTCTTGCCCCTGCAGGCTGCCCACCGAGCGCTGCAGCGGCAAGGCCGCCAAGCCCGGCCGCTCCTGCTCAAACTGGTGCTGCAGCAGCTCGCTCACGGCCAGCGCGTCGTTGTGGGCCACGCCCGCACCGGCGCACAGCAAGCGGCCCCCGCCGGTCACGCAGGCCACCGCCAACTGGGCGGCCACCGACAAGGGCCGGGTCAGCTGCTCGGCCGCTTGGTTCAGCAGGTCGGCGCTCTCGAAAAATTGGTGTTGAAGACGGGCTTCCAGCATGGCGAGCGGATTATCAAGCGGCCTCGAAGGCGCCCTGGATCCAATGCAAGGTTTCGCCGTCGATCGCCACCACGTCGAAGCGGCAGGCCGGCAGGCTGCTGAACTGCAGCAGGTAGTGCTGCGCCGCCCGCACCAAACGGCGTTGCTTGGCGGCATCCACCGTCGCGGCCGCCCCTCCATGGGCGCTGGAGCGGCGCGCGCGCACCTCGACGAACACCAGCGTGCCGTCGCGATCGCGCACGATGAGGTCGATCTCGCCCGCGGGCCGGCGGGGGCCGCCCCCGACTCGATAATTTCGCTCGACCAGCACCAGCCCTTGGCGCTGCAGATGGGCCAGCGCCCGCGCCTCGCCGGCGTCGCCCGTGTCCTTTTTGGAGCCCCACCCGAACATGTCTGCCGATCTCCTGGCCCAGGCCGCCGCGCAGGCGGCGGGCGCGCAGCAGTATCCCGCCGGGGCGCTGTATGTGGTGGCCACGCCCATCGGCAACCTGGCCGACTTGAGCCTGCGCGCCATCCATGTGCTGGGCCTGGTCGACGCCATCGCCTGCGAGGACACCCGCACCACCGCGCCCCTGCTGCGCCACCTGGGCCTGCACAAGCCCCTGCTGGCCGTGCACGAGCACAACGAGCGCGAGGCCGTGGACGGCATCGCCCAGCGCCTGCAGCGCGGCGAGCGCATCGCCTTGGTCAGCGACGCCGGCACCCCGGCCGTGAGCGACCCCGGCGCGCGCCTGGTGGCGGGCCTGCAGGCGGCGGGTTGCCGCTGCGTGCCCATCCCTGGCGCCAGCAGCAGCGTCACGGCCTTGAGCGTGGCCGGCGATGCATCAGCCCAGGGTTTTCGCTTCGTGGGCTTCGTGCCGCCCAAAGGCGAGGCCCGCCGCGCAGCGGTGCAGGCCCTGGTGGGCCAACCCGACAGCCAGGTGCTGTTCGAGGCCCCCCACCGCGTGGCCGACCTCCTCGGCCTCTTGGCCGAGGCCGCGCCGGCCCAGCGTCTGACCGTGGCACGCGAGCTCACCAAGCAGTTCGAGTCCATCCACACCGCCCCGTGCGCCGACTGGCCCGAACGCTTGAAGGCCGATGCGAATGCCGAGCGTGGCGAGTTCGTGCTGGTGCTGCACGCTGCGCCACCGGCGGGGGCCGAAGGCGAATTGCCAGCCGAGGCCTTGCGCGTGCTGAAGGCGTTGTTGGCCGAGTTGCCGCTCAAGCAGGCCGTCGGCCTGGCCGCGCAACTCAGCGGTGCACCGCGCAATGCGCTTTACCAGCAGGCCTTGGCCTGGCGCCAGGCGAAGGACAACGACGGCGAGGAATGACAAAGGCCCGCCAGGGCGGGCCGTGTCGGTGGGCGCGAAGGCTCAGCCGGCGTTGCGGCGGTTGTGCTTTTTGCGGCGGATGTCGCGCTTGGCTTCGTTCTGCGCGGCCGTGATCTTGGCGCGTTCCTTCTGGGTCACCTGGCCGTCGGCGGCGGCGCGGTCCTGCATCTTGTCGATGTGGGCTTGTTCCTTCTCCAAGCGCTGGGTTTCGCGCGCCGTCAACGTGCCGCTGGCCGCGCCCTGTTGAATGCGGTCTTCCTGGCGTTGCTCGCGCTTGTCGATGCGCGGCGTGGCGGTTTGGGCTTGGGCGGCAAAGGCGACCACCAGGGCGGCGAGGGTGAACAAGGCTTTCATGGAAGGGGTTCCTCGGGTTGAGCGACGCACGTTGCGCCGGTGGGTCTACAACGCCAGTGTCGATACGCTGCTGACGGTCCTGTGCAAAGCCCCGGTAAAGCTGTGTAAACCGGCCATGGTTTCGAGGCGCCCCACAATCGGGGGCATGAACGCTCCCGACCCGATGGTGCGCGCCCTCGCCGCGGCGCACGACAGCCTGCTCGCCCCCTTCGGCCTCGACGAGGCCGCCCTGGCCCGCGTGCTCAAGCTCATCACCGCCCACCGCGTGGACGACGCCGACCTCTACTTCCAAACCACCCGCGCCGAGGGCTGGAGTTTGGAAGAAGGCATCGTCAAAAGCGGCTCCTTCAGCATCGACCAAGGCGTGGGCGTGCGCGCCGTGGCGGGCGAAAAAACGGCCTTTGCTTACTCCGACGCCATCAGCGAGGCCGCGCTGGCCGACTGCGCCACTACCGTGCGCAGCATCGCCGCCGCCGGCCACAGCCGCCACGTGAAGGTGCAGCCGCGCCACGCCCATGGCTTGCAGTTGTACGGCGCCGACGACCCCATCGCCAGCCTGGACAGCGCCAGCAAGGTGGCCTTGCTGGAGCGTGTGGAAGGCATGGCCCGTGCCAAGGACCCCGCCGTCGTGCAGGTGATGGCTGGCTTGGCCGCCGAGCACGAAATCGTCCTCATCGCCCGCGCCGACGGCCTGCTGGCCGCCGACATCCGTCCGCTCGTGCGCCTGTCCATCACCGTGATTGCCGAGCGCAACGGTCGCCGTGAAGTGGGCAGCGGCGGCGGCGGCGGCCGTTTCGGGCTGGCCTACTTCAGCGACGAGGTGCTGCAAAGCTACGTCGACCAAGCCGTGCACGCCGCCCTCACCAACCTGGAAAGCCGCCCCGCGCCCGCCGGCGAAATGACCGTGGTGCTCGGCCCCGGCTGGCCCGGCGTGCTGCTGCACGAGGCCGTGGGCCACGGCCTGGAGGGCGATTTCAACCGCAAGGGCTCCAGCACCTTCGCCGGCCGTTTGGGCCAGCGCGTGGCCGCCAAGGGCGTCACCGTGCTCGACGACGGCACCCTGCCCGACCGCCGCGGCAGCCTCAACATCGACGACGAAGGCCACGCCACCCAGCGCAACGTGCTCATCGAAGACGGCATCTTGGTCAACTACATCCAAGACGCGATGAACGCCCGCCTGATGAAGCGAGCGCAAACCGGCAACGGCCGTCGCGAAAGCTACGCCCACGTGCCCATGCCGCGCATGACCAACACCTACATGCTGGGCGGCAAGCAAGACCCGAAAGAGATCGTGGCCAGCATCGAGCGCGGCCTGTACGCCACCAACTTCGGCGGCGGTCAGGTGGACATCACCAGCGGCAAGTTCGTCTTCAGCGCCAGCGAGGCCTACTGGGTCGAGAAAGGCAAGATCCTCTACCCCGTCAAAGGCGCCACGCTCATCGGCAACGGCCCCCAAGCCCTGACCCGCGTGAGCATGATCGGCAACGACATGGCGCTGGACAGCGGCGTGGGCGTGTGCGGCAAAGAGGGGCAGTCGGTGCCTGTTGGTGTGGGGCAACCGACGCTTCGCATCGAAGGGTTGACGGTGGGCGGGACGGCTTGATTGGTGCGGCGTTCTACGCTGCAGTAGCTGTTTGGCTGCTGCTGGATTGGCTGCTTGACGGGAGCCACTCGCGCAACTTGGCGGAAGCTGTTGGCACGTGGCTTCCGATTTCCGGCGTCAATCTTTTTGTTTTGACGTTGCTGAGCCTCTATGTGCTCAGGCTGACCTCGATACAACCGCTGTGCAGGTTGACCAAGCTGAGGTTTCCTTCGGTGACTGCCTCCAGTGCCATGCTTGGGGCCGGGGTGCTCTGGTTAATGCTCGCGGCAGGCCTTCTCCCAGTCCTGGCATCCGAGCCATTTCGCTCCGAGTTGCGCTGGGTTGCCTTGGTTCTGACGCCGGCTGTCTTTTCTCTCGCGCTTGCCGAGTTGTGTTCCAAGTCTCCTCAAGCACCGTCGCTTGCACACCAAGAAGCGCATGGTCCGTTCAAGAGTCGCTGGTGGGGTGGGTTCGGCAGACACACGGTATCGCAGGTCGCTGGGGCCATTGGCTCTCTGCCTTTGGTTGGCGTCTCTGCATTTGTGCTGCTGTCTCACTTGGCGCTAGATCAGTGGCACGCTTCTAGGGCAAGACTCAATTCAACGAGCGCGTCGGGTTTCCGCCTGGAGCTGCAGGGCTTTGACCGGCGCAGCGTTGAGCCCTTTTGGGAAGTCTGGTTCGGCTTGATCAACTATCGCTACGTGGACTTCGAGGGTGATCGCTACGAGGCGGGACCTTACATCTCTGTGATCGCGCG
The DNA here is from genome assembly GCF_027532025.1 of Inhella sp. Taxonomy (GTDB): domain Bacteria; phylum Pseudomonadota; class Gammaproteobacteria; order Burkholderiales; family Burkholderiaceae_C; genus Inhella. The sequence goes on along the minus strand of NZ_JAPZSY010000053.1, from coordinate 45,545 downwards.
AAAGGGTGCAGCGCTTGCCAGCGAGCGTTGGGTCGTCCGCAAGACGCGGATCGGTGTGAGCCCACAAGGAGAGACCAGAGCGATTCGACTGACTCTGTTGGATCAGCAGTCGGGAGACGTTAGAGCCAGCCAGATCTTTGACGTCCGCGATCAGAAGCCGATGCTTAAGTTCCTGCCGGACCTATTCGGCACGCCTCGAGAAAAGACGCGTTGGAAGCGCATTGAAAAGAGTGAAGCGTTGCAGTTTGAGCGAGAGGTCTCTGCGGATTCGACGCTTGGCCGGTTGGCACTTGCGATTGATGGAAATGGCGATGGGTGTCGGTCCGTTCGTATGCGTCAGGCCCCCGCGCTGACTGTTTTGGAGATGGCGTCGTGGCAATTGAGGCCCAACGCCATCCTGTACCCTGACTTTGCTTGTGACGATCGGTTCGTGGTGTTCACCTCGTGGGCGCATGGCCTAGCGCTGGTCACGGTGTCGTCCCTGGACGGCAGCGAAGTCTTTGGCTTTGACCTGGAGACCTCGCGCAATTGGCGGAACCGGGGGGTGACACTCGGTCAAGTGAGCGTGGACTCGGAAGAGGTTCGGTTCGTTCTTCAGGAGTGGGACGCCGTCAAATCGGCCGACGGAAGTCAAGTTCGGGTGCCGACACGCCGACTGGCCTACCGAGTTCCGAGGGCGGCGATTCAGCCTCCCGTCGACTGAGTTCATGCAGCGCGATCGTTGGTGATTCACGTGGCCTGCGGAATGCCCCATCGCAACTGACGAAGTAACGTTCCCAGAGCTGGCTGCTACATTCAAACCCATGTCCCGCGCCGTCTACTTTCGCTTTTGGTTCTTTCCCCGCCCCGGCGGTGGAGAGTCTTGAGCGCACGCGCTGACCCAAGAACTCCGAAACCGCCGGGCCCCAAGCCCGGCGTTTTTTTTTCGCCTTCTGACTTCCTTTCGCAGAGTGCCCCGATGAGCCCGATCTACAGCCCCGACGACCGCACCAGCCGCACCGACGACGAGCGCATTGCCGACATCACGCCGCTGCCGCCCCCGGAGCACCTGATCCGCTTCTTCCCCATCAGTGGCACGCCCATGGAGAAGCTGGTGATGCAGACGCGCCAGTCCATCCGCCGCATCTTGGCCGGCGAGGACCCTCGGCCGCTGGTGATCGTGGGCCCGTGCTCCATCCACGACCCGGCCGCCGCGCTGGAGTACGCCCGCAAGCTCAAGCCGGTGCGCGACCAGTACGCCGACTCGCTGGAAATCGTGATGCGCGTGTACTTCGAGAAGCCGCGCACCACGGTGGGCTGGAAGGGCCTGATCAACGACCCCTACCTGGACGAGAGCTACCGCATCGACGAGGGCCTGCGCATCGCGCGCCAGCTGCTGCTGGAGATCAACAAGATCGGCGTGCCCGCGGGCAGCGAGTTCCTGGACGTGATCTCGCCGCAGTACATCGGCGACCTGATCGCCTGGGGTGCGATCGGTGCCCGCACGACGGAGAGCCAGGTGCACCGCGAGCTGTCCTCGGGCCTGTCGGCCCCCATCGGTTTCAAGAACGGCACCGACGGCAACATCAAGATCGCCACCGACGCGCTGATGGCCGCGGCCCGCCCGCACCACTTCCTGTCGGTGCACAAGAACGGCCAGGTGGCCATCGTGCAGACCAAGGGCAACCCGGACTGCCACGTCATCCTGCGCGGCGGCAAGGCGCCCAACTACGACGAGGCCAGCGTGGACGCCGCCTGCGCCGAGCTGGCCGCGGCCAAGCTGCCCACGCGCCTGATGGTCGACTGCAGCCACGCCAACAGCAGCAAACAGCACGAGCGCCAGCTGGTGGTGGCCGAAGAGATCGGCCGCCAGTGGCGCGCTGGCCGCCACCAGGTGTTCGGCGTGATGGTGGAAAGCCACCTGAACGGTGGCGCGCAAAAGTTCAGCCCCGGCAAGGACGACCCGGCGAACTTGGCCTACGGCCAAAGCATCACCGACGCCTGCTTGGACTGGCAGCAGACCCTGGACCTGCTGGCCGGCTTGGACGCGTCGGTGCGGGCGGGTTGATCCGCTGGGTTCGGCCCGGAGCGAAGCACCCATGAAAACGGCTCGCACAAGGCGAGCCGTTTTCACGAGCGGGCGACGCGCGTTGGTTCAGCGGCGGCTGGTGCGGCGGACGGCCGCCAAGCCCAACATCCCTAGGCCCAGAAAAGCCAGCCCGGCGGGTTCGGGCACTTGGTTGCTGGTGCGAACGAGGAAGGTTTCCGAATACGGCTGATTCCGGTGGCTTGGTTCGGCGAAGGGCGACTGCCAGATGGCGCCGACGGTGATATCGCCCGCATCGCAGTGGTTCCACACGGTGTTGAAGTAGGGCGAGGCGCACTTGCCCGAGAAGGCCGAAGCGATGTCAGCGATGGACACGAACGAGGTCGTCCATTGGCTGTCGGTGGCGAAGCCGAAGCCGTGGTGCAGGGCCACGACACCGCACGACGGGGCGAGGCCGGCACAGGGGCCGGCCCAAACCCACTCGAGGCCATTGCGGGTGACGATGAGGCTGTCAGGCGGCTCGGTGCCCAGCTCAACGCCGGCAGCGAATGCTTGGCTCGACAGGCTCAGGACGGCGACTGCGACGGCTTGCATGAAACGATGGGTCAAAGATGGCACGGAAGGCTCCTGCTGAGGGTGTGAGATCACTACTCCTGAGCATGAGACGTGCCATCGCCCGAATTCCTCTTGTTATCAGGGGTGGAAGCCCTGGGGATCGAGCCTGGGGTCGCGCAGCTTTGGGGGCGCTTCGACGGTGCTGTCAAGCGGGCCGACAGGGCGATGACCCAGATCGTGCCGCTCAGCCCGCCCTGGCGCTTTCAATCAGCGCCAAGATGCGCCGATTGGCGTTGACGGGCACCAGCTCCACCGCGCTGCCGCTTTGCGCGGGAAAGACCCGGAACAGCTCGTCGGCGAAGGCGTGGCCGATGTCGGACACGCCGTCGAAGTCGATCTCGGCGCGCTTGAAGCGCTCCAAGCGTGCGGCCACGCGGCGGGCTTGGGCGCGGCTGTCCAGCGCTTGGCCAGCGCCGGCCAGCATGCGCAGGGCGATGACGGTGCGGTCGAAGGCGATGCCGCTGCCGTCCACGCTCCAGGCGCCCAGCACCTGCTCGAGCGTGCGCGTGGTGTCCAGCGCGATGGCCAAGTAGATGCTGGTGCCCTGGCGCGGCAACGCCTTGCCCGGGCGCCAGCCGCTGGCATCCCAGGCGCGGCGCTGGAAGGCGGTGCCGTTGGCGTGCAGGTCGAACACGTCGGCCAATTGGCTGCTGAAGAACAGGCCCCGGCCGGTGTGGGCCTGGGGGGCCGTGGTCAGCCGGCCTTTGCTGAGCTCCAACATGGCCAAGGAGGCGTCCGGGATGTCGTAGGTGCCCTTGATCTTTTCGAACACGCCGCAGCCGTCGTCGCTGATCAGCATCTGCACGTGCGTGGGGGTTTGGCGCAGGCTGACGGTGACGCTCGTGCCCTCGCTGTGGTCGGCGGCGTTGTTCAGCAGCTCGGTGAAGGCGTGCTGGGTCATGCGCGCCACGTGGGGCGGCAGGGCGAAGTGGGGGGCGAAGTCCCGCTGCCAAGGAATATCTTCTTGCAGGCCGTGCAGCGGGTAGCTCTTGACCACTTGGCGCAGCGCGCCTGGGCTGTAGACCGGGCGGCTGAAACCGCCATCGCGCTGCAGCCATCCCGCCTGGACCAAGCGCTTGAGCATGCTCTGCACCGCTCGGCGGCTGGCGCCCGTCCGCTCCACGATGTGGTCGGTGAGCGCGTGCGAGTGCTCACGCGCGGCGGCGGTGATCCACTGGGTGAAGTGGTCGAAGTCGAGGCGGGCCATGGGTCAAGCGTAGGGCCAGGGGCTGCTGCCGTGCATCAAGGTTTACGGTAGTCCGGCGGCCTGGCGGCGGCGCTGCCGGGGCGGGCGGGTGGCGGCGGGCTGGGGCGCCAGAGCGCCCAAGTCGACGCAACGGCCCTGCGCCCACTCGGTGCGGCAGGCCTCGGCCAAGCGTTCCAACTCGGTCTCTTGGGCATCGAGGGCGTGGCGCAGCGCCTGAATCTCCGCCCGTCGCTGCGCCAGTGCGCGCAGCACGGCGTCGTGCGGCAGGCCCTCGGCATCGCGCGCCAGCAGCGGGCGCAAAGTGTCCAAGGAAAAACCCAAGCGTTGCGCCAGTTGGATCAAGCGAAGGCGCTCGACCGCCGCCTCGGTGTAGAGCCGATACCCGTTGGCACCGCGTGCCCCCGAGGGCAACAGCTCGCTGGCCTCGTAAAAGCGGATGGCCGACGGCTTGAGCCCCGCTCGTTGCGCCAAGTCACCGATCTTCATCATGGGCATCCCCTGGGGCTTGACCTTCTAGCTGACTTGAATCTTAAGGTTCGCGCCTTCGCCTTGAAACCCCGTCCGCCATGCCGCTGTTCGCTCCCCTCGTCCTGCCCAACGGCCAGGTTCTGAAAAACCGCCTCGCCAAAGCGGCCATGGAGGAATCGATGGCCGAACCCGGTCAGTTGCCGGGCGTTCCCCTTCAGCGCCTCTACCGCCGTTGGGCCGACGGCGGCGCGGGCTTGTTGATCACGGGCAACGTGATGGTCGCCCCCGATGCGATGACGGGCCCCGGCGGGCTGGTGCTGGAGGCCGGCACGCCCTTGGCCCCGTACCGAGCCTGGGCCGATGCGGCGCATGCCGGCGGCGCCCAGGTGTGGATGCAGATCAACCACCCCGGCCGCCAGGTGTTCGCCGCGCTGGGCAACCCCGGCTGGGCGCCCAGCGCGGTACCGCTGGCCCTGGGCAAGCACAGCAAGATGTTTGCGCCGGTGCAGGCGCTGAGCGCCGAGCAGATCGCCGCCATCGTGCAGCGCTTTGCCGACACCGCCCGCGCCGCCGAGGCCGCCGGCTTCGACGGCGTGCAGGTGCACGCCGCCCACGGCTACCTGATCAGCCAGTTCCTCAGCCCCTTGAGCAACCGCCGCACCGACGCCTGGGGCGGCTCGGTCGAAGGCCGCGCCAAGCTGCTCATCGACGTGCTGCGCGCCGTGCGCGCCGCCGTGCGGCCCGGTTTTGCGGTGGCCGTGAAGCTCAACAGCGCCGACTTCCAGCGCGGCGGCTTCAGCGAAGACGACGCCCGCGCCGTGGTGGGCCTGCTCAACGCCGAGGGCGTGGACCTGCTGGAGCTCAGCGGCGGCAGCTACGAGAGCCCCGCCATGCAGGGCCGCACCGCCGATGGCCGCACCCTGGCCCGCGAGGCCTACTTCCTGGATTTCGCCCGTGAACTGGCCAACGTCGCCACCCTGCCGGTGATGAAGACCGGCGGCATCGGCCGCCGCGCCGTGGCCGAGGCCGTGCTGGCCAGCGGCGTCGACGTGGTGGGCCTGGGCACCGCCCTGGCCATGCAGCCCGACCTGCCACGGCAGTGGGCCCAGGACGAGGCCGTGGCCCCGCGCCCCGTGGTGGCCTGGCGCGACAAAGCCATCGCCAGCCTGGCCACCATGGCCCTGGTCCGGCGGCAGTTGCACCGCCTGGGTGCCGGCAAGTCGCCCGCGCCGGGGACCTCGGCGCTGCTCACTCTGCTGATGGACCGGTGGACGATGAAGCGCTTGACTCAGCGTTACCGTGCATGGCGTGCGGCCACCGCCTGAAGGAGCATCTTGCCCATGATCGAACTCACCGTGAACGGCCGCGCGCAGCGGCTGGATGTGGAGCCCGAAACGCCCCTGCTGTGGGTGCTGCGGGACGAACTCGGCTTGACCGGCACCAAGTTCGGCTGCGGCGTGGCCGCCTGCGGGGCCTGCACCGTGGAGCTGGACGGCACGCCCACCCGCAGCTGTGTGCTGCCCGTGGCGGCCGTGGCCGGCCAGGCCGTGCGCACCATCGAGGGCCGCGACGACCGCGTGATGAAGGCCTTGCAGGCCGCCTGGCTGGCCGAGCAGGTGCCCCAGTGCGGCTACTGCCAAAGCGGCATGCTCATGGCCGCCGCCGGCCTGCTGGCCGCCCAGCCCCGCCCCACGGATGCCGACATCGACGCCGCCATGACCAACCTGTGTCGCTGCGGCACCTACCAGCGGGTTCGGGCCGCCATCCACAAGGCAGCGGGAGCATTGGCATGAAGCGCCGCGGCTTCCTCATCAGCGCCGGCGTGCTGGCCGGCGGCGGCCTGTTGGTCGGCGTGGGCTTGCGCCCGCCCACCGACCAAAGCCGCCTGGGCGCCCCCGACGCCTGGCCGCCCCAAGAAGGCGCCGTGGCCCTGAACGCCTGGGTGCAAATCGACGCCGAAGGCCATGTCAACGTGGCCCTGCCGCGCGCCGAGATGGGCCAGGGCGTGCACACCGCTCTGGCCATGCTGGTGGCCGACGAACTGGACGCCGACTGGGCCCAGGTGCGCGCCGTCAGCGCCCCGGTGCGCCCGGTGTACGCCAACGCCGCGCTGCTGCTCAACGTCGTGCCCGTGGGCATGGACGACGAGTCGGCCACCGCGCGCTTCGTGCGCGGCGCCGCGCAGCGCTTGGGGTACACGCTGGGCCTGCAGGTCACCGGCGGCAGCAGCAGCGTGCGCGACGCCTGGGGGCCCATGCGCCTGGCCGGCGTCACCGCCCGCCAGCTGCTGCTGCAAGCCGCCGCTGCGCGTTGGAAGGTGGCGGTGAGCGAGCTGCGCACCGAAGGCGGTGCCGTGCTGCGTGGCGACCAACGCCTCGCCTACCGCGAGCTGGTGGCCGAAGCTGCCCAGCTCACGCCGCCCCAGGACGTGCCGCTCAAGAAGCCCGAGCAATGGCGCTTCATCGGCAAGCCCATGCCCCGCGTGGACCTGCCCGCCAAGGTCAACGGCAGCGCCGTGTTCGGCATCGACATCCAGCAGCCCGGCATGGTCTACGCCGCGCTGCGCCAAGCCCCCGTGGTGGGCGGCAGCCTCACGCAGTGGGACACGGCGGCGGTCAAGGCCCAGCGTGGCGTGGTCGACGCCTTCGTGCTGAACGGCCACACTGCCGTGGTGGTGGCCGACCGCTGGTGGCGCGCCGAAGCCGCGTTGAAGGCCCACCCGCCCAGCTTCCATGGCGGCCCCAAGTCGAGCATGAACACCGCCGACATGCGCGCCACCCTGCACCGCGCGCTCGACCAGAAAGAAGGCTTTGCCTTCCGCGACCAAGGCGATGCCCGCGAGGCCTTGGCCCAGGCGCCCAACGTGCTTCGCGCCGAGTACGAAGTGCCCTTCCTGGCCCACGCCCCGCTGGAGCCCATGAACGCCACGGCACAGGTCAAAGACGGCAAGGTCACCATCTGGGCGCCCACCCAAGTGGCCAGCCTCGCGCGCTGGAAGGCCTCGCAAGTGGCCGACGTGGCCATGGACGCCGTCGAGGTGCACGTGCCCTACCTCGGCGGCGGCTTCGGCCGGCGCCTGGAAACCGACGTCGTCGAGCAGGCGGTGGCCATCGCCCTGCGCACCCAGGGCAAGCCCGTCAAGCTGCTGTGGACCCGCGAAGAAGACTTCACCCACGGCGTCTACCGCCCCATGGGCATCAGCCGCTTCGAAGCCGTCCTGGGCAGCGACGGCAAGCCGAGCGCCTGGCACCACCGCCTGGCCGGCCCCAGCTTGGGGCTAGACACCACCGACCGCCTGCTGCCCGGCATGGCGGCCGACACGCCCGACAAAAACCACCTGGAAGGCGCCTTCGAACTGCCCTACGCCATCCCCCACCTGCGCGCCGCGCAGCTTCGCGTGCCCCTGGGCTTGCCCGTGGGCAGCTGGCGCAGCGTGGGCCACAGCCTGAACGCCTACTTCACCGAGTGCTTCTTGGACGAGTTGGCCCAGGCCGCCAAGCAAGACCCCTTCCGCTACCGCGACGAGTTGCTGGCTCAGGCCCCCAAGCACCGCGCCGTGCTGCGCCTGGCCGCCGAAAAGGCCGGCTGGGGCACCACGCCCCTGCCCGCCGGCCGCGCCCGCGGCATCGCGTTGCACGAGAGCTTTGGCTCGGTGTGCGCGCAGGTGGCCGAGGTGTCGATCGTGGACGGTCAGCCCCAAGTGCACCGCGTGGTCTGCGCCATCGACTGCGGCACCGTGGTCAACCCCGACACCGTCGTGGCGCAGATGCAATCCGGCATCGTCTTCGGCCTGACGGCGGCGTTGTACGGCGAGATCACCGTGGAAGGCGGCGCCGTGCAGCAGCGCAACTTCCCCCAGCAGCCGCTGTTGTCGATGGCCGAGATGCCGGTCATCGAGGTGTACATCGTGCCCTCCGCCGCCCCGCCCGGCGGCGTGGGCGAGCCGGCCACGCCGCCCATCGCGCCGGCGGTGTGCAACGCTTTGCTGGCCTTGACGGGGCAGCCGGTGCGGCGACTGCCCATTCGCTTGGGAATCCAGCCGGGCTGAGTCGCTCGGCGCGTGTTCGAGGGGCCGAGCACCAGGGGCTGGACCCTCAATGCGCCGAGCTCGTGCGGTTCGGCTCATCACGTCGGATCGGCAGGCCATCCGTCGCGGACCCCCTTCCGTCGCTTGGAGGTCGGTTCACGCCTGGCCGGATTTCCATAATGGGGCATCCGTCCACCTTGGAGCCATCCTCATGCTCAGCATCCAGCAACTCAGCCACACCTATGGCAATGGCACCCGCGCGCTCAGCGGGATCACGCTCGACATTCCCAAAGGCATGTTCGGTTTGCTGGGGCCCAATGGGGCGGGCAAGTCCACGCTGATGCGTTCCATCGCCACGCTGCAGTCGCCCTCCGAGGGCCGCATCCAGTTTGGCGAGATCGACGTGCTGCGCGAGCCTGAGAAGCTGCGCGCCACCCTGGGCTACCTGCCGCAGGACTTCGGGGTGTACCCGCGCGTGTCGGCTTACGACCTGCTGGAGCACTTGGCGGTGCTCAAGGGCATTGCCGGCAAGGGGGAGCGCAAAGACACGGTGGAGACGCTGCTGACCCAAGTGAACCTGTGGGACGTGCGCAAGAAGGCGGTGGCCGGGTTTTCGGGCGGCATGCGCCAGCGCTTTGGCATTGCCCAGGCCCTCATCGGGCAACCGCAACTCATCATCGTGGACGAGCCCACCGCCGGGCTCGACCCCGAAGAGCGCAACCGCTTCAACAACCTGCTGGCCGCCATTGGTGAGAACGTGGTGGTGATTCTGTCCACGCACATCGTGGAGGACGTGAGTGACCTGTGCCCCCGCATGGCCATCATCAATCAGGGGCAGGTGGTGCTGGACGGCTCGCCGCAAGAGCTCACGCGCAGCCTGCAGGGCCGGGTGTGGCGGCGCAGCATCGAGACCCGCCAACTCAGCCGCTACCAGGCCGATCTGACCGTGATCGCCAACCGCCTGCGCGCGGGGCAGACCGTGATCCATGTGCTGAGCGATTCGGCCCCCGAGGCCGGTTTCGAGCCGATCGAGGGCAGCTTGGAAGACCTCTACTTCGCCACCCTGGTGCAGTCGCGCCAAGCCCACGCCGGCGCCCAGCGCGCCGCGGCCTGAGCCCGACGACCGCTCATCAGGAGCCCTGCCATGTCGATGTTTGCCAAGGTCGCCGCCTTCGAGGCGAAGTTTCAGCTGCGCTCACCCCTGTTCCTGGTGAGCTTCGCGCTCTTTTTCCTGCTCACTTTTGCCGCCGCCACGATCGACGAGATCCAGATTGGCAGCGCGGGGCAGGTGTTCAAGAACGCTCCCTTTGCCCTGCTGCAGACGGTGGGCATCATGAATCTGTTCGGCATTTTTGTGGTCACCGCGTTCGTGGCCAATGCCGTGATTCGCGATGACGAAACCGGCTTTGCGCCCATCTTGCGCGCCACCCGCATCACCAAGCCGGCCTACGTTCTGGGCCGCTTCAGCGGGGCCACGCTGGTGGCTTTTCTGGTGATGGTGTCGGTGCCGCTGGGGTTGTTGTTGGGCAGCGTCATGCCCTGGCAGGACCCCGAAAAGATCGGCCCCTTCGTGCTCAGCCACTACCTGTACGCGCTGTTCGTGGTGGGCCTGCCCACAGTGATGCTGATGGCGGGAGCCTTCTTTGCCTTGGCGACGGCCACCCGTTCGATGATGTGGAGCTACGTCGGGGTGATCGGCTTCTTGGTGCTCTACACCGTCTCGCGGGTGGTGTTGCGCGACCCGAGTCAAGAGCAGCTGGCCAGTTTGCTCGACCCCTTCGGTGTCGGGGCGTTGTTCCAGGTCACCAAGTACTGGACCGTGGCCGACCGCAACCAACTGCTGCCCCCGCTGGAGGGGGTGTGGCTCTACAACCGCCTGCTTTGGTTGGGCGTGAGCCTGGTGCTGCTGGGGCTGGCCTACCGCGTGTTCCGCATGGAAACCCGCTCCACGAGCGCCAAGCCCGAGAAGGCGACGGCAGCCAAACCCGCGCCGCAGCCCAAGGCGTTGGCCCAGCCGCGCAGCGGTGCGGGCTTGCAGGCCCTGTGGGCCTTGACGCGCTTTGACATGGCCTTTGTGTTCAAGAGCCCCGCCTTTGCCGTGCTGCTGGCGCTGGGCCTGTTCAACTCGTTCGGTGCGCTCAGCGGCGTCACCGAGATGCGGGGCATCCCCTACTTTCCGGTCACCCGCGCGGTGGTGGAGGCGCTGACGGGTGCTTTCTCGATCATTCCGATCATCATCGCCATTTACTACGGCGGCGAATTGGTCTGGCGCGACCGCGAGCGCCGCATCCACGAGATCGTGGATGCCAGCGCGGCCCCCAATTGGGCCTTCGTGGTGCCCAAGGTGCTGGCCATCGCGCTGGTGTTGCTGGCCACCTTGCTGGTGGCCGTCGTGGCGGGCGTGTTGTTCCAGCTCTACCACGGCTACACCCAGGTGCAATGGAGCAGCTACCTGTTGTGGTTCGTGCTGCCCACGCTGATCGGCACCCTGCAAGTGGGCATCCTGTCGGTGTTCGTGCAAGCCATCGTGCCCAGCAAACCCGCGGGCTGGGCGGCCATGTTGGTCTACCTGGTGGCCAGCGTCGCCTTGGCCACCACAGGGTTTGAGCACAAGCTTTACAACTTTGGCGATGCGCTGACGGTGCCCCTGTCCGACATGAACGGCCTCGGCCATTTCTGGATCGGCCGCGCCTGGCACCAGGTGTACTGGAGTGCCTTCGCCTTGATGCTGGTGGTCGGCGCGCACCTGCTGTGGCGCCGCGGCAGCGAGACCCGCCTGCGTCCGCGTCTGGCTTTGGCCCCGAAGCGCCTGCGCGGATCGGCCGGGGTTGTCCTGTCGGGCCTCATGGCCGTGTGGTTGGGCAGCGGCGCCTTCGTGTTCTACAACAGCAACGTGCTCAACCGCTACGTCACCGGCCCCGAGCTCGAGGAGAGGCGGGCCGAGGCCGAAAAAGCCCTGCTGCCGCTGGAAGCCACGCTGCAGCCCACCATCACCCATGTGAGCCTGGACGTGGCGCTGTACCCACGCGAGCGGCTGGCCGTGACCCAAGGCCACTACACCGTGGAAAACCGCCACGCGCAAGCCGTGAACGAGTTGCTGGTGCAAACCTCACCAGACCTGAAGCTCGAGCGGCTCGAGATGCCGGGCGCCACCCTCAAGAAGGAATACCGGGACTATGGCTTTCGCATCTATAGCCTGGCCAGTCCCATGCAGCCGGGCGAGAAGCGCGAGCTGCGCTTTGCCACCCGACTTCAGGAGGTGGGCTTTCCCAACAGCGGCGCACAAACCCGTTTGGTGGCCAATGGCAGCTTCGTGGACAACTTCGAGGTGGCCCCCACGCTCGGGGTCAGTCGTCAAGGCTTTCTGCAAGACCGCGCCAAGCGCCGCAAGCACGGCCTGCCGCCCGAGCTGCGCCCGGCCCCGTTGGAAGACGACGCCGCCCGCGCCCACCACTACCTGCGCCGCGACAGCGACTGGGTGACGGCCGACATTCGCTTGTCCACCGATGCCGACCAAACCCCGGTGGCCCCCGGCATGACCGTGAGCGACACGACAGCCAGCGGCCGCCGCACCTTGGTGACGCGCACGGAAGCGCCCATCCAGAACTTCTTCTCGCTGCAGTCGGCCCGCTACGCGGTGAAGACCGACACCTGGCAGAACCCCCAGGGTGAGCCCGTGCAACTGGCCCTCTACCACCACCCCGAGCACGCGCACAACGCGCAGCGCATGCTGGACGCGATGAAGGTGTCGCTGGAGGTGTTCAGCGAGCGCTTCTCGCCCTACCAGTTCAAGCAAGCGCGCATCTTGGAGTTCCCGGCCTACGCCACGTTTGCGCAGTCGTTTGCCAACACGGTGCCGTACTCCGAGGCCATCGGCTTCATCCAGAACTTCAACGACGAAGACCGCGAGGAAAAGATCGACCTGGTCACCTACGTCACCGCGCACGAAATCGCGCACCAGTGGTGGGCGCATCAGGTGATCGGCGCTGACAAGCAGGGCATGACGCTGTTGTCGGAAACCTTCTCGCAGTACTCGGCCCTGCTGGTGATGGAGAAGCTCTACGGCAAGGCGCAGATCCGCAAGTTCCTCAAGACGGAACTGGACAACTACCTGCGCTCGCGTGGCCGCGATGTGGTGGAGGAGCAGCCGCTGGCCCGCGTGGAAAACCAGGACTACATCCACTACAACAAAGGCGCCGTGGCCATGTACGGCCTCAAGGAGATCGTCGGCGAAGCGGCGGTCAATCGGGCCCTGCAGAAGTTGATCGCCGAGTTCGCCTTCAAGCCAGCGCCCTACCCCGACAGCCGCGATTTCCTGCGTCTGCTGCGGGCCGAACTGGGGCCGCAGCACGAGCAACTGGTGGTCGATCTGTTCGAGCGGATCACGCTCTACGACCTCAAGGCCCTCGAGCCCCGCACCAAGCCGCTTGCCGACGGCCGGTTCGAGACGCGGTTCACCGTGCAGGCCCGCAAGCTCTACGCCGACGGCAAGGGCCAGGAGACCGAGGCACCCTTGAATGAAGCCTTCGAGATCGGTGGATTCACCGCCGAGCCGGGCAAGAAAGGCTTCAAGTCGACCTCGATCCTGTCCTTGGAGCGTCGGCCCCTGCAGGGAGGCCGACAGGAGGTGGTGCTCGTCACGTCGCAGCGCCCGGCTTGGGTGGGCATCGACCCGTTCAACCTGCGCATCGACCGCAACAGCGACGACAACTTGGCGAAGGTGCCAGACTGACGGGATGGCCGGTGCGGCAACTGCCCATTCGATGGGGAGACCGCGCCGTGCCGCAGACTTCTAGGAAGCTCGGCCGATCGATCCGGCGTCGTCGCCATGGAAGATGACCCATCGGTTGCGACCGCTGCGCTTGGCGGCGTACATGGCCTGATCGGCTCGCAGCATCAGCGTGGCTGCATCTTGGCCGTGGTCTGGGTAGAGCGCGATGCCCAGGCTGCAACCCACTGCCAAGACCGGCGCCCCTGGCGCATCACCCAAGGTGCAGGGCTGGGCGACCTGCTCCAACACCTTGCGAGCCAGCAGCTCGACTTGCGCACGGTCCTCCAGCGCGGAAAGCAGCAGCACGAATTCGTCGCCGCCCAAGCGCGCAACCGTGTCGGAGGCTCGCAGCGTCTGAAGCAGACGCTCGGCCACTGCCTTCAAGAGGCGATCGCCCGCTTCATGGCCATGGGTGTCGTTGATGGCCTTGAAATGATCCAGGTCCAGGAAGGCCACGGCGAACTGTCCGCCCTGGCGGCTGTGGTTGGCGCACAGCCGCTCCAGCCGATCCTGGAGCAGCACTCTGTTGGGCAGGCCGGTCAGGGCATCGTGCTCGGCGAAGTGGCTGCGGGCGGTCAGCTTCTTTTTCTCCGTGACGTCTTCCACCACGGCCAGCAGCCGTCGCATGCGGCCTTCGTCATCGAGCTCCCAGATCGCGGACACCACGGCATCGATGACGCTCCCGTCGGCTTTCAGCATTTGGAGGTCCGCCAAGGTCGAACTGCCCGACCAGGGCTTGCCAGGGTCTGCCCAACGGGTGAAGGCGTGCCCGGACTCGGGCGTGAGGAAATCGGTGATCGGGCGGCCTTGCACTTGGCCCTCCGTGTACCCGAGGGTGCTCAGCCACAGCTCGCTGACATCGATGACACGCCCGCGTTCGTCCAGCGCCTGCAGCATGGCCGGCGTTTGTTGGTAGAGCGAGCGCAAGTGCGCCTCGCTGGTGCTCAGGCGAAGCATCGCGTCGCGTCGGCTGTCCACCGTGGCAGCCAGAAAGGTGCCGGGCAGCAGCGTCGACAGCACCGCACCGTAGTACAGGCTGTCGCTCCACCACCCCGACGCGGGGGGCAGCAGCAAGACGCCCGAGCCGATGAGCACGCCGATCAGCATGGCGACGAGCAAGGTGCCCACGGCGCACAGCAGCAGGCCGCTGACGGCCGCCAGCGCGCCCAGGGCCATGGCCATCACCACGAAGGGGTGGGGCAAGGTGGTGGCCGCCACCAGCGTGGCCGCTATCGTCAGCAGCAACAGCGCCTGGTTTTGGGGGGCGGCCAGGGTCCGCTGCAGCGGCCGGAGGCCCTGGAGCCACACCGAAAGGCTCAGCGGGAGCATCGCCACGCCGCCAATCAGACTGCCGGCCAGCCACGTGGCCCACACCCTGCCGAACTCGCCGGGTGCGGCGACCACGGCCGCACCGAACACGGCGCCGAACAGGGCCGGAATCACAGCACCCAAGACGAACAGCGTGAGCAGCCGGCTGGGGTTCTGAAGGTCCTGCACCCGCACGCCGGCGCCCGACAGGAGCATGGCCCCCAGCAGCATCTCCGCACAGTTGCCGGGGACGAAGGCTGCAGCGGCTTGCCAAACCGCCGCATCCAGGCCGTGGCTGGGCAGCTTGACCCCCGCATTGGCGAGCAGGTTGGCCAACCCCAGCGCGGCCAGCATCAAGGCCCAGCGCCGCCGCGGCAGGGCCAACAGGGCCACCACACCCATCGCGTTGGCGAACCAGAGCGTGGCGATTTGACCTGGACGGGCCGCGAGCAGGATCGAGATCACCGACAGCAAGCCGTAGACCAGGGCGAGGCCCGCGATCCAAGCCCCCGACCGCGAAGCGTTGGCCGAAGGCGTGGTGGTCATGGGGTGGCTTTGCGTCGTGCGCGCCAGGCCACGCCGCCGAGGACGCCGGCGGCCAGAAGGGCCAGCGCCAGACCCGACCAGCGCAGCACCCGCCGGCGTCGGTCTTCGTACTGCAGCGCCGAGGCATCGATCCAGCGGTTGATGATGCGCTGCCGGGTGCCGTCGTCCAGCTGCTGCAGTCCGACCTCCAACTGCCGGCCCAGTTGGGGCAGCGATTTGCGGTAAGCGAAGCCCAGCGGGTAGTCAAAGCCCACCGCTTCCGACACCTGCACGCCCTTGACCTGCTGCTGCCGCAGCAGGTGGCTCACGCTGGCGATGTCGGCCACCGCGGCCTGGTACTTGCCGGCCATCACGCCTTGCAGGGCGCTCAAGTCGTCGGGCACGGCCTGCCACTTCAACTCCGGGTAAGCCTGCCGCACGAAGGCTTCCACGGCGTACCCCTGGCCCACAGCCACAGGCTGACCTTTCAGGTCCTGGAGCTTGGCTGGGCTGATGCTTTGGCGCACCACCAACACGGCGGGTACCTGCACGTAGGGGGTGGTGAAGGCCAGGTAGACGGATCGCTCGGGTGTCGGCCGCAGGGAGGAAATCAGATCCACCTCACCACGCTGGGCCGCCGCCAGAATCTCCGCGAGCGGCTGGGCCGGCAGCGTGCGCACGGGCGAATCCAGCCCGGGCTTGAGCGCCTCCAGGATGTCGATCGACAAGCCCACCACTTGGCCTTGCGCGTCCTGGTAGACGAAGGGCCCGTAATCCTTCTCCGGGGCGAACCGGATTTCCGGTTGGGCCACCGCGGAGGCCATGCCGCCAAGCAAGGCAAGGGCGAGAAGGGTTTTCATGGGCTGGGCGAGGTGGTTGCGCTCGTCAGGAAGCAAGCCAGTCGGCCTGCTCATGCTAACGGGCGAGACCGTGCGTCCGCCAGCCCTGTGGCCGACGCCCTGGGGTCTGGGGCGTCGGCGCCCTGCTCAGCGCTGGGCGAGCAGCCGCTCCATCTCGTCCATGATGGCGTTCATGCGGCGGATCACCGCCTCGTACGGCGCGGGCGAGTCCATGTCCAGGCCAGCACGCTTCAGGGCGGCCACCGGAGCTTGGCTGCCACCGGCGCGCAGGACGTTCAGGTAAGTTTCGCGTGGTGTGGCGTCGCTGGCCGAGGCGATGCGGTCCGCAAAGAACTGCGCGGCGGCCATCGAGGTGGCGTACTGGTAGACGTAGAACCCGCGGTAGAAGTGCGGGATGAAGGCCCACTCTTGGCAGTACTGGGGGTCGATCTTCATCACGCCTTGGGCGTCACCGTGGTAGTCCTTCAGCAGGCCGCAGTAGATCTCGGTCAGGCGTTTGCCGCTCAAGGAC
This sequence comes from Inhella sp., assembly GCF_027532025.1. GTDB lineage: Bacteria > Pseudomonadota > Gammaproteobacteria > Burkholderiales > Burkholderiaceae_C > Inhella. Next base: position 29,227 of record NZ_JAPZSY010000053.1, on the reverse strand, counting down.
TCGCCAGCCTGCACGGCGTCGTGGGTGCGCAGTTCGAACTCGGCAAACATGGTTTGGCGGAAGTAAGTGCCGCGCAGTCGCTCCAGCTCGTGTCCCAGCAGGTAGAGCTTCTCGTCGGGGCTCTTGGCCTGCGCCAACATGTGCTGAGACAGCAGCACTTCGTTGGTGATGGCTGCGATCTCCGCGATGAACAACGGGTAGCTGGCCTTCTCGAAAGGCTGCGACGCATTGGCCAGCGCCGTGTGCATGCCGTGACCCCACTCGTGGGCCAGGGTCGAGACGCTGTCGTAGTCGTTTTGGTGGTTGAGGAACACCAAGGGCGATTCCCCGTACACGCTGGTCTGGTAAGCCCCTCCACTCTTGCCCTCGGCAGGCAGCACGTGCATGGTGCGCTGACCCAACAGGCGCTGCAGCTGCTGCTGGTAGGGCGCGCCCAGCGGCTGCACGGCGGCCAGGGTCAGGCGCTTGGCTTCGTCCACGCCGTAGCTGACGTCGCGCTTCAACAGGGCGGGGTAGATGTCGTAGTAATGCAGGTCCGGCAGTTTCAGCATCTGCTGGCGCAGCCGGAAGTAGCGGTGCAGCGTGGGCAGGCCTTTGCGGGTCTCGGCCACCAGGGTGCGGTAGACGGACTCTGGCACTTCATCGGCCGCCAGCGACGCGGCCACGGCGCTGGGGTGCTTGCGCAGTTGGGCCATCACCACGTTGTCTTGCACCGCGGTGCCCAGGGTGATGCCAAAGGTGCTCTCGAACTGCCCGAGTTGGCCAAAGAAGGTGTCGAACACATGCTTGCGAACGGCCCGATCGGGGTGTTGGCGCCAGCGTCCGTAACTGGTGTCGTCGATCTTTTCCGGCTTGCCGTCGATGGTGATCGAGGGCCAGCGGATGTCCACGTCCACCAGCAACCCGCGCGCCTGGGCCGTGGCGCCACGGACGGGGGCCAGTGCGGCCACCACCGATTCGGCCTCGGCCCCCAGGGTGTGCGGCTGCAGGCGCAGCACGTGGTGCAGCCGGGTGGCGTGGCGTGCCAGGCCAGCGTCTTGCCGTTGGAACTGGGCCAGGCGCTGGGCACCGATCTGCTGGATTTCGGGCTCGACCCACGCCAAGGCCGCACCCAACTGGCCCGAGAGTTGGCCCATCAGGCCCACGCGCTCCTGATGGCGACGCTCTCGGTTGTCGGTGCTTTGGAGCGCGTAGGCGTAAACCCACAAGCGCTCCATTCGCTGATTGGCGGCCGAGATGCGGTCCAGCGCGGTGCGCAAACTGGCCGCGTCACGCCCCAGCGTCCCACGCAGGGCGCTCAGCGCGGGCAACTCGGCCAGGGCGGCTTGGCGCGCGGCGTCCCAGGCGTTGTCGCTGGCGTAGATGGGCGTCAAGTCCCACGTCAGGGCCGGATCGGCGGCTTGTGCGCCCGCGCTCAACGAGAGGCACAACCACAACGCCATCACGAGGGGGCGGCGGGGGGCGGTGGGCAGGGCAAAACGGGGCATGGTGGATCGTGCGGTGGAGTCCGCTGAAGCGTGGAAGTCCAGCATGCTGCCATCGCCCCGGACCGGATGCGAAGAGTCACGCCCTGGGTGCGCGCCGATGCGGGCCAGCGCTGCGACCGTTGCCGGCTGGCGCGGAGTGACGCAGCCCGGCTCGCGTGAAGCGTTTCGCGCCCTCGGCTCGAAAAAGCCCCCACGCGCTTTCCGTGCATCGCCGCGCCCCTGGGAGGGGCTCCCTAAACTCAAAAAGCCGGTCCAACTTCCCCTCATTCGGAGACATGCTCATGGTTCTCAGCAAGCCTCAGCATCCCATCGGACGCAAGCTGGCACTGATTCAGGGGCTCTTGTTGGCAGTGGTCGTCGGGATTTCCGCCTTGGCCTTCATCACCCTGGAGCGTTTGGCCGGCAGTGCCGAGCGCGTGGCGCAACGCTACGCGCCGCAGCTGGACTTGATCTCCGACGTGCAGATGCTGATGTTTCGTGTTTCTCTGGAAGCCCGGCACGCCATGCTGGTGGAGACCGACGCAGAGCGAGACGAAACCTTCCAACGGATCGGTGCCTTCCGGGAGGAGATGTTGGCGAAGCTGAAAACCTTCGAGGACAACATGTCCACGGCCCAGGGCAAGGCGAACTTCGAGAAGATCCGCGCGGCCGACACGGACTTCTGGCGCCTGGGGGGCGAGGTGCTCGGCAAGGTCAAGGCCGGGGATCGCAGCGCCGCCTTCGCGCAACTCAAGGCCGAACTGGTGCCGGCCCGCGATCGCATGGTGCAGCACATTGCCGATCAGCGCCAATGGCAGCAAGGCCTCGTCCTGTCGACGGTCCAGGAGGCCCAGCGACAAGCCAACCGGACCAAGCTCGTGGTGCTGGCCGTGGCAATGGCCGGCACGGGCATGGCGTGTTGGCTGGCCTGGTCGCTGACGCGCATGATGAGCGGCGCCTTCCGGCGCGCCCACCAGGTGACGCAGCGCATCGCGGGCGGGCATCTCAACGACGAGATCTATGTGCGGCAGGGTGACGAGTTCGGTCACCTGTTCGGCTCCATCGTGGAAATGCAGGACCGCTTGCTCGCCGTCGTGAGCCATGTGCGCGAGATCGCCGCCAAGATCGGCGCTTCCGCGGAACTGATCGACGCCGCCAACCGCGAATTGCTGCAGTTGACCGAGTCGCATGACGCCTTCGTGCGCGGAACGGCCGACTCCACGAGGCACATGACGGAAACGGTGCGCAGCAGCGCCGAGAACGTGGAAACCGCCAATCAACTGGCCAGCGAAGCCTCGAAGGTTGCCGTTCACGGAGGGCAGGTCGTGTCCGAAGTGGTGCAAACCATGCGCGGCATCGACGACGCGTCCAAACGCATCGGCGAAATCGTCAACGTCATCGACGGCATCGCCTTCCAGACCAACATCTTGGCCCTGAACGCGGCCGTGGAGGCGGCCCGCGCTGGCGAGCAGGGCCGGGGCTTTGCCGTGGTGGCCGGCGAGGTGCGCAACTTGGCGCAACGCTCGGCCGCTGCTGCCAAAGAGGTCAAGGCCTTGATCCAGGACTCGGTCGGACGGGTGGATTCGGGCTCGGCGATGGTGGATCAGGCGGGGCAGACCATGCAAAGCATCCTCGAGTCGGTGACGCGCGTGACGACGCTGATGCAGGACATCGCTGGGTCGACGCGCGAGCAGCGGCAGGGCTTCGAGGCAGTGGGGCAGGCCGTCGAGCAAATCGGCTCGTCGACGACCCACAGCGTTGCGGCGGTTCGTCGCTCCAACGAGGCGGCTGCGGCGCTGCGCGAGGACGCCCGCACCCTCGAGCGTGCGGTGGCGGCGTTCAACCTCAAAGCCACCGATTGAGCCCGTCGATCCACAGCGACCTGAGCCGGCGTCGTGCGGGACACTTCCCGCCATGGAACCGCACGACACCCTCACAGTGACCACCGACGCCCGCGGCGTCGCCACGGTCACCATGGCGCGCCCCGAGCGCCACAACGCCTTTGACGAGGCGCTGATCCAGCAGTTGCACGCCGCTTTCACGGCCCTGGCCGCCGACGACGCGGTGCGCGTGATCGCGCTGGCCGGCGCCGGCAAGTCCTTCAGCGCCGGGGCCGACATCGGCTGGATGCGCCGTGCCGCCGCGGCGTCGGAAGCCGACAACCTGCAGGACGCGCAGCGCTTCGCCGCCATGTTGGCGGCCATCGCGCAATGCCCCAAGCCCACCGTGGCCCGCGTGCAGGGCTTGGCCTTGGGCGGCGGCGTGGGCCTGGCCTGCGCCTGCGACATCGCCATCGCCGCCGAAGGCACGCAGTTCGCCGTGAGCGAGGCGCGCTTCGGCATCCTGCCCGCCGTCATCGGCCCCTACGTGATCCGTGCCGCCGGCGCTCGCCAAGCCCAGCGCCTGGCGCTGATGGCGCACCGTGTGAGTGCCACCGAAGCCCTGGCCCTGGGCCTGGTGCAGCAGGTGGTGCCGGCCGATGCACTGGACGCCGCCGTGGGCGCGACAGTGAACGAGTTGCTGGCCAGCGGCCCGCGCGCCCAGGCCGAGATCAAGGCCCTGTTCGCGCAGCTCACGCCGGGCGACCTGGGGCCCGACGCCCAGGCGCTGACCGCCGCCACCATCGCCCGCGTGCGCAGCACGCCCGAAGCGCGCGAGGGCTTTGCCGCCTTCGTCGACAAGCGCGCCCCCGCCTGGAGCCAGCCATGAGCCATCCGCTTCCCCCCATCGGCGTCGTGGGCGCTGGCGTCATGGGCATCGGCATCGCCCAAATTGCCGCCCTGGCCGGCCACCCCGTGCGCCTGCTCGACGCCCGCGAGGGCGCGGCCGAGACCGCCATCGCCAAGTTGGCCGACACCCTGGCCGGCCTGGTGGCCAAGGGCAAGCTCAGCAGCGACGCGCGCGAGCAGGCCCTGGCCCGCCTGGGCGTGGCGCGCAGCGTGGCCGACCTGGCCGATTGCGGCTGCGTGATCGAGGCCATCGTCGAGCTGCTGGAGCCCAAGCGCGCGCTGCTGCGCGAGCTGGACGCCGTGCTGGCGCCCGAGGCCATCTTGGCCAGCAACACCTCGTCCATCAGCATCACCGCACTGGCCAACGGCCTGGCCCGGCCCGAGCGCCTGGTGGGCATGCACTTCTTCAACCCCGTACCGCTGATGAAGCTGGTGGAGGTGGTGAGCGGCGCCGAAACGGCACCCGCCATCGCCCAGGCCACCGAGGCCCTGGCCCGCGCCTGGGGCAAAACGCCGGTGCACGCGGCCAGCACGCCGGGCTTCATCGTCAACCGCATCGCCCGCCCGTACTACGCCGAGACCCTGGCCCTGCTGCAAGAGCGCGCCGGCACGCCCGCCGAGCTGGATGCCTGCCTGCGCACGGTGGGCTTCCGCATGGGCCCGTGCGAGCTGATGGACCTGATCGGCCACGACACCAACAACCTGGTGACCCGCAGCGTGTGGGAGGCCAACTTCGGCGACCGCCGCTACCAGCCCAGCCTCGTGCAACAGGCGCTGGTGGACGGCGGCCGCCTGGGCCGCAAGGTGGGCAAAGGTTTTTACGAGGGCGAGCCCGCCAAGTTGCCCGCGCCGTCAGCACCGGCCCAAGTGCCCGCCCTGGTGCTGCGCGGCCGCGGGGCCACCGTGGACGCACTGGCCGCCCGCCTGCCCGGCGTGCGCCGCGACCCCGAGGCCGAGTGGGCTGGCCTGGCGGTGGGTGCGGGCGCCATCGATGTGGTCGTCACCGACGGCCGCACGGCCGCCGAGCTGGGCGCCAACCACGGCAACCCCTTGGCGGTGATCGACTGGCTGCTGCCCAGCCAAGCGCAGAGCTCGGCGCTGGCCATCGCCCACGGCCGCGGGGCTGGCGATCTGCAAGACGGCGCCCGCCGCGCCGCGGCCGACGCGCTGGCCGCTGCGGGCTTGCTGGCCGTGCCGCTGCGCGACACGCCCGGCCTGATCTTGGCCCGCACCCTGGCCATGCTGGTCAACGAGGCCAGCGACGCGGTGTGGCAGGGCGTCTGCGACGAAGCGGCGGCCGACACCGCCATGAAGCTGGGCGTGAACTACCCGGCCGGCCCCTTCGAGTGGCGCGCCGAGTTGGGCGAGGTGCCGATCGTGGCCCTGCTGGACCGACTGTGGGCCCACACCCGCAGCGAACGCTACCGCGTCAGCCCGCCGCTGCGCGCGGCGACCTACTGATCGACAGAAGCCGGCCAGCGCAAGAGCGCGCGGAAGTCGTTGACGTTGGTGCCGGTCGGGCCGGTGACCAGCGCCAAGCCCTGGCGAGCCCAGAAGCCGCCGGCATCGTGGCCAGTCAACGCCGCTTCGCGCGAGTCGCCCCGCTGGCGCGCCACGGCGAGGCTGTCGGGTCCGAAGGCCGCTCCCGCTGCCGGGCCGGTGCCATCGATGCCGTCGGTGTCGGCCATCAGCCCGCGCAGCCCGCGCCATTCAGCGGCCAGCGCCGCCGCAAGCAGGGTTTCGGCTGCCCGCCCGCCTTGACCGAGTTTGGCGTCACCCAAGGTGACGGTGGCCTCGCCGCCACTCAGGAACACGGTGGGTCGCCCCACCTCGCCGGCCAGGGCCTCGCGCGCCAACTGCGCGCCCAGGGCGCGGGCCTCGCCCTCCACCCGGTCGCTGCCCAAACGCACATCCCATCCCATGCGATGAGCCCGCTGCGCGGCCGCTGCCAGCGCTTGAGCCGGAGAGGCCACCACCACCGCGCGGTGCTGGGGCGGCAAGCGTTTGGGCGTCTCCCACGCGCCGCTTTGCAGCGCCACCCGCGCCGTATCAGGCAAGTCGATGCCCCAGCGCGCGGCCACCGCCATGGCGTCGGCGCAGCTGCTGGGGTCGGCCACCGAGGGGCCGGAGCCGATCAGGTCCAGCGCGTCGCCCGGCACGTCGGAAATCGCCAAGGTGATCACCGGCACGGCGGGTCCGCAAGCCAGCGCCAATCGCCCGCCTTTGATCCCGCACAGGTGCTTGCGCAAGGTGTTCATCGCGTCAATCGGCGCGCCGCTGGCCAGCAGGTGGCCGTTGAGGGCCGCCAAGTCCTCCAGCGTCAGACCGGGCAGGGGCAGGGTGGCCAGGCTGGAGGCGCCGCCGGACAGCAGCACCAGCACGAGGTCGTCGGCGCCCAAGCCGGCCGCAGCGCCCAACAGCGCTTGCGCGGCGGCCACGCTGTGCGCGTCCGGTCGCGGGTGCCGCGCGTGGCGCAGCGTCAGACGCCGCAGGCCAGGGTCGGGCGTGCCGTGGGGGGCCACCAGCACGCCGCGCAGCGGCGCCGCGGCGGGCCAGGCGGCTTCCACCGCCGCACCCATGCCGGCCGCCGCCTTGCCCAGGCCGAGCACCACGGTGGTGCCGCGCGGCGGCGGGGGCAGGTGGGCGGGCAGCGCGCGCGCCGGTTGCGCCGAGGCCACCGCGGCGTCGAACAGCGCGCGCAAGCCCTCGGCAGGGGTCATGCCATCACACCCGTTCGATCGCCAGGGCGATGCCTTGACCCACGCCCACGCACATCGTGCACAGCGCGCGCCGGCCGCCCGTGGCTTCGAGCTGCCGCAGCGCGGTCGTCACCAAGCGCGCGCCGCTCATGCCCAGCGGGTGGCCCAGCGCGATGGCGCCGCCGTTGGGGTTGACGCGGGCGTCGTCGTCGGCCACGCCCAGTTGGCGCAGCACGGCCAAGCCTTGGGCGGCGAAGGCCTCGTTGAGCTCGATCACGTCGAAGTCGGCCAGCGTCAGCCGCAGGCGCGCCAGCAGGCGTTGCACGGCGGGCACGGGGCCGATGCCCATCACCCGCGGCGGCACGCCGGCCGCGGCGAGGCCCAGCACGCGGGCGCGCGGCGTCAGGCCGTGGGCTTTGGTGGCGGATTCGCTGGCGAGCAACAGCGCGCAGGCGCCGTCGTTCACGCCCGAGGCATTGCCCGCCGTCACCGTGCCGCCCGGGCGCACGATGGGCTTGAGCTTGGCCAAGGCTTCCAGCGAGGTGGCGCGCGGGTGCTCGTCGTGCCGCACCACCAGGGCCTCGCCCTTCTTTTGCGGGATCGTCACGGGGTCGATCTCGCCGTCGAAGAAGCCGCGTTCGCGCGCCGCCAGGGTCTTGGTTTGGCTGGCCAGGGCGAAGCGGTCTTGGTCCTCGCGGGAAATGCCGAAGTCGCTCACCACGTTCTCGGCCGTTTCCGGCATCGAGTCGGTGCCGTAGGCGGCGTGCATGGCCGGGTTGACGAAGCGCCAGCCGATGGTGGTGTCGAACACCGCATTGCTGCGCGAGAAGGCCTCGGTGGCCTTGGGCATCACGAAAGGGGCGCGGCTCATGCTTTCCACGCCGCCGGCCAGCATCAACTCGGCGTCGCCCGCGGCGATGGCGCGCGCCGCCTGGCCAACGGCATCGAGCCCCGATCCGCAGAGACGATTCAAGGTGGTGCCGGGCACGTCCACGGGCAGGCCGGCGAGCAGCGCGGCCATCCGGGCCACGTTGCGGTTGTCTTCGCCCGCTTGGTTGGCGCAACCCAGCATCACGTCATCGATCGCTGCGGGGTCCAACGAGGCCTGGCGGGCCAGCAGCGCCCGCAGCACGCCGGCCGCCAGGTCGTCCGGACGGACGCTGGCCAACGAGCCGGCGTAACGGCCGATGGGGGTGCGCAGGACGTCACAAAGAAAGGCAGCGGGCATGGGGGCATTGGGGATGTTGTGGTGTTGGGCATTGTCCCGGCGGCGGGCATACTCACCCGACCGCCAACCCAACCTTGAGCGCATGGCCGCAGAAGAACGCATCGACGTTGCCGACCTCCGCGTGGGCATGTTCATCCACCTGGACCTGGGCTGGATGCGACATCCCTTCCCTCTGTCCAGCTTCCGCATCGGCTCCGAAGACCAACTCGTGGTGCTGCGCCAGCTGGGACTGAAGCAGGTCCGTTGGTCCCCCGAGTTGAGCGAACTGCAGCCAACCACGGGTCCGGCGGCCGATCCCCAAGGCATCGAGGCGGTGCCCCCAGGCGCCACCGACCCGGCTGAGCAGATCGCCCAGGCCCACCGCGAGGCCTTGCGACTGCAGCGTGAGGCCCTCAGCCTCTGCGAGGCGCAGTACAGAGAGGCCGCTCAGGCGGCGTGCGACATGCTGGAGGGCGCGGTGCGCCAACCCCTGTCCACCGGAGAACAAGCCAAGAGCTTGGCTTCGAGCTTGGTTGCCAAGATGCTGGGCATGGGCGACATGAACCTGCGCCTGCTGACCGAAGCCGCTGGCGACCGCGCTGGCGCGCATTCGCTCAACGTCACCTTGATCTCGCTGCTGCTGGGCAGCGCCATCGGACTGGGGCAGGACGAACTCACCGAGCTCGGCGCCGGGGCCCTGCTGCACGACGTCGGCAAGCTGGAGCTCGAAGCGCGCTTCCGGTCACGCCTGGACAGCCTGACGCCACCCGAGGTCGCGGTCTACCAGCTGCACGTGAACAAAGGCGCGGCCTTGGCCCAGCCCATGGGCCTGAGTGCGGCGTCATTGGCGGTCATCGCCCAGCACCATGAACATGCCGATGGCACGGGCTTTCCGAACCGCATCCTGGGCGAACAGATGCACCCGTTCGCCCGTATCGTGGCCCTGGTGAACCGATTCGACGGCCTGTGCAATCCACCGCTGGGTGGGCGCCTGCACACCCCGCATGAGGCCCTGTCGCTGATGTTTGCCCAGGGGCGCAGCCGCTACGACGCCACCTTGCTCAATGCCTTCATCCGCATGATGGGGGTGTACCCGCCGGGCTCCGCCGTTCAGCTCACCGACGATCGCTACGCATTGGTGGTTGCCGTCAACCCGGTCCGGCCGCTCAAGCCGCGCGTGCTCGTTCACGAGCCCCAAGTGCCGGCGTCCGAAGCCTTGCTGCTCAACTTGGAAGACGAGCCCACGTTGGGGATCCGGCGCAGCTTGAGGCCCGCCGACCTGCCCAGCGCTGCAGCCCACTACCTCAAACCCCGCACGCGCCTGGCCTACTTCATCCAGCCAGCCGCCCTGGGTGCCGAGCCCCCCGCGTGCTGATCGCCTTCAAGAGCAAGGCCGGGGCCGATGTGCTCATGCTCTGGCCCCATGCCGAACCGGTGCTGCGAGCCCTGGGTCGAGACCCAGCGCCGCAAGGCGTTTTTCGGGGTGCGCAACTCAACGACGCGCTGACCGCTTGGCAAGCGCACATGGCCGCTGCCGAAGGCTCCACCGATGCCCAGGAGACGATCGACGACGAAGCCCAGCCGACCGCTTTGCGCCAACGCGCCTGGCCCGTGCTGGACTTGCTGACCCAAGCGGCCCGGCTGGGGCACGACGTGACTTGGCAGCCTCTTTGACGGCAATGTTGCGAATTAGCATCGACCCGCCCAGCGCGCCAAGCCCCCTGCCTATACTCGTTCGACATTAACCCGGTGGTGCCCGCGTCAGCGGCCCGCCTCCCGTGTAACCAAACCAAGAAGGCCAACGATGAAGAAATTCACCCTGTCTGCCCTCGCCCTCGTGGCCGCTGCTGTCGCGGCCCCGGCGTTCGCCCAAAGTTCGGTCACCCTCTACGGTCGGTTGAACACCACCGTCGAGACCCAAAAGGAAAACGGCGGCGCCCGCAAGTGGGTTGTGGCCAACAACGCCTCGCGTCTGGGCTTCAAGGGCTTGGAAGACATCGGCGGCGGCCTGAAGGCCAGCTTCAACCTGGAGCACGGTTTCAATTCGGACACAGGCGTTTCCACCGCGGGCACGACCTTCTGGGGCCGTGAAGCGTGGGTGCAACTGGCGGGCTCGTTCGGCGCGGTGCGCTTGGGCAGCTTCACGCCCGAATCGTATTTCGCCACGGCGGACTACATCAGCATGCACAACCACGACACCGGTAGCTCCGAAGACGCTTTGTACGCTTTCGGCCCCTTGGTCAAGAACAATAAAGTCGGGTATTTCACTCCCACAGTGGGCGGCTTCAACGCCAGCATGTCAGTGTCCGTGAGCGAAGGTGCCCCGGGTGGCCGCGCCTACGATTTCGCAGGTAACTATGACTCCGGGCCTTTGCATCTCGGGTTTGGTATGGCCGATCAGGGTAGCAGTACTCAATGGGCCGTCCGTGGGCTGTATGAATTGGGTGCGTTTACCCTTGGCGCTTATTACAACCAAGGCAAGAACTACACCGCGGGCGTGGCGCCTGTGTCAGGGAAGTACAAGGCTGCACGTGTTGCGTTGATGTACTCGCTCGGCGCTTCAGAGTTCCACTTCAATTTGGGCCGCGCCAGCAACGGTGAGCAAATGACTTTGGGTTACAACTACAACTTGAGCAAACGCACCAAGGTTTACGGCTACTACACGGACCGTGACTTGAATCGCGACAACACCGGCGTGACCTCTAATCCAGCGACTTTCAACAAGCGCGGGGACTTCTCCGCGCTGGCTTTCGGCGTGCGCCACAACTTCTGATCGAACGTCGACCAGAACACACAAAGCGGCCCGCGGGCCGCTTTGTTTTTGGGGATTTCAAAAAGAACGAGCGCTCTGGGCGATGGGGCTCAAGCGTCGCCGAACAACGCTCCGTCGCGCTGCGGCGCGGCGAGCCCCAGGTGGCGGTAGCTGGCCAGGGTGGCTTGGCGACCGCGGGGCGTGCGGTGCAGGAAGCCCTGCTGGATCAAGTAGGGCTCGATGACATCTTCGATGGTGTCGCTGGCCTCGCCGATGGCGGCGGCCAGGTTGTCCAGGCCGACGGGGCCACCGTCGAAGCGGTGGATGAGCGCGTCCAGCAGCTTGCGGTCCATCAGATCGAAGCCCATGGGGTCGACGTCCAACAGCGTCAGGGCTTGGGCGGCTGCCTCGCGGTGGATGCGGCCGTCGCCTTTGAATTCGGCCCAGTCACGCTCCCGCCTCAGCAGGCGGTTGGCGATGCGCTGTGTGCCGCTAGCGCGACGGGCGATTTCCAGCGCGCCGTCGTGGTCGATGGGCACGCCCAGCAATTCGGCCGAGCGGTGCACGATGCGTTGCAGGTCTTCGGCGCTGTAGAACTCCAGCCGCGCGCTGATGCCGAAGCGGTCGCGCAGCGGGTTGGTGAGCATGCCCGCGCGGGTGGTGGCGCCGACGAGGGTGAACGGCTGCAGGTCCAGCTTGATGGAGCGTGCGGCCGGGCCTTCGCCAATCAGGATGTCGATCTGGAAGTCTTCCAGCGCCGGGTACAGGATTTCTTCGACGACGGGCGACAGCCGGTGGATTTCGTCGATGAAGAGGACGTCGTTCTTCTCCAAACTGGTCAAAATGGCCGCCAGGTCGCGCGGCTTTTCCAGCACGGGGCCCGAGGTCTGGTGCAGGCGCACCCCGAGTTCGGCCGCGATGATGTGCGACAGGGTGGTCTTGCCCAGACCTGGCGGGCCGAAGAGCAGCACGTGGTCCAGGGCCTCGGCGCGGCGGCGCGCGGCGTCAACGAAGATCGCCAGCTGTTCGCGCACCTTGGGTTGGCCCACGTAGTCGTCCAGGCGCTTGGGGCGCAGGGCGCGCTCCAGGGCTTCTTCTTTGGGCGAGGCGGGAGCGGCAGACACCAGGCGCTGCGGGGCGGTGAAGTCGTCGGTTTGGATGGGCATGTCGGGGGCGCTGGCGTCAGCGCGACAGGGCCTTGAGGGCCAGCTTGATGCCGTCGCTCACCGACACGTCGGCGGGCAGGGTTTTGAGGGCGGCATCGGCTTCGCGCTCGTTGTAGCCCAGGGCCAGCAGGGCTTGTTGGATGTCGCCGCGGGCGCTGGGTGTGGAGCTGGGCGCGGCCAGGGCTTCGCCCAGCTTGCCCTTGAGTTCCAACAACAGGCGTTCGGCGGTTTTCTTGCCAATGCCGGGCACCTTGACGAGGCGGGAGGCGTCTTGTTGCGCCACGGCCGCCTGCAGGTCGGCCACGCTCAAGCCCGACAGCAGAGACAGCGCCGTGCGCGGCCCCACGCCGGAGATCTTGATGAGTTGCCGGAACGCCTCGCGTTCGTCGCCGCCCAGAAAGCCGAACAACACCTGGGCGTCCTCGCGGACCACGAAATGCGTGAGCAGGCTCACGGGCTCGCCCAGGGCAGGCAGGGCGCAGAAGGTGCTCATGGGCACGTCCACCTCGTAGCCCACGCCTTGCACGTCGATCAGCACCTGCGGCGGGGCCTTGCCCGCCAAACGGCCTTGCAGTCGTCCGATCATCGGCGCGCCGCTCAGTTGCGGCCGAAGAGGCCCAGGCGCTGGGCCTCCAGCGCCGCTTCAGCGCGGGAGCTCACGTTGAGCTTTCGGTAAATCTGCTTGACGTAATCGGCGATGGTGTGCCGAGACAGCCCGAGTTGGACGCCGATCTCCGGCAGGGTGAAGCCTTTGGCCACGCGCAGCAGCACTTCGCTTTCGCGCTCGGTCAGTTGCACGTCGGGCATGGCGTTGGCCGATGGCGTGCGACGCGACTGCTGCGCGAAGTGCGCGATGACCTTGCGGGCGATGGAGGGGGACAGCGGGGGTTCCCCCTGGCTGATGCGCTGCAGTTGGTCGACGAACAACTCGCGGGCCTGCTCCTTCAGCACGTAGCCAAAGGCCCCTGCCTGCAGGGCGGGAAACAGGTGCTCGTCGTCGTCGTGGATGGTGACGATGACCGACTGGGCCTCGGGCTGCTGGTTGCGTAAGGCCTCCACCACGGTGACGCCCGAGCCGTCGGGCAAGCCGAGGTCCACCAGGGCGAGGTCGAAGCGCTGGCGCGGGATGGCGCTCAGCGCATCCTGCACACGGGCGCATTCGGTGATGTGCGCCTGGGCGAACACCTGGGTGACGAGTTGGCGCAGCCAAGCGCGAATCTCGGCCAGGTCTTCCAGCAGCAGGATGTGGTTCATGGCGGTGCTCCTCGCAGGGGGTCAGGGCATCACAAAGGAAGGGTCAGTCGGATCACGGTGCCCCAGCCCGGACTCGATTCGACCAGGCATTGGCCCAGCATTTGTTTGGCGCGGGATTTCATGCTGGCCATGCCATGACCGCGGTCCAGCCGCCCATCGGCGCTGGGAATGCCGCGACCATTGTCCTGGATGATGATCTGAAAGTGGCCCTCGCCCACCGCGCAGCGCACCACGCATCGGCTGGCTTCGCTGTGCTTGATGATGTTGGACACCGCTTCGCGCAGGATGCGGGTGGTTTGCACATAGGTGCGCGATGGCAAGGTGTGCTCGAGGTCGTCGTCCAGCGGCAGCCAGTCGGCTTCGATGTTGGCCTGCCCCAGCCGCAACACGGCTTCGGCGCGCCAGTCTCCGATGGCGTCCATCAGGTGCACGGGCTTGCCGGTGAGCCCCCGCACGGAGAGGCGCATTTCCTCCAGGGCCTCGCGCGCCAGCGTGGAGATGCGCTCGCTCTCGCTGGTGTGCACGATGGTCAGCAGCTTGGCACCCAGGTCGTCGTGCAGGTCACCGGCGATGCGCTTGCGTTCGCGCTCGGTCACTTGGTCCAGTCGCTGCTCCGCCAGTTGCTGGTGGTGCCGTTCGACGTCGGCGATCCGCTCCCGCAGATGGCGTTCTTGCCGCACCAGTTCTTGCTCCAATTGGTTGCGGGTTTGGGCATAGGTGAGCAGCAGCGATAGCCCCTGGACGAGCATCAAGAGACTGGTCAGGCCGGCGGCGTGGGCCCAGAACGGCGACGACTGCGGCCATGCCCCATGCAGCACGTCCAGGCCCAGGCTCAAGCACAACAGCGCGGGCAAGCCGACTTGACGGCCGTGCATCCACCAGGCCGCCCATCCGGCATCGACCGGGCGTGGGCGCAGCCAAAGCAAGCCGGCGGCCACCCCGCACAACTGCATCGCCAGCAGGCACCAAGGCGCCATCTGGACAACGGGACCGCTCCAGCCCAGCAAGGGCGGCAAGGGCAACAGGAGGGCCTGCCCCATGAGCAGGGCCTCCAACCCGGGTTGCCGCTGCCCGGCCTCGCGCAAACCCAACAGGGCCACGGCGCTGGCGGTGAGGCTCAGCATCAGCCCCTGCAGCGCCGAGGCTTGGCTCGGGCTCAGCCGGCCGAGGGGGAGCTCCAGGCTCAGCAGATGCCAGAGCACTATGGCCAGGGCGGACAAGAGCAAGCGCCGCTCCCAGCGATGCGCCAAAGCCAGCAGGGCCAGAGCCAAAGCCATGCCCGGCAAGACGTCGATGAGGGCCGCCGGCGCGCTGCTGGCCGAGCCCGCCGCCCACACCGGGCTCAGCCCCAGCCCCAGACCGCCCCCCCAAAGCCACGACGCTTGGCGCGGACAGGCGGGCGGGGGAGGGCGATCGGCCATGGCCGCTGATTGTGCAGGAGGGGGTGACAATGCCCAGGCCTTTTCCGCTGCTGCGCAGCGCCCTCGCCGCCCCTCGCGTGCGGCTCTCCGTGCCGTGATCCTGACCCACCGTTTTGACGACATCGACAACCGCGCGCTGGCCCACTTGTGTGGTGAGCTGGACGCCCATTTGCATGCCCTGGCCCGACGCCTGGGGGTGGTGGTGTCGCGCCGCGGCGCGCAGTTCCGCATCGACGGCCCGGCGGCCGCCGCGCGCCGGGCCGCTGCCGCCCTGGACCAGTTGCGCGCCCTGGCCGATCGCCCGCTGAGCCCTGAGGCGGTGGACCTCATCCTGACCCAGGCGGTGAGTGGCTTGGGGGTTGGTCCTGCGGTGGCCTCTCTGGCCGAGCCCAGCGCGCCGGCCGATGTCGAGCCCAAGCTGCACACCCGTCGCCACGACTTGGCTGCGCGCACCAGCAACCAACAGCGCTACCTGCGGCAGATCCTGGGCCACGACCTGACGTTCGGGGTGGGGCCGGCCGGCACGGGCAAGACCTACCTGGCCGTGGCGTGTGCCGTCGATGCCTTGGAGCGCCATCAGGTGCAGCGCATCGTGCTGACGCGCCCGGCGGTCGAGGCCGGCGAACGCTTGGGCTTCTTGCCGGGCGACTTGGCGCAGAAGGTGGACCCCTACCTGCGCCCTTTGTTCGACGCGCTGTTCGACCTGATGGGCTTCGACAAAGTGGCACGCGCTCAAGAGAAGGGCCTGCTGGAAGTGGCACCTTTGGCGTTCATGCGCGGTCGCACCCTCAACCATGCGTTTGTCATCCTCGACGAGGCCCAGAACACCACGCCCGAGCAGATGAAGATGTTCCTCACCCGCATCGGCTTTGGGTCGCGCGCGGTGGTGACGGGTGATACCAGCCAGATTGACCTGCCGCGCGGCACGTCCAGTGGGCTGATCGATGCTTTGCAGGTGCTCGATGGGGTGGAGGGCATTGCCACCACGCGCTTCACGCGCGCTGACGTGGTGCGCCACCCGCTGGTGGGCCGCATCGTGGAGGCCTACGACGAGCGCGATGCACGCACTGGGGGGCGCCGATGAGTCCTCGGCTCAGCCTGTCCTTGCAGTGGGCCGACCCTCGCCACCGCGCCTTGGTGCCCCGCCACAAGGTGGCGCGCTGGATTCGTCGCGCCCTGGATTGCGACGCTGAAATCACCGTGCGGGTGGTGGACGAAGAGGAGGGACGTGCGCTGAACCGAAGCTTTCGGGCCAAGGATTACGCCACCAACGTGCTGACCTTCGACTACAGCGATGCCCCCGTGGTGGTGGCTGATTTGGTGCTGTGCGCCGCGGTGGTGGAGCGGGAGGCTCAAGCCCAGGGCAAAGACCTCGTGGCGCACTACGCCCACCTGCTGGTGCATGGCACTTTGCATGCCCAGGGCTGGGACCATGAAGACACCACCGAAGCCGAAGCCATGGAGGCCCGTGAGACCGCCTTGCTGCGCGAACTGGGGTTCTCCGACCCTTACGGCGACGGCGGCCCGGACGCCCGTCCTAGCGTGAACTGATGTAGCGCTTGCGCCGCAGCCACCAGCCCAGCCCGAGGCCGATGGCGGTCATCAGGCCCAGGGTCACCCAAGCGCCGGTGGCGCTGTGGATCAGAGGCAGGTTGTCGAAATTCATGCCGAAGAAGCCGGTGATCAGGTTCAACGGCAGGAAGACGGCCGTGAGGGCCGTCAGCACGCGCATGATGTTGTTGGTGCGGTGGCCCAGGGCGGCGTAGTGCATTTGCACGGCACCCTCGGTGGCCAGCCCCAGCCGATGCGCGTGGCCGAGCACGCGCTCGATGTGCTCGATCACGTCCCGCGCACGCACGCGCAAGCTGTCGCGCTCGTCCCGAGCGTCGCGCCCCGGGTCTTGGGCGTCGGTCAGCGCATCGAGCCATTCCTGCACGGCCGCGCGTTGGTCTTCGCAAAGGTCTTCCAGTTTGTGCAGGTTGCCGCGCGCCGCCAGCAGACTGGACCAGTCTTGGTAGGGGTGGCGGGTGTCCAGCAGGGCCTGCTGCAAGTCGCCATGGTGCCGGGTGAGTTGGCGGCGAAGGTCCAGGTAGCCGTCCACCATGTGATTGAGCATGCGGAGCATCAACTCATCGGGGCTGGCCGGCAGGCGGCGGGGGCCGGCATCGGGCGATGCCCATTGCGCCAAGCGTTGCGCGAAGTGCTCTCGCACCGCGCAGTCCGCCGGGTGGACGCTGAGCAGCACCCGGCCCCACACGGCGAAACCGACGGCCTGCGTGTCCAGGCGCAGCACGTCCGCTGTGGGCGCCAAGCGGCGCAGCACCAGCAGGTCGTAGGCGCGCGTGTCGTCAAAGTGCGAGGGCAGTTCCTCGTTCAGCAGGTCGCTGACGTGCAGTTCCAGCAACGGCGTGCCGGTCCAATGCGCCAGCCGCGCTTGGACTTCGGCAAACTGGTCGCGCAGCAAGGCCCGGTCCACCGCCAGCCACACGAAGCCTCCGTCGGGCAGGTCCAGGGGCAGCGGCTCCAGGGTTTGAAGCCGCTCATGCACGTGCCAGGCCTGCATGGCCGGCTCAGCCTTTGAGCAGTCGCGCGGCTTCCAGCGCGTGGTAGGTCAGGATGGCGTCGGCCCCGGCGCGCTTGAAGCCGAGCAGCGTTTCCATCATCACGGCGTCGTGGTCCAGCCAGCCCTGGGCGGCGGCGGCCTTGAGCATGGCGTATTCGCCGCTCACTTGGTAGGCGAAGGTGGGCCGCCGGAAGGCCTGCTTCACGCGGTAGACGATGTCCAGGTAGGCGACGCCGGGCTTCACCATCACCATGTCAGCGCCTTCGGCGATGTCCAGCGCCACCTCGTGCAGCGCTTCATCGCCGTTGCCGGGGTCCATCTGGTAGGTCTTCTTGTCGGCCTTGCCCAGGCTGGTGGCCGAGCCAACCGCGTCGCGGAACGGCCCGTAGTAGGCGCTCGCGTATTTGGCGCTGTAGGCGAGGATGCGGGTGTGGATGTGGCCCGCGGCCTCGAGCGCTTGGCGCACTGCGCCGACACGCCCGTCCATCATGTCGCTTGGCGCCACGATGTCGGCGCCGGCTTGGGCTTGCACCACCGCTTGTTGGGCCAGCAGCGCGACGGTTTCGTCGTTCAGGATGCGCCCCTGCCCGTCAATCACGCCGTCCTGCCCGTGCGAGGTGTAGGGGTCGAGGGCCACGTCGGTGATGAGGGCCAACTCAGGCACTGCCGCCTTGAGGGCTCGCAGCGCACGCGGCACCAAACCCTCGGGGTTGTGGGCTTCGCGGCCTTCGAGGTCTTTGAGGCTGGCGTCGATGACGGGAAACAGCGCCAGCGCCCGGATGCCCAGGCCCTGGGCTTCTTCGGCCAAGGCCAAGACGCGGTCCAGGCTCAGGCGGGCCACACCCGGCATGGAGGGCACCGCGGTGGATACCTGGTGTCCCTCTTGCACGAACACCGGCAGGATCAGGTCGTGGGCGTGCAAGCGGTGCTCTCGCACCAAGTCCCGGGTGGCGCCGTCGCGCCGCAGGCGGCGGGGGCGAGCCGCAGGGAAGGAGGCGAACAAAGTCATTCAAGACCCGATCAATCGTCAATGAATTCCGGCGTGGGCTTGTCAGCCTTCGGCGGGCGCCGCTAGACTCGACGCCGAATGGTAGCCGCGAGGCTGCCGTTCCCTGCTTTTCCTCCCTGAGCAGGAGCCTTGTGTGATGACAGCATCAAGGCTTTCCACCCCGACCTTTGGTCGGGGTTTTTTTTGGGGTGCCGCCCAACGCCCGGGGGGTCGACGTCGGCTCCCATAATTCGCGCATGTTTCTCTGGCTCAAAGCCTTTCACATCGTTTTCGTGGCCGCTTGGTTTGCCGGCCTGTTCTACCTGCCCCGGCTGTTCGTCAACTTGGCCATGGTGCCGGCCAGCAGCCACGCCGAGCGGGAGCGCTTGCTGCTGATGGCTCGGAAGTTGTACCGCTTCAGCACCTTGCTCATGGTCCCCGCCGTGGTGTTGGGCGGTGTGATGCTGGGCATGAACGCACCGGCCTACCTGAGCGGGCTGGGTTGGATGTGGCTGAAGCTGTTGCTGGTGGCGGGCGTGCTCGGCTATCACCATGCGTGTGGCCGTCTGCTGTCGCGCTTTGAGCACCTGGGCAACCGGCGCAGCCACCGATGGTTCCGCGTGTTCAACGAGGTGTCGGTCTTGCTGTTCGCGGGCATCGTGGTCTTGGTGGTGGTCAAGCCGTTTTGAGCGCCAGGCCACGCTCTTCCACGCTGTGGCTGTGGGCGGCCTACGTGGCCTTGGTGCTTTACGCCAGCCTGCATCCTTTCGGGCCCTGGACTTGGCCAGCCGGCTCGTCATGGACCGAATTGCTGGCGTTGCCCTGGCCTCGCTACTGGCCCGCGCTCGACCTGTGGGCAAATGCCCTGGGCTACGTTCCTCTGGGCTTCCTGACGGTCGTGGTGGTGTGGCGCCAGGGCGCCGGTTGGGTCAGGGCGGGTGTCGTCGGCTGCGTGTTCCCCTCGGCGCTGGCGTATGGCTTGGAGCTGGCACAGCATGGGCTGGCGTCCCGCGTGCCTTCGCTCGCAGACTGGGCCCTCAACACCCTGGGCACGACCTTGGGGGTGGCCTTGGCGATTGCGCTCGGTCTCAGTGGCCAATTGACCCGTGCGACCCGCTGGCGGGAGCGTTGGTTCGTGCCGCACGCGGCCGGCGCCTTGACCCTGTGGGCGCTGTGGCCGCTGGGGCTGCTGTTTCCGGCACCCCTGCCCCTGGCCCAGGGCCAGTTCTTGCCCGAAGTGGTGTCTTTGGCCAATGCCGTGCTGACGGACCGCGGCTGGCCGCTTTTGCCCACGTGGGCGCTGGCTCAGGCGCCGCCGAGTTGGGCCCTGGCGGTCACCGCGCTGGGCCTGCTCGCGCCCTGTGGGCTGGTGCTGGCCGCGTCAAAGTCCGGCTGGCATCGGGTTCTGTGCGTCACCCTGACCCTTGCCGTGGGCATGGGTGCCAGTTGCTTGGCGGCCGCGTGGGTGCATGGGCCAGACAAGGCCTGGAGTTGGCTGACGCCAGCGACCGTGCCGGCCGTGGCGGCCGCTTGGGTCGCTGCGCTGTGCCTGAGTCTGCTGCCGGCGCGTTGGAACGCGCTGTTGGGGGTCTTGTGGCTGGCGCTGCTGCTGGGACTGGTCAACCGATTGGCGGGCGATCCCTTTCTGGAGGCCAGCCTTCGAGCTTGGCTGGGGGGCGCGCAGGTTCGGCTGTATGGCGTGGTGCAGTGGGTGGGGCGTCTGTGGCCGCTGTTCGCCTTGGCTTGGCTGCTGGCCAGCCTGACCCGGCGCCAGGATCGGGCAGTACGCGCTCCCTAGAATCCAGGGTTTTTCCCGGGGGGTGGCCCATGAGCTATTACCAGCGACACGTCTTCTTCTGCCTCAATGAGCGCAGCGGCGGCGAGGCGTGCTGTGCCCACCATGGGGCCGAGGCGGCGTTCAACCACTGCAAGCAACGGGTCAAGGCCGAAGGGCTTGCCGGCGCTGGAGGGGTGCGCGTCAACCGTGCCGGCTGTTTGGACCGCTGCGCGGGCGGGCCGGTGGCGGTGGTCTACCCGGAGGCGGTTTGGTACACCTTCGTGGATGCTGCCGACATCGACGAGATCGTCGAGCGCCACCTGAAGGGGGGCGAGGTGGTGGAACGCTTGCGCCTTGGGCCCGAGGTCGGGCGGTGAACGCCCACACCCGCCGTTGGACGCTGGCGGGCCCTGCCGGCCCGCTGGAGGTAGCCGTCGACGAACCTGCAGGACCGCCTCGTGGGGTGGTGCTCGTCTGCCACCCGCTGCCCACGCACGGCGGCACCATGGACAACAAGGTCGTGCAGACCTTGGGCCGAGCGAGCGTGTCGCTGGGCCTGCGCGCCGTGCGTTTCAACTTCCGCGGCGTGGGTGCGTCGGCTGGGACCTTCGATGGCGGCCCGGGCGAAATCGCCGACGCCTTGGCCGTGCTGCACGCCGTGCGTGAGCCTGGTTTGCCGATGGCGCTGGCCGGTTTCTCGTTCGGCGGTTTCGTGGCCACCCGAGTGGCTGAGCACGAAGCCCAGGCCGATCGCCCCGTTGACCACCTGGCCTTGGTCGGCTTGGCGGCAAGTCGCTTTCCCGCCACGACCGTGCCGGCTGACACCCTCGTGGTGCACGGCGAGAACGACGACGTGGTGCCGCTCGGTGCCGTGCTCGATTGGGCGCGGCCTCAGGGGCTGCCTGTCACCGTGGTTCCGGGTGCGGGCCACTTCTTCCACGGCCAACTCGGCCTGATCAAAAACCTCCTCGTCCGGGCTTGGGGCCCGGCGTTTCTTGCTGCCCATCCCGCATGACCGCTGTTGCTTTGTTTCGCACCCTTGCCCTGCCTCTCTTGGCTGCCCTGACGCTGGTCGCACCGGTGGCCCGCGCCCAGGTTCCTCAGCCCCCGGAGATCGCAGCCCGGCAGTACCTTTTGCTGGATGTCACCAGCCAGCAGGTGCTGGCCGAACGCGATGCCGACGCCCGTGTCGACCCCGCCTCGCTCACCAAGCTGATGACCGCCTACGTGGTGTTCAACGCACTCAAGGACAAGCGCTTGTCGCTGGAGCAGGCCCTGCCCGTGAGCCAGCGCGCTTGGGACGAGCGCAAAGGTGGGGCTTCGGTCATGTTCATCGACACCACCATGACGCCCAAGGTGGAAGAGTTGCTGCGCGGCATGATCATCCAGTCGGGCAACGACGCCTCGGTCGCGCTGGCCGAGGGCGTCTCGGGCTCGGTAGAGCAGTTTGTTGACCAGATGAACCGCCAGGTGCAAGCCTGGGGCCTGAAGAACACCCAGTTCAAGAACCCCACCGGCATGAGCGAGCCCGGCCACTACAGCAGCGCCCGCGACTTGGCCGTCATCGCCACCCGCGTGCTGCAAGACCACCCCGCCTTCTACGCGTTCTACAAGGAGCGCGACTTCACCTACAACAAGATCCGCCAAGAGAACCGCAACATGCTGCTCGCCCGCGACGCCAGCGTGGATGGCATGAAGACGGGCTACACCGAGGCGGCGGGTTACTGCCTGGTCAGCAGCGCCCAACGCAGCTTCCCCAACGGCAATCGCCGCTTGCTGAGCGTGGTGTTGGGCACCGCCAGCAAGGTGGCGCGCGCCAACGAGAGCCAAAAGCTGCTGAACTGGGGCTTTTCGGCCTGGGACGGCGTGCGCCTGTACGCCGACGGTCAATCGGTCGTCGAGGTGCCCGTCTGGAAGGGCAAGGCCAAGACCGCGCAACTCGGCGCGGGTCGGGCCCTGTTCGTCACGGTGCCCCGCGGCGAGGGCGGCCAGTTGCAGAGCCAAGTCGAGCGCACCAACCCTCTCGTGGCCCCCTTGGCCAAAGGGCAACGGGTGGGCACCCTCAAGGTGCGCAGTGCCAGCGGCGCGCCGCTGACCGAAGTGCCCCTGGTCGTGCAGGCCGAGGTCCCCGAGGCCGGCGTGTTCGGCCGCCTGTGGGACGGCTTGCGCCTGTGGATTCAGTGACGACCCGGAGCACGCAATGCCCGCCGACGACAGCCTGATCGAGTACCCCTCGCGATTTCCCATCAAGGTGATGGGCGCGCACGTGGAAGGCTTCGTCGAGGCCATCGCCTTCGTGGCGCAGCGCTTCGACCCCGAATTCGACCCCCTCACCATCGAGCAGCGCCCCAGCAAAGCGGGCAACTACCTGGGTCTGACCATCACCGTCACCGCCACCAGCCGCGAACAACTGGACGAGCTCTACCGCACCCTGACCACGCACCCCATGGTCAAGGTCGTGCTCTGAGCGCCCAAGCGCATGCCATGGCAAGTGCGCGAACTCGGCCGGGTGGACTACGCCTCCACGGCCGCCGCCATGCAGGCCTTCACCGGCGAGCGGACGGCCGATACGCCCGATGAGCTTTGGCTGTGCGAGCACCCCCCGGTGTTCACCCAGGGGCAAGCCGGACGCGCCGAGCACGTGCTGGGGGCCGGTGACATTCCCATCGTGCAGAGCAACCGTGGGGGCCAAGTCACGTACCACGGCCCCGGCCAGATCGTGGCCTACCCCCTGGTGAACCTTCAGCGCCTTGGCATCTACGTCAAGGAGTACGTGTTCCGCCTGGAGACGGCGCTTATTCAGACCTTGGCGACCTTCGGCATCGTCGGACACCGCGTCAGTGGTGCTCCCGGCATCTACGTGCGCTTGAGCGCGCCGGGGGCGAACGAGCGTTTGCAAGGGCCCGCGACCGACCCCTTCGAGGGCCTGGGCAAGGTGGCCGCCTTGGGCATCAAAGTCAGCCGGCACTGCAGTTACCACGGCTTGGCCCTGAACGTGGCCATGGACTTGGAGCCCTTCTCCCGCATCAACCCCTGTGGTTATCCCGGATTGCGAACGGTCGACCTCACTACACTGGGCGGCCCCGGCGACTTGGTCGCCGTGCGCGCCGTGCTGAGCGAGCGCCTGCAGGCCCAACTGAGCTGAGCCCCCGAGAACCCCGACACCATGAGCACCCCCCCGGTTTACGACCCCACCCAGAAGCAAAAGGGCGATGCCAAGACCAAACGCATCCCCATCAAGGTCGCGCCGGCCGAGGTGCTGAAAAAGCCCGAATGGATCCGTGTGAAAGCGGGCTCGCCCAACACCCGCTTTTACGAAATCAAGCAGATCCTGCGCGAGCACAAGCTGCACACCGTCTGCGAAGAGGCCAGTTGCCCCAACATCGGCGAATGCTTCGGGGGCGGCACGGCCACCTTCATGATCATGGGCGACAAGTGCACCCGCCGTTGCCCTTTTTGCGATGTTGGCCACGGTCGCCCTGACCCCTTGGACCCCGAGGAGCCGAAGAATCTGGCCAAGACCATTGGGGCGCTGAAGCTCAACTACGTCGTCATCACCAGCGTTGACCGCGACGACCTGAAGGATGGCGGCGCGCAGCACTTCGTGGACTGCATCCGCGAAACCCGGGTGGCTTCGCCCCAGACCAAGATCGAGGTGCTGGTGCCTGACTTCCGGGGGCGCGACGACCGCGCGCTGGACATCTTGAAGGCGGCCCCGCCCGACGTGATGAACCACAACCTCGAGACGGTGCCGCGCCTCTACAAAGAAGCCCGGCCCGGCTCCGACTACGCCTTCAGCCTGAATTTGCTCAAGAAGTTCAAAGCCGCTGTGCCCGGCGTGCCCACCAAGAGCGGCTTGATGGTCGGCTTGGGTGAAACGGACGAGGAAATCTTGGCGGTGATGCGAGATCTGCGCGAGCACGGTGTGGACATGCTGACCATCGGCCAGTACCTTGCCCCCAGCGGGCACCACCTGCCGGTGCGCCGTTACGTCCATCCCGACACGTTCAAGATGTTCGAGCGCGAAGCCGCTGCCATGGGCTTCAGCCACGCCGCCGTGGGCGCCTTGGTGCGATCCAGCTACCACGCCGACCGCCAAGCCGAGCAGGCTGGGGCAGTCTGACCCCCAAAGGGCTTACAGCAGGGACTCGATCAGCTCGTGCAACTGGGCGAACTGGGGTTCGCCCAGGATGCGCTTGACGATTTGCCCTCGGCGGTCGATCAGGATGGTGGTGGGCGTCATGCGCACCGGCCCAAACGCGTTCGCGATCGCGCCCGTGTTGTCGATGGCCACCCCAAAAGGCAGCTGGCGGGTTTGCGCGAACTGGACCACGTAGTCCGGCGGGTCGTACTGCATGGCCACCGCCAACGTGTCGAACGACCGGCCCGCAAAGCGCCGGTGCGTGGAGACGATGTCCGGCATCTCTTTCACACACGTGGCGCAGCTGGTGGCCCAAAAATTCACCAGCACCACCTTGTTGCGCCATGCTGCAACGCTGTCGTGGGTGCTGCCGTCCAGCAGGGTGAACCGCACTGCGGGGGCCAGCGGCAGCGCCTGCGCCTGCCACCACCAAGCGCCAAAGCCTGCGGCCCCGAGGCCCAACGCGGCCAAAGCCGCTCGACGTTGCATGGGAGTCATGGCCGGCATTGTGCCGAGCCGGGCTTCACAGCCGCAAGGTCAGGGCTTGTTCGCCCGGCTCCAAGGCCGCACGCAGCAACACGGGGAGGTCTTGGCTCAAGCGCTCACGCTGGCACCGCTGCAGGCCGCGCGTGCGTGCAAAGGGCAGCGCAGCCGAGTCTGCCGACACCACCTCGACAAAGCACAGCGAGGGCGCCTCGGCCATCACATGGGTGCACCACTGGTCGAGATCCGGACCGCGCAACACGGCATCGGTCACCACCGCTTGCGGCAGGCCGTCTAGGCACAGTTGGAAGGCTTCGTCCACCGACGCCACCGTGTCCACCGTCCATCCCAACCGCTCCAGGATGGGCAAGATTTCGCCCACCAAGCCAGGATCGGCGCTCAACAACAAGGCATGCATGCCGGCAAAGGGCTGGGTGTTCAGGCCCGGATCGATGTCGGTGCGGCTCAAGTCGATTTGAGCCACCCATTCCTTGAGCTGCGGCACCGGGAAGTCGATCCGCGTGACCGACACCCCGCCCTCGTCCAGGCGCTGGCATTCCAAGCCCAAGACTTCGCACAGCTGCTGCACCAGCCGCCACCGCAGGTCGTCGAGCTTGGGCAGTTGAACTGGGGCGTCGAACTGATCGAGGTCACGGAAGGCAAACCGACACTCCAGTCGCGATCGGACCGGCCAAGGCGTCAAGACCAAGGACAACTCGATGGAACTGCGGGTGTGCCACAGCGCCCAATCCAACAGAGCGTGCAGCAGGCTGTTCACCAGGGCTTGATCGGCCTCCGCTTCGGCGGCCAGCAACTGGGTGCGGATCTGCAGGCCCCGCGCCATGGCCTCCCGCCGGCGTTGCTCCGCTACTTGGTGCACCGAGGCGTGCAGGGCCACGGGGTCGCGTGCTGGGCGGACCCGCCCACTGGCCAAGCGGCCGATCTGACTGGCCAGCAGCACAGCATCTCGCGCCCGGCGCATGGGTTCGCGAATCATGCTCAGACGGGCAGCGCTGCCGGCATCCACCGTGCGCAGCAGCGACTGCATGCGGTCCAGGGCTTCGGTCAGGGGCTGGGCTGCTTCGTGCGACAGTTGCGTCAGCAGCAAGGCCAATTCCGTGCTCAACGCGCCGTCAGGCGCATCCGGCGGATCGAAAGTGGGCTTGCGGGCAGGCAGTGTCACGATGGGGCCACAAAAGAAGGCCAGAGAGTGTGATGCTTCCGCAGTCTTCCGTCCACCCCAGGAGCAAGGGGTTTGAATCGTCTGTCTATGAGCGCGCCGCCGTCCTTGTTTCGATTGCTCACAATTGGGCTCGCCGGGTTCGGTGTCGTCATCCTGTCCGCCTGCCGGCCGCCTGACGATTGGCGCGAGCTCCGTTGGCCCGAGGCGAATGTGCTGGCTCGCTTCCCTTGCAAACCCGAGCAGCAGCGCGCCCCGCCGGGCCGGGCGGGCTTGCTCGCCCAGTGCGAGTCCGAAGGCCGCCTCTACGCCTTGGCCTGGCAAGTCTTCGACACGCCGGAGGCGGCGCGCGACGGCTTGGCCGCCATCCCACAGCGGTGGTCAGGGCAAGCCAAGTCGCTGCCCGGTGCCGTGCCCGCCGCTGCTTTGGCGTGGCCCGGCAGTGGTCGCTGGTCGGGGGGTGACGGCCAGCGTCGCGTGCAGCTCATGGCGTGGGCTTGGGGCTTGACCGTTTACCAGGCCACCGTGGTGGAGGGCGCGGCACTCCCAGAACCGCAGGGCCGCGCTGCCGCATTTTTCGACCAGGTCCAGCGACTGCCATGAAGCCAGTGCGTCTCCTGATCGTCGCTCATGCACCACTGGCGTCGGCCCTGAAGCAGGTGGCTCAGCACGTCTTTGCCGATGCGGCGGACGAGGTGCAGGCCCTGGATGTCCCGGCTGCGGCCGGATTGGACGAGGCCACCGAAGCACTCGGTCGGTTGCGCCAAGCGCACCGCGATGCCGGGGTGGATACCTTGGTGCTGGTCGACGTTGCTGGAGCCACCCCGAGCAATGCCTGCGTCCGCGCACTGGCGGGCGATGCCGGGGCCTTGGTGCTGCAGGGCGTGAACGTGCCCATGGTTTGGCGTGCTCTGGCCTACCGACGACAAGGCTTGTCGGCCATGGCCGACAAGGCCAGAGAGGGCGCGTTTTCAGGCATCCGTCCCCTGGGCGCCACGGATTAAGCTCCCGCCATGCTCACGTCTGTTTTGACCATCTCCAACCGACTCGGCCTGCATGCGCGCGCGTCGGCCAAACTCACCAAGCTTGCGGGCTCATTCGCCAGCGAAATCCACCTCAGCCGCAATGGTCGCCGGGTGAATGCCAAGAGCATCATGGGCGTCATGATGTTGGCCGCAGGCATGGGCACCCAAGTCGAACTGGAAGCCGACGGCCCCGACGAAGCGGCCGCGCTGGACGCGATTGCGGCGTTGGTCAACGACCGCTTTGGAGAAGGGGAGTGAGCGCCCGACCCTCCAAGCCCACTGGCTCGGGGGCGGCACCTTGAGCTTTCAGGTCTTCGGCATCGCCGTCTCACAGGGCGTCGCCATCGGCCGGGCGGTCCTCGTCGGGGCGGGACGGGTCGATGTGGCCCACTACTTCGTGGAGCCCGATCGGGTTGCGCAAGAGGTGGCGCGTTGCGAAGGCGCTTGTGCCCAGGTCGCCGAAGAACTGGTTGCCCTGCGAGACGAACTGCCCGCCGATGCGCCGCCGGAACTGGCGGCGCTGCTGGACGTGCACCTGATGATGGCGCGGGACGAGGCCTTCGTGGGTGGCGCCCGGGAGTGGATCACCGAGCGCCGCTACAACGCCGAGTGGGCGCTTTCGGCGCAGATGGAAGCCTTAGGGCGTCAGTTTGACGAGATGGAAGACGACTACCTGCGGGAGCGCAAGGTCGATCTCGAGCAGGTGGTTGAGCGCATCCTGGCGGTGCTGAGCCGGCAAGCGAAGGGCGGCGGCGAGTCGCTTCCCGCCGCCTTGCCCCGCGACTTCGGCGGTGACGATCCGCTGCTGCTGGTGGCCTCCGACATCGCGCCGGCCGACCTGATCGGGTTTCGTCAAGGCGTGTTCCGAGGCTTCATCACCGACGTCGGTGGTCGCACCTCGCACACGGCGATCGTCGCGCGCAGCATGAACATCCCGGCCGTGGTGGGAGCGCGGGAGGCCAGCCGACTCATTCGCCAAGACGATTGGGTCATCATCGACGGGGACGCCGGCATCGCCATCGTCGACCCCTCGCCCGTGGTCCTGGCGGAGTACCGATTCCGTCAACGCCAGGCGGAACTGGAACAAGAGCGGCTCAGCCTTTGGCGCCACCGGCCGGCGGTCACCTTGGATGGCCACCCCGTCGAGATGCTGGCCAACATCGAATTGCCAGCCGACGCCGAAGCCGCCCTCGCCGCCGGTGCCGAAGGCGTTGGCCTCTTCCGGACCGAGTTTCTCTTCATGAATCGCGGCGGGAAACTGCCCACGGAAGACGAGCAGTACCTGGCGTACCGCGCGGCGCTGGAAAACTTGCAAGGCCGCCCCTTGACCATCCGGACCGTGGACGTCGGCGCCGACAAGCCGCTCGACCGCAGCCATGGCAGCGACCACCAACTCAACCCAGCGCTCGGGCTGCGCGCCATCCGCTGGAGCTTGGCAGAGCCGGTCATGTTTCGCCAGCAACTGCGCGCCATCCTGCGTGCTGCCCAGCACGGGCCGGTGCGCTTGCTCATTCCGATGCTGGCCCACCAGTCGGAGTTGATGGAAGTGCGCAGCACGCTGGACCGAGTGCGCGCACAGTGGTCCACGCACAGCGATCAACCCTGCCCCAGGGTCGATCTGGGCATCATGGTGGAGGTCCCAGCCGCAGCGCTGATCCTCGATCGCGTGCTGCCTTGGGTCGACTTTGTGTCCATCGGCACCAATGACCTGATTCAGTACACGCTGGCGATCGACCGCGCCGACGAGGCGGTGGCTCACCTGTACGACCCCTGGCACCCCGCTGTTCTTCAACTCATTGCCAGCGTCATTCGGCAGGCGCGATCGGCAGGCAAAGCCGTCAGCGTTTGCGGCGAGATGGCGGGCGACCTGGCTTTCACGGCGCTCCTGCTCGGGCTGGGCTTGCGTTCATTCAGCATGAACCCGCCGCAGATCACCCTGGTCAAGCAACGCATCCTCCGCGCCGATGCCGCCAAGCTCCAAGAGATGGCCGCCGATGTGCTGGCGCACGAACAGCCTCAAGAGCGGGCGAGGCAACTGGGTTTGGCTTGACGAGGGGGCAATGGCGAAAGCCTGAGTCCCTGTCCCGCCGCCCCACGCATCGCCCGTTGCAAGTTTTCATCGACGCTTGCAAGACTCCTCCAAACTGTTCTATGATGGCGGGCTTCGCTGCTGACGAACTTGCCCAGAGGGCGGGGGCGCTGGTAGCGGAGGCGAGACGGTTCGGCTCTAGGAGCTTGACTGGCCTGCAGAAGAAAGAGGGTGGGGGAGGCGGCAGAGGCCGGCGACTTCAAAAAATTTCTTCGAAGGTGTTGACAGTCGCATCAAAACGCTGCAATAATCTCGTTTCTGCGCTGAACAAACAAACAGCGCGCCGC
>NZ_JAPZSY010000120.1 GCF_027532025.1 Inhella sp. | reverse complement strand
GGGCTGGACAACCTCAACGACTACTACGACCCGCAACTCAAGCACGACCGCCTGGCGCGGCTGACGCCACACGCCGGCTTTCGCTTCGTGAAGCTGGACGTGGAGAACCGCGAGGGCATGGCCGCGCTGTTCGCCGCCGAGAAGTTCGACCGCGTGGTGCACCTGGCCGCCCAGGCCGGGGTGCGGTATTCGCTGACCAACCCGCACGCCTACATCGACGCCAACGTCCAGGGCTTCATGAACATCCTGGAGGGCTGCCGCCACCACGGCGTGCAGCACCTGGTCTACGCCAGCAGCAGCAGCGTGTACGGCGGCAACACGCTGATGCCGTTCAGCGAGCACCACAGCGTGGACCACCCGGTGAGCCTGTACGCCGCGACGAAAAAGGCCAACGAGCTGATGGCCCACACCTACAGCCACCTGTTCCGCCTGCCCACCACGGGCCTGCGCTTTTTCACGGTCTACGGTCCCTGGGGCCGCCCCGACATGGCCCTGTTCTTGTTCACCAAGGCCATCTTGGAGGGCAAGCCCATCAACGTGTTCAACCACGGCAAGATGGTGCGCGACTTCACCTACATCGACGACATCGCCGAAGGCGTGGTGCGCGTGCTGGACCGCCCGGCCGAGGTCGACCCGGCCTACGACCCGGTGCAGGCCGACCCGGCGCGCTCGAACGCGCCCTACCGCGTGTTCAACATCGGCAACCACAACCCCGTGACCTTGATGGAGTTCATCGAGGCCATCGAGGCGGCCACGGGCCGGGTGGCTGAGAAGAACTTCATGCCCCTGCAAGACGGCGACGTACCGGCCACGCACGCCGACGTCAGCGAACTGGAGGCCTGGACCAGCTTCAAGCCGGCGATGCCGGTGCCCCAGGGCATCGGCAACTTCGTCGCCTGGTACCGCGACTACTTCAAAGTCTGAATGGCGCGGTGTCCCTCAGCCAGGCGGCCGCGGCGTCCTTGGCCGCCAGCTGAGGCGCTTCGCCCAAATCGGGCCAGGCGATGCCGATGTCGGGGTCGTCCCAGCGCACGGCGCCTTCCGCCTCGGGGGCGTAGTAGTCGGTGGTCTTGTAGAGGAAGTCGGCGCTGTCGCTCAGCACCAGGAAGCCGTGGGCAAAGCCGGGCGGGATCCAAAGCTGGCGGTGGTTGTCGCCACTGAGCTCAAAGCCGACCCAGCGCCCGAAGCTGGCACTGCCGGCGCGCAGGTCCACGGCCACGTCGAACACGGCGCCTGCGGTGCAACGCACGAGCTTGCCTTGAGCATGGGGGGGGCGCTGGAAGTGCAGGCCGCGCAGCACGCCCTTGCGTGAACGGCTGTGGTTGTCTTGCACGAAGCGAAACTGGTGGCCGACGGCGGCGTTGAAGCGTTGCTCGTTCCAGCTTTCGGTGAAGAAGCCGCGTGCGTCGCCGAAGACCTTGGGCTCGAGCAGCAGGACGCCCTCGAGATCGGTGCGGATCACGTTCATTTGACGAGCCTTCGCAGGTACTGGCCGTACTGCGTCTTGGCCAGCGGGGCGGCCAACCTCAGCAGCTGCTCGGCGTCGATCCAGCCCTGCACGTAGGCGATCTCTTCGGGGCAGGCCACCTTCAGGCCTTGGCGTCGCTCCAGGGTGGCGATGAACTGCCCCGCGTCGAGCAGGCTGTCGTGCGTGCCGGTGTCCAGCCAGGCGTAGCCGCGGCCCATGGTCTCGACGTGCAACTGCCCTTGGGCCAGGTAAAGCGCGTTGAGGTCGGTGATCTCCAACTCGCCGCGTGGGCTGGGCTGGAGGTCGCGGGCCAAATCGCAGACCTGTTCGTCGTAGAAGTACAGGCCTGTGACGGCGAAGTTGCTCTTGGGCTGGCGCGGTTTTTCCTCGATGGAGATGGCGCGCTGCTGGCCGTCGAACTCGACCACGCCGTAGCGCTCCGGGTCGGTCACGTGGTAAGCGAAGACCGAGGCCCCTTCCGTGCGGGCATTGGCCTCGCGCAGCAAGGCCGGCAGGTCGTGGCCGTAGAAGATGTTGTCGCCCAGCACCAGGCTGCTGGGGGCGCCGCCAATGAAATCCCGCCCGATCTGGAAGGCCTGGGCCAGGCCGTCGGGGCTGGGTTGCACCGCGTACTGGATGTTCATGCCCCACTGATGGCCGTCGCCCAGCAGTTGGCTGAAGCGGGGCGTGTCTTGCGGCGTGCTGATGAGCAGCACGTCGCGCATGCCGCCCAGCATCAGGGTGCTGAGCGGGTAATAGACCATGGGCTTGTCGTACACCGGCAGCAACTGCTTGCTGACGGCCAAGGTGGCGGGGTGCAGCCGGGTGCCCGAGCCCCCGGCGAGGATGATGCCTCTGCGCATGGTGCGCTCCTTCAGTTGATTTCGGCCAGCAGGCGCTGCACGCCCATTTCCCACGCCGGCAAGCGCAGCCCGAAGGCCTGTTCGAAGCGGCGGCAATCGAGCCTGGAGTTCAGCGGGCGCTGGGCCGGTGTCGGGTAAGCGCTGGTGGGGATGCCGTCCACCGACTGGCAGGCCAGTGTGCGGCCCTGCGCGCGTGCCGTGTCGACGACGAAGCGGGCGTAATCGGCCCAGTTCGTGGCGCCGGCCGCGCACAGGTGGTAGGTGCCGCCCAAGTGGGGCTGCGCCAGCAGCGTGCGCAGCGCATGCGCCGTGGCGTCGGCCAGCAACTCGGCCCCGGTGGGGGCGCCCCATTGGTCGTTCACCACGCGCAGTTGTTCGCGCTCGGCGGCCAGGCGCAGCATGGTCTTGGCGAAGTTGCCGCCGCGCGCGGCGTAGACCCAGCTGGTGCGGAAGATCAAGTGGCGGCAGCCGCTGGCGCGGATGGCGTCTTCGCCCGCGAGTTTGGTGCGACCGTAAACGCTCAAGGGACCGGCAGGGGCGTCCTCGTCGCGCGGGGTGCTGCCGCTGCCGTCGAACACGTAGTCGGTGCTGTAGTGCAACAGAGGAGCGCCCAATGCACGCGCCACCTCGGCCAGGCGCGCCGGGGCTTCTGCATTGACGGTGTGGGCCAGCGCGGCCTCGCCCTCGGCCTTGTCGACCGCCGTGTAAGCGGCGGCATTGACGATGACCGCGGGCGCCAGGGTGCGCACGGCAGCGGCCAAGGCTTCAGGCTGCGACAGGTCGCCCGCCGTGCGGTCCCACGCGAGCACCTCGCCCAGTGGCGCCAGGGC
Organism: Inhella sp.; assembly: GCF_027532025.1. Classification (GTDB taxonomy): domain Bacteria; phylum Pseudomonadota; class Gammaproteobacteria; order Burkholderiales; family Burkholderiaceae_C; genus Inhella. Next base: position 9,644 of record NZ_JAPZSY010000120.1, on the reverse strand, counting down.
GCGCTGCAGTTCCCAGCCGACCTGGCCATTGGCCCCCAAGACCAGCAGCTTCATGCTGGGTACTGGGTGGCCACCCAATCGCGGTAGGCGCCCGACTGCACGCGCTGCACCCAATCCGGGTGGTCGAGGACCCAGCGCACCGTCTTGCGGATGCCGGTCTCGAAGGTTTCGGCCGGCTTCCAGCCCAACTCGTGCTCCAGCTTGCGGGCGTCGATGGCGTAGCGCCGGTCGTGCCCGGGCCGGTCTTTCACGTAGGTGATCAGGCGGGCGTAGGGGCCCTCGGCGCTGGGCTGCATCTCGTCCAGCAGCGCGCACACGGTCTTGACGATGTCGATGTTGGCCTTTTCGTTCCAGCCGCCCACGTTGTAGGTCTCGCCCAAGCGCCCGGCCTCGAGCACGCGGCGGATGGCGGCGCAGTGGTCCTTGACGTACAGCCAGTCGCGGATCTGTTGCCCGTCGCCGTACACGGGCAGGGGCTTGCCCGCCAGCGCGTTGACGATCATCAGCGGGATCAGCTTCTCGGGGAAGTGGTAGGGCCCGTAGTTGTTGCTGCAGTTGGTGGTCAGCACCGGCAGGCCGTAGGTGTGGTGCCAAGCGCGCACGAGGTGGTCGCTGGCCGCCTTGCTGGCGCTGTAAGGGCTGTTGGGCTCGAAGGGGTGGGTCTCGGTGAAGGCCGGGGCGTCGGGGGCCAGGCTGCCGTAGACCTCGTCGGTGCTGACGTGCAAGAAGCGGAAGGCCGCTTTGGCCTCGTCCGCCAAGGCTTGCCAGTGCATGCGCGCCGCCTCCAGCAGGGTGAAGGTGCCTTGGATGTTGGTCCGGATGAAAGCACCTGGGCCGTGGATTGAGCGGTCGACGTGGCTTTCGGCCGCGAAATGGACGATGGCGCGCGGACGGTGCTCGGCCATCAGCCGGTCGACCAAGGCGCGGTCGGTGATGTCGCCGTGCACGAAGGTGTGGCGCGCATCGCCCGCCAGCGAGGCCAGGTTTTCGCGGTTGCCGGCGTAGGTCAGCGCGTCCAGGGTGAGCACGGGCTCGTCCGACTGCGCCAGCCAGTCCAGCACGAAGTTGCTGCCGATGAAACCGGCACCGCCGGTGACGAGGATCGTCATGCCTCAGGTCCTGCCGTAGGTGTCTTCAAAACGGACGATGTCGTCCTCGCCCAGGTAGCTGCCCGATTGCACTTCGATGAGTTCCAGCGGCAGCTTGCCCGGGTTGGCCAGGCGGTGCTTGACGCCCAGCGGGATGTAAGTGCTTTGGTTTTCGCTCAGCAGCAGCACTTGGTCGCCAACGGTGACCTCGGCCGTGCCGCTGACCACGATCCAGTGCTCGGCGCGGTGGTGGTGCATTTGCAGGCTCAGCGATGCGCCGGGCTTGACCAGGATGCGCTTGACCTGGAAGCGCTCTCCCGCGTCGATGCTGTCGTACCAGCCCCAGGGGCGGTGCACCTTGCGGTGCAGGCGGCCCTCGCCCCGGCCGTCTTCGGTCAGTTGCGCGACGATGTGTTTGACCTCCTGGCTGCGGCTGCGGTCGGCCACCAGCACGGCGTCGGCGGTCTCCACCACCATGACATCGCTCAGGCCCACCGCGGCGACCAGCCGATGCCCCGCCTGCACCAAGGTGTTGGCGCAACCCTGAAGCAAGGCATCGCCGCGCGCCACGTTGCCGTCAGCGTCGCGCTCACCGACCTGCCAAACGGCCTCCCAGGCGCCGAGGTCGTTCCAGCCGGCGTCCAGCGGCTCCATGCCCAATGCGAAGGCGCTGCCGGGGCAGGCCTCCATCACCGCGTAATCCACCGACTCGGAAGGCACGGCCGCAAAGGCGGCGGCGTCGGGGCGCACAAAAGCCCCGTCGCGCCGTGCGCCGTCGAAAGCCGCTTGGGTGGCGCTCAAGATGTCGGGCCGGAACTGACCCAGCGCCCGCAGCCAGGTGCTGGCGCGGAGTACGAAGAGGCCGGCATTCCAAAAAAAGCCACCTTGAGCGAGGTAGGACTGGGCGGTGGCCAAGTCGGGCTTTTCAACGAAGCGGGACACCTGCAGGGCATCGGCCGGGCCCTGGGCCTGGATGTAGCCGTAGCCGGTTTCTGGGCGATCGGGGGTGATGCCCAGCACCACGATGCCGCCCTGCGCCGCGCGCCGCACCGCCCGGTGCAGCGCCGCCGTGAACGCCCGGGGGTCGGTCACGGTTTGGTCGGCTGGGGTGACGACCAAGATCGGGTCGCCGCCGTGCGCCTGCGCTTGCAATGCGGCCAGGGTCAGCGCCGGCGCGGTGTTGCGTCCGCAAGGTTCGAGCACCACGTCGCTGCCCGTCACTGGCAATTCCCGCAGTTGGTCCAAGACCAGGAAACGGTGTTCTTCGTTCCCCACGACGATGGGCGCACGAACGTGCAGGGCGTCGTCGGCCAGCGAGGCCACCCGGGCGACGGCCTGCTGGAACAGGCTCTGGTTGCCGCTCAGAACCAAAAATTGCTTGGGGTAACCCGCGCGCGACAGGGGCCACAGGCGGGTGCCCGAGCCCCCCGCCATCACGACGGGTTGAACGCTGAGTGGGTTCATGGTGTGTCAGGCGTGGGGCTGTCGTAGCCCAGGGGGTTGAGGCGCTGCCAGCGCCAGGAGTCTTCGCACATGCGCGCCAGCCCATGGCGGGCCTGCCAGCCCAGCAGTTGGTGGGCGTGCGTGGGGTCGGCCCAGCAGGCGGCCACGTCGCCGGGGCGGCGGGGCACGGTGTCGAAGGGGATGGGGCGGCCACTGGCCGCTTCGTAGGCCCGCACCACGTCCAGCACGCTGTAGCCCTGGCCCGTGCCCAGGTTCACCGTGAAGGAGCCGGGCTGCTCCAGCAGGCGGCGCAGCGCGGCCACGTGGCCGTTGGCGAGGTCCACGACATGGATGTAATCGCGCACGCCAGTGCCGTCGTGGGTTGGGTAGTCGTTGCCGAAGACCTGCAAGCGCTCGCGCCGGCCCACGGCCACCTGGGCCACGTAAGGCATGAGGTTGTTCGGTGTGCCGCGAGGGTCTTCGCCGATCAGCCCGCTGGGGTGCGCGCCCACGGGGTTGAAGTAGCGCAAGCAGGCGGTTTGCCAGGCGGGGTCGGCCACGCCCAAGTCCCGCAAGATTTGTTCGCCCACCAACTTGGTGGCGCCATAAGGGTTGGTGCTGGTGGTGGGCGCGTCTTCGCGCAAGGGCAGCACGCCGGGGTCCCCGTACACCGTGGCGCTGGAGCTGAAGACCAGGCGGTGGCAACCCTGGCTGCGCAGCGCCTCACAGACGCTGATGAGGCTCATCAGGTTGTTGCGGTAATAGTCCAGCGGCTTCTGCGTGGATTCGCCCACGGCCTTGTAGGCCGCAAAGTGCACGGCTGCCTGCACCGGCTCCCGTCGCAGCAAATCCTGCAAAGCGTCGGTTTGGGTGACGTCCAGGACTTCCAGGCGTGGGGCGTGGCCCAGGAGTGGCGCCAAGCGGTCGAGCACCTTGGGCGAGCTGTTGGCGAAGTTGTCCACGCCCAGCACGTCGAAGCCGGCCTCGGCCAAGGCCAGCCAGGTGTGGGTCGCGATGTAGCCGGCAGCGCCGGTGAGCAAGATGCGGGGTCGGTCGGTCACACGACGGATGGTAGTGGAGGGGTTCAGGGGGGCCAGCGACCCGCTCCCTAGAATCCACCGCATGATCGATTGGTCCGACGTCCTCGCCCCCGCGCTTCAAGATCGCTTGGTGCTGCTGCTCAACCACGTGATCGGGCGCGAGCCGGCCGCCATGGCCCGCTTGCTGCCTTTTCAGCAGGCGACGCTGGTGGTGACGGTTCAAGGGGCGCCTGCTTGGGCGCCCCCCCTGCCGGATCTCGCCCTGCGCATCACGCCCGCGGGCTTGCTGGAGCGGGTGGTCGAGCCCGTGAGCGAGGCGCAGCTTCGCGTGGCCATCGATGCCAGCAATCCGCTGGCCAGTGCGCTGGCCGTTTTCAAGGGCGAACGCCCGGGCGTTTCCATCAGCGGCGATGCCGCGCTGGCCGGCGCCGTGAATTGGCTGTTCGAAAACCTGCGGCCCGACCCCGCGGACGAGGTGGCCCGGCTGATGGGTCCGGCGCCGGCTCAGTTCTTGGCCCAGGCTGCGCAGGCCATCCAGGCGGCGCTCGCGGGGCTGCTGGGCCGGGCTGGGCGCTGAGCGTGCGCAACTTCCTTCGCGCCTGGGTCATCGCGTGGACCGTTCTGCGTTTCGGGCTGGATGACCTGGCCCTCTCGGGCTTTCAGCAGCATCGCCGTGCCCGTTGGCTGCGCCGGCTGATCGGACTGGGGCGCCGGTGGGATCAGCCCCGCGGCGTGAGGCTGCGCCTGGCCCTGGAGCGCCTGGGCCCCATCTTCGTGAAGTTCGGGCAGGTGCTGAGCACCCGGCGTGACCTCGTGCCGCCCGACATCGCCGAGGAGCTGGCGAAGCTACAGGACCGTGTGCCGCCGTTTTCGGCCGCGCTGAGCCGGCAGTTGATCGAAGCGGCGTTGGCCCGCCCGATCGACCAGGTGTTCGCTCGCTTCGATCCCGAGCCGGTGGCCAGTGCCTCCATCGCCCAAGTGCATTTCGCGCAATTGCCGGACGGACGCGAGGTGGCCGTCAAGGTGCTGCGTCCCGGCATGCTGGCCGTCATCGACGACGATCTGGCGCTGCTGCGCTGGTTGGCCGTCTGGGTGGAGCGCTTGAGTGCCGATGGCCGGCGCTTGAAACCCCGCGAGGTGGTGGCCGAGTTCGACATGCACCTGCACGACGAACTCGACCTGGTGCGAGAGGCGGCCAACGCCGCCCAGTTGCGGCGCAACATGGCGGGCTTGGATCTGGTGCTGGTGCCCGAGATGGTGTGGGAATGGTGCACCCCCCAGGTGCTGGTGATGGAGCGCATGCACGGCACGCCCATCAGCCAGATCGACGCCCTGCGTGCGGCTGGCGTGGACATCAAGAAGCTGGCCCGCGACGGCGTCACCATCTTCTTCACCCAGGTGTTTCGCGATGGCTTCTTCCACGCCGACATGCACCCCGGGAACATCCAGGTCAGCCTGGCGCCGCAGACCTTTCAGCGCTACATCGCGCTGGACTTCGGGATCATCGGCACCCTGTCCGAAGTGGACAAGGAGTACCTGGCGCAAAACTTCATCGCCTTCTTCCGCCGCGACTACAAGCGCGTGGCCGAGTTGCACGTCGAAAGCGGTTGGGTGCCCCGCGAGACCCGCATCGACGCCCTGGAGGGCGCCATCCGGGCCGTGTGCGAGCCCCACTTCGACCGGCCTTTGAAGGACATTTCGCTCGGCCAAGTGCTGATGCGTCTGTTCCAAACCTCGCGCCGCTTCAATGTCGAGATCCAACCCCAGTTGGTGCTCTTGCAGAAGACCCTGCTGAACGTGGAGGGCCTGGGGCGGCAACTCGACCCCGACCTGGACCTGTGGAGCACCGCCAAGCCCTTCCTGGAGCGCTGGATGGACGAGCAGGTCGGCGCGCGCGCCTTTGCGCGGGCGCTTCAGAGAGAAGCCCCGCGCCTGGCCCCGCTGTTGCCCGAATTGCCCCGGCTGATTCACGATGCCCTCAAAGCCCAAGCCCAGGGTCACAGCGGCGATGCCCAACTGGCCGCCTTGGTGCATGAACTGAGGCGGACCAACCGCTTGATGGCGTTCCTGCTGTGGGCTTTGGCGGGCTTTGTCGCTGGTGCGGGCGGTGCTTGGCTGCTGATGCGCCTGCTGGGCGTCGGTCTTTAGGCCGCAACGGTCGCCACGCCGCCATAATGTCGCGCGCTTGAAATCCGGGCTTTGCCGCGGGGCTGCCCGTTTGTCCATCCAACCCACATCGGCCGGGCCATGAACACCACCCTGATCGTCTTCGTCGTGCTCTACCTGCTGGGCACCCTCGCCATCGGCGTATGGGCCGGCAGCCGGGTCAAGAACACGGCCGACTTCGCCATCGCGGGCCGCAGCCTGCCGCTGGTGATGGTGGTGACGACCACGTTCGCGACGTGGTTCGGGGCCGAAACGGTGATGGGCATCCCGGCCAAGTTCGTGCAGGGGGGGCTGAATGCCATCGTCGAAGACCCCTTCGGCGCTGGCATGTGCTTGATTTTGGTGGGCCTGTTCTTTGCGGCCAAGCTGTACCAGAAGAACCTGCTCACCATCGGCGACTTCTACCGCCAGCGCTACGGCAAGGGCGTGGAAATCTTCTGCTCACTGGCCATCATCCTCAGCTACCTGGGATGGGTGGCGGCTCAGATCACGGCGCTGGGCCTGGTCTTCAGCGTACTGACCAACGGCGACATGAGCCCGGCCACGGGCATGGTCATCGGCACCTTGGCCGTGCTGATCTATGTGGTGATCGGCGGCTTCTTGGCGGTGGCCTGGACGGACTTCATCCAGATGATCGTCCTCGTTGTCGGTTTGCTTGCCATCGCCTTCTTTGCGGCCGACCTGGCGGGTGGCGCCGGCGTGGTGCTGAACCATGCCGCCCAGGCTGATTTGTGGCGCTTCTTCCCGGCGCCCAGCTTCCACGAGATCGTGTTCTTCATCGCGGCCGCCATCACCATGATGCTCGGCTCGATTCCGCAGCAGGACGTGTTCCAGCGCGTCATGTCCGCCAAGGACGCCCAAACCGCTCAGAAGGGCGCTGTCATTGGGGGCAGTGCCTACATCTTGTTCGCCTTCGTGCCCATGTTCATCGTGCTGGCCGCGGTCGTGGTGATGGGCAACACGGCCATGGAGCTGGCGCAGAACGACTACCAGCGCGTGCTGCCCGCCTTCATCATGGGCCACATGCCCTTGATCATGCAGATCTTGTTCTTCGGCGCCCTGCTGTCGGCCATCAAGAGCACCTCGTCGGCCACGCTGCTGGCGCCGTCGACCAGCTTCGTGGAGAACATCCTCAAGCAGATTCGGCCCAGCATGAGCGACAAGCAACAACTGCTGGCCATGCGCGTCACGCTCGTGGTGTTTGCCGCCGCCGTGCTGATCTACGCCATCGCCATGCAGGGCACCCCGATTTACGAGCTGGTCAGTGGGGCCTACCAAGTCACGCTCGTCGGCGCCTTCGTGCCTCTGGTGATGGGGCTCTACTGGCAGAGGGCCACCACGCAGGGGGCGATCTTTTCGATCTTCGCGGGGATCTTCACCTGGGTGCTGTTCTTCCCGCAGGTCACGACCTGGGGTGAAGCCTTCCCGGGGCAATTGGCCGGCCTGATCGCGGCCTTCGTCGGCATGCTGGTGGGGTCGTTGGCGCCGCAGTTGCTGGCCAACCGCCACGACCACGTCAGCCATCACTTGAAGCCGCACCCCTGAACCCCATTTGCGGGGGCGCCGGTCGGCGCTCCAGCGGGGGGTGCCGGGCGTGCTTCGTAGAATCGCCCGCTTTTCGCCTGGAACGACCATGCCCATCTACGCCTACCGCTGCAGCGCCTGTGGCCACGCCAAGGACGTGCTGCAGAAGCTGTCCGACGCGCCGCTGAGCACCTGCCCCGCGTGCGGCGCCGAGTCTTTCAGCAAACAACTCACCGCCGCTGGCTTCCAGCTCAAGGGGTCCGGCTGGTATGCCACCGACTTCAAGGGCGGCGGCGCGGCGGCGCCTGCCCCGGCTGCGGACGCTGCCGCTCCAGCCACAGCCCCTTCGCCGGCTCCAGCGGCCGCGGGTTGCGGCAGCAGCTGCGCCGGTTCCGGCTGTCACTGAAGGCTCTGCATGTCCCTGCTTCGCAAGTACCTGATCGCCGGCCTCTTGGTTTGGCTGCCGCTGGCGATCACCGTCTGGGTGCTTTTGTGGGTGCTGGGGCTGATGGATGGCATCTTCGGCAGCCTGGTGGGGGCGGCGGCTTCGGTCGTGCCGCCGGCTTTGGCTGAGGCCCTGGGGGCCTTGCGCCGGGTGCCGGGCATGGGCGTGCTCATCTTGGTGTTGGTCCTGCTGGCCACGGGCGTGTTCGCCGCCAACATCGTGGGGCAGTGGTGGTTGCGGCAATGGGACCGGGTTCTGCACCAGGTGCCCATCGTCAAGAGCATTTACAGCTCGGTGAAGCAGGTGTCGGACACCTTGTTCTCCAGCAAGGGCAATGCCTTCCGGGAGGCGGTGTTGGTGGAGTACCCCCGAGCCGGGGCGTGGACCATCGCCTTCGTCACCGGCACGCCTGCGCCGCAGGTGGCGCCGCTGTTGGGGCAGGGGGATGAGCACGTCTCCATTTACGTGCCCACCACGCCCAACCCCACCTCGGGCTTCTTTCTGATGGTGCCGCGCGCGCAGTTGCGGCCGCTGAACATGAGCGTGGATGCAGCGCTCAAGCACATCATTTCCATGGGCGTCGTGGCGCCGGTCGTCCCGGGCGGCAATCCGCCCAATCCGATCGGTTGAGCCCGCCGGCGTCGGGCTCAACCGAAGCCATCGCCAACCCCACCCCCTGAACGATTGAGCAATGCCGGCCATGAGCTGGCCCTGGAGTTTGAAATGCGTACGAGTTATTGCGGCGATGTGAGCGAGGCCCTGCTGGGCCAGGACGTGACCCTGATGGGCTGGGCCCACCGCCGGCGCGACCACGGTGGCGTGATCTTCATCGACCTGCGCGACCGCCAAGGCCTGGTGCAGATCGTCTGCGACCCCGATCGCGCCGAGATGTTCAAGACGGCCGAGGGCGTGCGCAACGAGTTCTGCCTGCAGGTCAAAGGCAAGGTGCGCGCCCGCCCGGCGGGGACCGAGAACGCCAACCTGGTCAGCGGCAAGATCGAGGTGCTGTGCCACGAGCTGACGGTGCTGAACCCCAGCGTCACGCCCCCCTTCCAGCTCGACGACGAGAACCTGAGCGAGACCACGCGCCTCACGCACCGCGTGCTGGACCTGCGCCGCCCCGCCATGCAGAAGAACCTCATGCTGCGCTACCGCGTGGCCATGGAGGTGCGCAAGTTCCTGGACGAACACGGCTTCATCGACGTGGAAACGCCGATGCTGACCAAGAGCACGCCCGAGGGCGCGCGCGACTACCTGGTGCCCAGCCGCGTGCACGACGGCCAGTTCTTCGCGCTGCCGCAGTCGCCCCAGCTCTTTAAGCAGCTCTTGATGGTGGCCGGTTTCGACCGCTACTACCAAATCACCAAGTGCTTCCGCGACGAGGACCTGCGCGCCGACCGCCAGCCCGAGTTCACCCAGATCGACATCGAGACCTCGTTCCTGACGGAAGAGGAAATTCGCTCGATGTTCGAAGGGATGATCCGCCACGTGTTCCGCAAGGCCATGAACGTCGAACTGGGTGACTACCCGGTGATGAAGTACGCCGACGCGATGTTCCGCTTCGGCTCGGACAAGCCCGACCTGCGCGTGAAGCTCGAGTTCACCGAGCTGACCGAGGTGATGAGGGACGTCGACTTCAAGGTCTTCAGCGGCCCAGCTACCACCCCCGGTGGCCGCGTGGTGGCGTTGCGCGTGCCCGGTGGCGGCGAGATGAGCCGTGGCGAGATCGACGCCTACACCGAGTTCGTCAAGATCTACGGCGCCAAGGGATTGGCCTGGGTGAAGGTCAACGAGGTGGCCAAGGGCCGCGACGGCCTGCAGTCGCCCATCGTCAAAAACCTGAACGACGCGGCGATCGCCGAGATCCTGAAGCGCACCGGCGCCCAGGATGGCGACATCCTGTTCTTCGGCGCTGACAAAGCCAAGGTGGTCAACGAC
>NZ_JAPZSY010000026.1 GCF_027532025.1 Inhella sp. | reverse complement strand
CAGCGGCCCGTAACGCTGCCCATAGCGCCGATGCGCGGTGCACTGAGCGGGCGAGCAGCGCAAAAAACACCGCCCTGAGCCCCATCTGGGCGATCGCGCGCAGCAGCCAGCGCAGGTTGTAGCCGGCGGCGCACAGCACGGCGTGCAGCGCGTCGCCCTCGCTGCCCTTGAGCCAGCAGCGCTGCAGGCCGTGATCCTGCTTCAGATGCCCGATGGCGGGCTCGATCGCCTGGCGGCGCTTGAGCCAGCCGCGCTGCTTGGGGGTCAGGCTCTTGGTCTTGCCGCGGTGCAGCAGCTCGATGCCGGGCAGCTCGGCATCCACCCCGCGATAGCCCAGGTCCACCACCACCGTCTTGACCTGCACGTTCAGGTCTTGCGTCAAGGCGTGGGTCTGCTCGATCTGCGCGGCCAGCGTGTGCCCGTCGTAGGGGTTGCCGGGGAAGCTGCGCGCGCCCACCATCAGGCCGCTGCGGTGCGTCACCGCCAAGCTGGTCTTGACGCCGAACTCGTAGGGCTTCCTGGCCTTGCCCTTGCCGATGCACTCGACCTCGGGGGCGTGCAGCGCGTACAGCTTGTTCTTATCCTGCGGCCGCTGGGTGTGGATGCGTTCGGCGCGTTCCAGCCAGGGGGCCAGGCGCTCTTGTGCGGCCTGTTCCAGCCCGGCCATCTTGCGGCGCAGCTCGCGCAGCACGCAGCCCAGGATCGTGCGCTGGCGACGCAGTACGCGCTTCAAGCGCCGGAACTGCTTGGCGTGGGCGTAGCCGCCGGCGCGGCGCCGCAGCGTCTTGCCCTCGCGCTCATGGGTCTGCTTGAGCTTGAGGCCCAGGCTGCGGGCCACGCGCACGAGCTTGGCGCGCGCCACCTCCAGCAGCCGGCTGTCGGTGGGGTGGGCAATGGCCTTCTCCTGCACGGTGCTGTCGACGATGACGCGTTCGAACTCGTCCTTCCTAACCGCCTTGAGCGCCACGGCGGCCTCGATCGTGGTCTTGAGCAACTGCTCGACGCCGGCCTCGCCGAGTAGGCGGCGAAAGCGCCCGATGTGGGTGGGATCGCAGGGCCAGCGCGGCTCGTAATAGGTCATGCCTGAGAAGAACTGCCAGACGACGTTCTCGCTCCAGCGCTCGCACAGCTCCTCGTCGCTGAGGTTGAAGCTGTGCTTGAGGTAGAGCAGCGCGACCATCAGCCGGGTGGGCAGGCGGGGGCGGCCGGCGTTGGAGGGCTGGGCGCCGGCCAGCACCAGCGTGGGGCCGAACAGGTCCTGGTCGGCCACTTCGGTACGGCTGCTGGGCTTGCGCGCCAGCAGCGGCGCCAGGCTGGCTTCGATCGCGGTCCAGGGCAGCCGGGTGGCCAGCACCACGAGGGGGTGGCGGGGATCGACCATGCC
>NZ_JAPZSY010000050.1 GCF_027532025.1 Inhella sp. | reverse complement strand
CGCAGCACCGCCGCGCCCTTGGGCAAATCGACCAGCGCCACTTTGTGGCCTTGCGGCACGCGGTCGACCAGCGTCAGGCCGTCGGCAAACACCACGCCCGGCGCCAGGCCGCCGTCATTGGCGACGATGGCGACGTTGTCCGCATCGTGCATGCGGATGTAAAGCGGCGGGCGGCTCACGGGTGCAGTCATCAGAAGTCCACGATCTCGACCCAGTTCGGGTTCTTGCCGCCAGGCTGGCTCTTGCCCGCGCCCGGCAGGCCGGTGGCGGGGTCGATGGCATGCAGCGACACGCCGTGCGAGTCCTGGCCGGTCGCAATCAGGAAGCGGCCGGTCGAGTCCACTGCGAAACCGCGCGGAGTCTTCTCGGTTGGCGTCTGGCCGACCACCGCGATCCGGCCCGTGGCAGGGTCGACCTTGAAGGTGGTCAGCGTGCTCGACGTGCGCTCGGAGCCGTAGAGGAATCTGCCGTCCGGCGAAATCTGCAGATCGGCCGCCCAGACCTTGCCGGCAAAGCCCGGCGGCACGACGGTGCTGCGCTGCAGATGGTTCATCGCGCCCTTGCCGGCGTCATAGCTGAACACGTCCACGCCGCCGTCCAGCTCGTTGATCAGGTAAACGTATTTTTGCGGTTTGTCCCACACAAAGTGGCGCGGGCCGGTTTTGGCCGGGGCGACGTTGATGAGCGCGGGGTCGTTGGCCGAAAGCACACCGGTCGCCAGGTCGAACCTCCAGCTCGAAAGGTTGTCGCCACCCAGGCTGGTGGCAAAAACGTACTTGCCCGAAGCGTCGGCATGGACGGCATGCGCATTGGGCGCGGTCCTGACGATTTGCTGCACCGCACCCACGACGCCGTCGGCGCCTATGCTGTTCACGGTGATCTTGTTGCCGCCGTACGAGGCGGCGAACAGCCACTTGCCGGTCGGGTCGAGGTCAATGTTGGCCATGCTGTCGGCCAGCGTGGACTCGCCCAGCTTCTTCAGGCCGCCCGTGGCCCCGTCGATGGCGAAGGTCACGACACGAAACGGCTGCGAGCGCAGCGCCACGTAGAGGAATTTCCTGTCACGGCTCACGACCATGGGCATGGCCGTGCCACCCACGGGCACGGTGGCCACCGGCTTGAGGGCACCCGCCGCGCGGTCCAGCTGCATCACCGAGATGTCCTGGCTGTCGGCATTGGCAACATACACCCAGGTGGCCGCGCCGGCGC
>NZ_JAPZSY010000097.1 GCF_027532025.1 Inhella sp. | reverse complement strand
GCAGTTCGGCCGACGAAGGGCAAGACTTCCGCGCCGCGGAGTTCGTCATCCGTTTGCCCAGCGCGGCGGCCGTTTCGGCCTGACCGGGAAACCCAGGGAGATCGGGATGTCGGCTTGGTTGGCAGGGTTGATCGGCCTCGTTTTGGGGGTGCTGGAGCCGCTGCCACCCGCGCCACCGGCGCTTTTCCGTGAAGTCCCGCCAGCAGCCGTGCGATATCGGCCTACCTTGCGCGCCAGCTCGCCCCGCCGAACGTGGTCCAACCAGGGCGCACTACGCTTCGCGCGGGAGGCAGCCATCCCTGCCGGCTGCTGGCATTGCTGCCGCCGGGTCGCAAGCCGGGGCAGCCGACGTTGGGGGGCACAGCCATGGACACCGAGCGGATGGCCGACTTGCTCGGGCGCTCGGGCCTTGGCGGTCGATGTGGGCCCCGCCAGCTTGCTGCGCGATCAGCGCGTGACCCAGGTGGGCAGTTGCCAGGCCCCGCCGGCGGTGATGAATTTGCATTGGCCGGTGGAATGGGCGCCGGTGCGCACGAAGCGTTGGCCGTCCCAGACCCAGGATTCGCTGCTCCAGCAGTCGCCCAGGCCGCGGCCTTTGTGGCTGGCGGTGATTTCGCCGTCCGATGCGTCCGAGGCCGAATCGGTGACCAGCGTCGCTTGGTAGGGCGGACGATCCTGCACGACCCAGGCCCCCGAGCCGAAGTTGTACGCCGCCAGCCAGCAGGGCGTGCTCACCAGCAACCGATGGGCCGTGAGGCGGGTGACGCTCCACTCATCGGGGGTTTGGTCCAGCAGCCGGTCGCAGTTGGCCTCGGTGGCTTTCACGTTCGCGCGCAGTGCGGCCAGCAGTGCCGGGCCTTGGCGCTGGGGCCAGATGCGGTCGGCGTCGGTCGTCGGGGGCAGGGCGGCAGCGGTGACGCGGGGGGCTTGGCGGGGGCCGGGCACCTGGCGTTCGTCCCGTTCGCCGCGCGCCACCCAGGCTCCGACCGTGCCCAGCCGCCCTTGGGCCTCGTCCATCTTGAGCAGGACGGCCTTGGCGCCTCGGTCGGACAGCACCCACTCGGTCCGCCCGTGCCGCCACGCGATTTGGCTGCTCGCCCGCGGCAAGGCGGCGATCAGGGCTTGGGTTTGAGCCGGGCTCAGGTGGCCCGTCAGGGAGCCACCCTCCAGCCGAACTGGCCCCAACGAGCGGCCATGGATCCACATCGTCAAGGTGGCCGAGGCCGGCAGCTTCGTCACCTCGGGGTGTTGCTGGTAGTCGCCGAGCATCACGGATGCGGTGGCGGTCGTGCCAGGCCCGGCCGATCGGGTCAGCAGCACCGAGACCTGCAGGTCGGCCTCATCGGCGTGGTAGCCGGCCGCGCGGCAGGTGCCGGTGTTGTCGCAGGCCAGTTCCCAGTCCTTGTGCTCAAAGTGAAAGCCTTCGGCATTCGTGTCCGGGGCCGCCGCGCAGACTCCCAGGGCCAGCAGGAGGCCGACCGCGCCGCCGCGGCCGGCGCTGCGCGCGCACCCCTGCGCAAGGGCGCACCCCAGGGGTGGCTGTTGACCGAGTCTCACCCTAGATTCGCGTTGTTTTTAGCAGCTTGCGCACGGCCGATGTCAAGCGCGGTGCGAACTGCTCCGAGGGCTCGACCGGCACGCCCAGGGCTTCGAATTCGCTCAGGCCCGTCTCGCGGCGCCACGCGAGTTTGGCCAAACGCTGTCGCTCGAGCATGGCCTCCAGGTCCGGGATCGATCGCACCGGCCGCATCGCCACCCCGCCCCCTGCCAGCGCGACGCGCGCTGAGTGCAGCGCAAGGACCTCGGCCATGTCGGCGTCGAGATCGAGGTGCAAGGTGTCCACCCGTGGGCCTGAGCTCATGAAGTTTTGACCCCGGCCCAGGGAGGTGAGGAATTGCCGGCCGTCGTCCAACTCGGTCTCCAGGTCCACCGTTTCGAGGTGGAGGGTCGCGATGTGCAGCAGCACGGTGCCGTGGTCGGCGGTGGTCCAAAGGCCGCCCACGGTTGGTGCGCCGAGAAGCATGGAGTAGAGCGGCACTTCGGTCCAGCCCAGGAAGAGGAGACCCAATGCACGCCAACGGGCCTGTGCGGCGAGCAGGCGGGGGTCCAACGCCGTACCGTCATGCGGTACCCATTCCATGCGTTGGGTGGGCACGGCGCCCAAGATCTGCGCGGCGATGGCTAGCGCTTTGGCCTCCAGTTCGGCGCCATCAGGCTCGGCCGCCGTGGCGGTCAGGGCCGGGCGAAGGGACTCGATCTCGCTGCGCAGGCCCGCCATGCGTTCGCGGCGCTGCGACTGCAGTTGGGTCAAGAGCGCCTGGGCCCCCTCTGGCAGGTCGACGCCTGTCGCAGGCACTTCCAGGGCCGACATCAGGTCGTCGAGTTCGTCCACCGAACTCGCCACCAAGGCTGCGCGGCCTGCGCGGCACAGGCTTGCACGGCGCTCGGCCTCAGCGGCACGGTCTGGGGCGGCGTCGGACTCGTCCGTCGCCGCGTTCGATGCGTCTCGCCAGAGCGCGGCGGCAGCATCCCAGGCCGCAGCGGCAGTCGCGAAACGGCAAAGGCTCTGTTCGAGTTCGGCCCTCATTTCGGCCAGAGTCGCCGAGGGCGGCGCTGCGTCCATGGCCGCCAGTGCACGTTCGGCGGCCAAGGCGTCCGTGAGTTCCCCATGGGGGCCGATGGTCATGCCCATGGGGGGCTGGTCGGGCGTTGATTCGATGGTGGGCTCGCTTCTTGCGAAATCCAGCCAGGCCAGGGCCTCGGCATGCCGCAGCCCTGGGTGCTGCGGTTGACTTGCTCGGGCCTGAAGGGTCAGGCGCAACCGGGCGACGATGTTGGCGGCCAGCGGCAGTTCGGGCCAAGCGCACAGCAGGTTCGCCATCCAATCGGCATCCGCGAGGTGCTCTTGCGTCAGCGCCAGCAAGCGCTGCCCGGCGGCGTCCTCAACCGCTTGCACAGCTCGGGCCGCGGCCTCGTCGTCAACTTCCTCGCTGTCGTGGTCGTGGTCGCTGTCGTGGTCGTTCTCGGGCGCCGCCAACAACCAGGCCCAGCGGTACTCCATGCGGCACAAGGTGAGCGCGGCGTCTCGGTCCGTGGGGTCGATTCCACAAAGCGCCCTGTAATCCTCGACTTGTGCTGCGCGGTATCCAGCGGCATCGTTCAGGCGCAGGCGAAGTCGCCTCAGGCTGGGGTCCAGTGGGCGGGCCAGTACCGCGGCGTCGAGTTGGTCCAGGGCGTCGTCCAGGTCATGCTCGTCGGCCAGTGCGGCATCCACGAGGGCTGAGAGGGGGTCGGTCATGCCATGACTCCTTTCGGTGCGGTCGGATCCAACGGTTCACGAAGAGCCTAGCAGGCTGTGCGGGGCGGCACCCTTCGGCGGCCCGCCTGGCTACCATGCCCTGCATGGACGACGCCAACGAAACCTGGGCCCTGACCCCACCGCCTTTCAATGCCGAAGCCGCTTCGGTTCAGATGCAGCGCAGCCTGCGGGACCTCGGCCTCACTTTGCGCGCTGGCGGCTTCGAGCGCCAGGGGCGACGTGCGATCGAGTTCACCGTGAACGACGGGGCCATCGCGTTGCGCTTGGCAAGGCGCCTGAGCCTGCGCACGCCCGATTGGGACGTCTTTGAGGTGCGCAGTGGTGCCGATCAGCGCCGGTTCTTGGACGAGGTCAAGCGCCGCCTGGCTCGCTGGACCGACGACGACTGATCAGGCCCGCGGCAGGCGCAGTACCAACGCCATGCCCCGCCCCTGGGGCAACCACATGCGCGGCGCGGGGCTGTGAAACGCCAGCGTGCCCCCCAAACGTTGGGCGCGGGCGGCCATGCTGCGTCGGCCGGTGCCGGGCACGGCACTCGGGTCGATGCCTTGGCCGTCGTCCACCCACCATAGGGTGATGTGGGTGGCGTCGCCCTCGGTGCCGACGATGATGCGCCGCGCCCGGGCGTGGCGCACGGTGTTGGTCAGGGCCTCGTGCAGCAGGCGCACCAGCTCCAAGGCCCCGCTGCCGCGCAGGCAGGGCAGCACGGGCGCTTCGGCCACCTGCCACTCCATCTCGAGTCCCGCGCTGCGCAGCATGCCGGCGACTCGGTGCCGCCAGCTGCCCAGCAGGACGCCGAGGTCGCCTTGCTCTTCGCTCAGGGTGTCGACCGACAGGCGCATTTCCAGCAAACACTCGTCGATGCCTTGGGCCAACTCCGCTGGGGTCAGCTCGCCGGTTTGCAGGCGCAGCGTGAGCAGCCGCGCACCCAGGCCGTCGTGCAAGTCTTGCAGCAAGCGTTGGCGCTGTTCGCCCGCCGCTTGTTCGCGCTGGGCCCGCGCTTTGGCCGTGTAGGCCTCCTCCAGAGCGCGGGTGCGCTGCTCCAGCTCGGCGGCCAAGTCTTGGCGCAGGGCCTTCTCGCGCCGGGCGCTGGTCACGAAATGGCGCTGCAGCATCAGCACCACCCAAACCACCCAACCGGCGTGCGCCAGGGTGTTGGCGTCCACCATGGGCACGCGCAAGGCCAACGAGGCCAGGCTCACCCACGCCCAAGTGAAGGCCGACAAGCCCACCAGCATGGCGTTGCCCCATTGGGCGACGCTGGGGCGCCGGCCCAGGCTGTGCAGCGCCAGGCCCAGCGCCAGGCTCAGCAGCGCGGCCCGCACCCCCAAGGCCCACCAAGGCCAAGGGTGGCTGAAGTCGCTCCAAGCCAGCGATTGGTAGGCCGCCCACAGGTCGATGGGCAGAGCGACAGCCAGCACACCGGCCAGCCAGCGCCACAGCCGAGGGCTCCACAAGCCAGCCCAATGCGCCACCACGGCCACTTGCAGGGCCTTGGCCACCAGGTCGACGGCGTCCAGCAGCATGCGCCAGTAGGGCGTGGGGATCGGTTGCTGCGCCAGCACATAGGGCGTGAGCAGCAGGCCCAGCAGGGCCACGTGGGCCGCACTGAGCAGGTAGAGCGGCTCGTCACGGCGCACCCAGCCCACGAAGCCCAGGAACAGGGCGGCCAGCAGCGCGCCACCGGCGGTCAGGCCGCGCAGCGTTTGCCAGCGCTCGCGGGCGTTGTCCCGTGCATGCACGGCGTCGCTCGGGCCCATCACGGGTTCATTCAGGCCGGCCGGCAGCTGAGCGGGTGCCGCCAGCCGCAATTGCAGGCGGTGCTCACCGCTTTGCAACATGGTTGCCGGCAGGTGGATCTGCAGCCAGCGCATGCCGACCAACAGGTGCCGCTTCTTGGGGTCGATGTGGGCGTCGTTGTCGGCATCGGCCAGCAACACGCCATCCAGAAAGACGCGCACGTGCGGTCGGTACTCCAGGCTGAGGGCCCACACCTCGCCCGGTTGCGGTTGGGCGCGCACATCGGCCTCCAGCCAAAGCACCTCGTCTTCCTTGGAGAAGCGCCGCAGCGGCATGGGGGTCGCTTCGCCATCGGTCAAGCTGGGCGGCGGCAGGGCGTCCGGGCTGGAGACCGAGCGCCAATGCGACAGCTGCACCAGGCGAGGGTCGTCGTTCGGCAGCAGCGACCCCCACTGCACCAAGGCCACCAGCCCCAGGGGCAAGGCCAGGGCCACCAACCAACGCCAAAGCCGCGACGCCCAGGCCAAGGGGCGAGGTGGGTGACGGTGCATCAAGGTGCCGTCCACAAGCACTCAGTCCATTTGAAGTGGCAAGGTCACGGGCCCGTCGTTCACGAGCGCCACCTTCATGTCGGCCCCAAACACGCCGGCGGCCACCACGGGGTGCAAGCGCCGAGCGTCCTCCAGCAGCGCTTCCCACAGGCGTCGCGCTTGCTCGGGTGGGGCGGCACCCGCAAAGCTGGGCCGATTGCCCCCCCGCGTGTCGGCCGCCAAGGTGAACTGACTCACCAACAGCAGGCCACCCTGCACGTCTTGCAGGCTGCGATTCATCTTGCCGGCTTCGTCGGCGAACACGCGCAGCTTGAGCACCTTGGCCAGCAAACGCGCCCCGGTGCTGGGGGTGTCGTTGGGCTCGGCGCAAACCAGCGCCAGCAGCCCCGGCCCGATGGCGCCCACCACCGCCCCGTCCACGGTGACGCTGGCTTCGCTCACGCGCTGCACAAGCGCCTTCACCCGCGCCGGCTCCGGGTGCACAGCGGCTGGGGGTGGGTGGGCAGGCAGGGGCAGGGGGTGTGGCGCATGGGCGGCATTCTCCCGTGGGGGACGGCCGGCGCCGGCTCCGTCCACGCAGGCTTGCTGTGGCAGTCGCGAAAGCCGCGCCGGGACCCGCTCCCTAGAATGGCCGCCAGCGTTTTTCTGCCTGCACGCCGCCATGAGCTCCTCGACCCAAGCGCCCGACGTCACCCACATCGCCCCCCGCGAAAAGGCCGAGATCCTCAGCCAAGCGCTGCCCTACATCCAACGCTTTCACGGCAAGACGATCGTCATCAAGTACGGCGGCAACGCCATGACCGACCCGGCCCTGCAGCAAGACTTTGCCGAGGACGTGGTTCTGCTCAAGCTCGTCGGCTTGAACCCTGTGGTGGTGCACGGCGGTGGCCCGCAGATCGAAAACGCGCTCAACCGCCTGGGCAAGAAGGGCACCTTCATCCAAGGCATGCGCGTGACCGACGCCGAGACCATGGGCATCGTCGAATGGGTGCTGGCCGGCGAGGTGCAACAGGAGATCGTCGGCCTCATCAACCAAGCCGGCGGCAAGGCCGTGGGGCTGACGGGCAAGGATGGCGCCATGATCCGCGCCAAGAAGCTCAAGATGGTCGACCAGAAGGACCCGAGCATCGAACACGATGTCGGGCAGGTGGGCGACATCGAGTCCATCGACCCCAGCGTGGTCAAGGCCCTTCAAGACGACGCCTTCATCCCGGTCATCTCGCCTCTGGGCTTCGGCAAGCAAAACGAGAGCTACAACATCAACGCCGACGTGGTGGCTGGCAAGCTGGCCGAGGTGTTGAAAGCCGAAAAGCTGGTGATGCTGACCAACACCCCGGGCGTGCTGGACAAAGAAGGCCAACTGCTGACCGACCTGAGCGCCCGCCAGATCGACGACATGTTCGCCGACGGTACCCTCAGCGGCGGCATGCTGCCCAAAATCGCCTCGGCCTTGGATGCGGCCCGCGCCGGTGTGCGCGCGGTGCACATCATCGACGGCCGCGTGCCGCACGCCTTGCTGCTGGAGGTGCTGAGCGACCAGGCCTACGGCACGATGATCCGCAGCAAATGAGGCCCCCAGTCTCCCTCCGGTCGCCACCCCCCGAGGGGGCCGCGACGCCCTTGGGGCGGCCCTGCGGGCGTCGGATGACGCCCCCGGTCTCCCTCCGGTACGCGCCTTGCAGGCCGCGTCGGGCCAGCGGCCCGACCGTTCCGCAGGCTGGCGGGCGATGCCCGCCCGTCCGGCTCCACCCCCCCGAGGGGGCCGCGACGCCCTTGGGGCGGCCCTGCGGGCCTTGGCCATGAACGAGGCGACCGCCGTCCGCGTCCGCCTCGCCCCGGGCGAGCGCAAGCTGCAAATCCTGCAAACCTTGGCCCAGATGCTCGAGGGTAGCGAGCGCGTCACCACGGCCTTGTTGGCCGAGCGGTTGCAGCTGAGCGAGGCCGCGCTGTACCGCCATTTCGCCAGCAAGGCGCAGATGTTCGAAGGCCTCATCGCCTTCATCGAAGACAGCCTGTTCGGGCTGGCCACCCAAATCGGCGATCAGGCCCTGCCGGCCCCCGAGCGGTCGCGCAAGCTGGTGGGCGCGGTGTTGCAGTTCGGCGAGCGCAACCCCGGCATGGCCCGCGTGATGGTGGGCGATGCGCTGGCCCTGGAACACGAGCGGCTGACCGTTCGCATCCACCACTTGTTCGAACGTCTCGAATCCAGCCTGAGGCAGTGGCTGCGTGAGGCCGACGCCAACACCCTCACGCCCACCGTGGACGCCCAAGCCCAGGCCGCCGTGCTCATGGCTTACGCGCAAGGGCGTCTGCTGCGCTTCGTGCGCTCGGGCTTCCGCGACCGACCCACCGAACACTGGGACATCCAGGCCCGCTGGCTGTGAACGACGACCTGCTGCTGCGCCTCATCCAGGCCGTCGAGGCCCTGGGCCGACGCGCCCCCACCCTGCATCCTCCCGAGGGCGAAGCCCGCGCCTGGCGCTACCGCGGCCGGCCCGCTCGCTTCGAGCCGGTGCAGCGCCTGAGTCCCCTTCGGCTGGAGGACTTGCGCGAGATCGACGCCCAGCGCGAGCGCTTCGCCCGCAACCTGGCGCAGTTCGCCCAAGGGCGCTCCTTCAACCACGTGCTGCTCAGCGGCGCACGGGGCACCGGCAAGAGCTCGCTGGTCAAGGCTGGCCTCAATGCCTGGCCGGCGCTGCACTTGGTCGAGATCGACCGCAACGATTTGGCCGACCTGCCCGAGGTGCTCGATGCCCTGGCCCAGCGGCCCGAGCGCTTCGTCGTGTTCTGCGACGACCTCAGCTTTGAAGCCGGCGACGCCGGCTACAAGAGCCTCAAGAGCGCGTTGGACGGCACCGTTTCGGCCGCCAGCGAGCGCGTGCTGCTGATCGCTACCAGCAACCGCCGGCACCTGATGCCCGAGCATTTCCGCGACAACCTCGAGGCACGCGGTCGTGGCCCCGACGGCGAAATCCACCCCGGCGAGACCGTGGAAGAAAAAGTTTCGTTGTCCGAGCGTTTCGGCTTGTGGATCAGCTTCTACCCCTTCAGCCAGGACGAGTACTGGGCCATCGCCCGCCAATGGCTGATTGCCATGGGCGTGCCCGAGGGACGGCTGGAGGCGCTGCGCCAACCCGCCCTCGTTTGGGCGCTGGAGCGTGGCTCGCGCAGCGGCCGCGTGGCCTACCAATTCGCCCGGGATGTGGCCGGGCAGACCGCATGAACGACCTTCCGATCACCGACGTTGCCGTGGGCGTGCTGCGCCGCGGCCCCGATGAATTCCTGCTCACCTCGCGTCCGCCAGGCAAGGTCTACCCAGGGCACTGGGAGTTCCCGGGCGGCAAGTTCGAGCCTGGTGAAGACGCCGATGCTGCGCTGCGCCGCGAACTGCATGAAGAACTCGGCATCACCATCGGCGCCACCGCCCCCTGGCGCGTCGAGGTGGTGGAGTACCCGCACGCCCGTGTGCGCTTGCATTTCCTGACCGTGCGCGAGTGGTCGGGCGATTTGCACATGCGCGAAGGTCAGCGCATGGCGTGGCAGCGTTTGCCCGCCACCGTCTGGCCCGTGCTGCCCGGCACCGTGCCCGTGTTGCGTTGGCTGGCTCACGAGCTGAATCACCCTGGCCCCACGCACCATGACGCCCCTCCCACCCCACCCGCTTGGCTCGACCAAGTGGCCTGGGACGAGCGTGGCCTGGTGCCGGCCATCGCCCAAGAAGTGGGCAGCAACGACGTGCTGATGGTGGCCTGGATGAACCGCGAGGCGCTGCTGCAAACCTGGGCGCGCGGCCAAGCCGTTTACTGGAGCCGCAGCCGTCAGCGCCTGTGGCACAAGGGCGAGGAAAGCGGCCACGTGCAAACCGTGCACGACATCCGCCTGGACTGCGACCAAGACGTCGTCCTGCTCAAGGTGACGCAGCAAGGGCACGAGGGCTGCGGCGTGGCCTGCCACACCGGCCGGCATTCCTGCTTTTACCTGCAACTGGACGGCGACGACTGGCAGGCCGTGGAGCCCGTCATCGTTGACCCCGAAAAGGTGTACCGATGAACGACACCGTGCTGGCCCGCGTGGCCGACACCATCGCGGCGCGGCGCGCCAGCGCCGACCCCGCCAGCAGCTACGTGGCCAAGCTGGCCGCCAAGGGCTTGGATGCCATGCTCAAGAAGGTGGGCGAAGAGGCCACCGAATTCGTCATGGCCGCCAAGGACGGCGACGCCGACAAGCTCACCTACGAGGCCGCCGACCTGTGGTTCCACAGCTTGCTGGCGCTGGCCGAGCTGGGCGTTCGCCCGGAGGCGGTCTTGGCCGAACTCGCCCGGCGCGAGGGCCTGTCCGGCCTCGCCGAATTCGCTTCCCGACCGGAGAACCAGCCATGAGCCACGACCCGAATTGCATTTTTTGCAAGATCGCCGCCGGCACCATTCCGTCACGCAAGGTCTACGAAGACGACGAACTCATCGTCTTTCACGACATCGCCCCGTGGGCCCCGGTTCATCTGCTCATCGTGCCCAAGGCCCACATCGTCAGCCATGCCGAACTGACCGATGAGCACGCCGCCCTGGCCGGCCGCATGATGGTGCTGGCGCCCAAGCTCATGCGTGAGATGGGCGTGACCGGCGGCTTCCGCACCGTCATCAACACCGGCCGGGACGGGGGGCAGGAGGTCATGCACCTGCACATGCACGTCATGGGCGGACCGCGCCCTTGGGCTAGGGGATGACCACTTAAGAAATACGGCAGACATCTTGCACAACTAGAATCAAACGGCGTTCTAGGAGTCAGACATGGGATTCGGTAGCGGTTTGCATTGGTTGATCGTTTTGGTGATCGTCGTTTTGGTCTTTGGAACGAAGAAGCTGAAGAACATCGGGTCTGACCTTGGCTCTGCCATCAAGGGATTTAAAGACGGGATGAAGGACGGCGGCAATACAAACGCCACGCCCCCGAACGACCCGAACCAGCGGATCACGCAAGCCGCCGACGCCAACACGGTCGACGTGCAGGCCAAAGAGAAGAGCAACTCCTGAACCCCGACTTGCGGTGGATGAGCACCCATGCTTGACCTGGGTCTGGACAAGCTCGCGCTGATCGGCGCGGTGGCGCTCATCGTCATCGGTCCCGAAAAGCTGCCCAAGGTGGCCCGCACGGTGGGCCACTTGTTGGGCAAGGCACGCCGCTACGTGTCCGATGTCAAGGCCGAGGTCAGCCGCTCGATGGAGATGGAAGAGCTGGCGAAAGCCCGGCAGCAGTTCCAAGAAGCCGCCGGCGAAGTGTCAGAAACGCTGCACGGCACCTTCCAAGAGGCCCAAGCCGGCTTGACCGACAACTGGACGGCCGACCCCAGCTGGCAGCCCACCCCGTACAAGAAGCCCCGCAAGAATTGGCGGGTGCGCCGCAGCAACGTGCCGCAGTGGTTCAAGCAGCGCCAAGGCATCAAGCGGCAGGTCCAGTCGGGCGCCGCCCGCGTGGCCCGCCACCGACCCAAGACCCCCCGATGAGCGCCCAGCCCGACCCCGACGACGAACTGGCCGGCACCGAGCAGCCCTTCGTCGAACACCTCGTCGAGCTTCGCGACCGCCTCATCCGCGCTCTGGTGGCCATCGGCATCGGCTTCGGCCTGCTCTGCATCTGGCCTTCCCCCGGCGGCTTGTACGACCTGTTGGCCCTGCCCATGAGCCAAGCACTGCCCGGTGGCACCAAGCTCATCGCCACCGGCACGTTTGCGCCCTTCATGGTGCCGCTCAAGATCACGTTGATGGGAGGTTTCCTGCTCTCCCTGCCTTACGTGCTCTACCAAGTCTGGGCCTTCGTGGCGCCAGGCCTGTACTCCCACGAAAAGCGCTTCGTGCTGCCCCTGGTGGTGTCCAGCACCTTGCTGTTCTTTGCGGGCGTGGCCTTTTGCTACTTCCTCGTGCTGCCGGCCATGTCCAAGTTCATCGTGCTGGTGGCGCCGCAGTCCATCCAGGTCGCGCCAGACATCGAGCAGTACTTCGGCACCGTGCTCACGCTGTTCTTGGTGTTCGGCATCGCCTTCGAGGTGCCGATTGCCGTGGTGGTGCTGGCGGCCCTGGGCATCGTCAGTGTGGCCAAGTTGAAGGAGTGGCGGGGCTACTTTGCCGTGGCGGCCATCATCGTGGCCGCCATCGTGACACCGCCCGACGTGATCTCCCAACTGGCGCTTTTCATCCCGCTCGTCGTCCTGTACGAGCTGGGCATTTGGGCCGCGGTGATGTTGGGGCGCGGCAAGTCGAGCGAGCGCTGATCAACGGCGGCGGGCATTGGGCAGCGGCCGCGTGCCCACCCGCACGTTCAGCGCCAGCGCTCGCCCAGCGCGTTCGACGTCGAGCCGTGCCGTCGAGTCGGGCTTGAGCGCCGCCACCCGTTGCAGCAATTCTTCGGGGCTGCTCACGGCGTGGCCAGCGACCGCCACCAACACATCCCCAGGCACCATGCCAGCCTTGGCCGCCGGGGCGTCGGCCACCACGGCGCTCACCAGCACCCCTTTTTGGCCCTCGGGCAGCTTCAGGGCTTCGGCCAATTCGGGGCTGATGGAGCGCGACTGCACGCCGATCCAGCCGCGAAGCACGCGCCCCTCGGACTTCAAGGCTTGGGCGACCTCTAGCGCCAGTTCCACGGGGATGGCAAAGCCGATGCCCTGGTTGCCGCCGCTGCGCGAATAGATGGCGCTGTTCACGCCCACCCAGCGGCCCTCGGCGTCCACCAGTGCGCCGCCGCTGTTGCCGGGGTTGATGGCGGCGTCGGTTTGGATGAAGTTCTCGAACACGTTGATGCCCAATTGGCTGCGCCCCAGCGCGCTGACGATGCCCGACGTCACCGTTTGCCCCACGCCGAACGGGTTGCCGATGGCCAGCACCGGGTCGCCCACGCGCAAGGTCTTCGTGCTGCCCGCAGTGGCCACGGGCAGTTTGTCCAAAGCAATGTGCAACAGCGCCAGGTCCGTTTCTGGGTCAGAGCCCATGACGGTGCCCGTGGCCTCGCGCCCATCGGCCAACTGCACGTCGATGCGCTCTGCGCCCGCCACCACGTGGTGGTTGGTCAGGATGTGGCCTTCGGCGTCCACGATGACGCCAGAACCCAGGCCCTGCCGGCCCTCGGGCGGTGTCGGGTGCCATCGTGGCAGGAGCGAGGCGTTGACGGGCGCGGCGGTGCGCACCAAGACCACGGCGGGTGCCGCCCGCTCGGCCGCGGCGGCCAGCCCCTTGGCCGGTGGCAAAGCGACGGCGGGTGGGGGTGGGATCGTCGCTTCTGTCGCGCGCGGCGGGGCCGGCCGGAGCAGCCATTCAGGCCGCAGCGTTTGCACGACGAACAAGGCCGCCAGGGCCAGGGTGCAGCCCTGGGCAAAAATCAACCACCAACGTCGCAGCATGCTCAAGGATTCCCCGTGACCCGCACGTCCGAGATCGACCACTACCTCAACGACCTGCTGGGGGTCGCGCAGTTTAAGGATTACGGGCCCAACGGCCTTCAGGTCCAAGGCAAAGCCACGACCGCGCGCTGGGTGGGCGGCGTCACCGCGAGCCGTGCGCTCATCCACGCCGCCATCGAGCAGCAGGCCGACGCGGTGCTGGTGCACCACGGCTTGTTCTGGCGCGGGCAGGATGGGCGGCTCACGGGCTGGCTGGCCGAGCGCGTGCGCTCGCTGATGGTCCATGGCATCAACCTGTTCGCCTACCACCTGCCGCTGGACGCCCACCCGGAGTTCGGCAACAACGCCCAGTTGGGTCGCCGCATGGGCTGGTTGCCCGAGGGGCAGTTCGGCGAACAGGGCTTGGGTTGGCTCGGCCGCTTGCCTGAGCCCCAGGACTTGGCGGGTTTGGCGCAACACATCGACCGCGAATTGGGTCGGGTCCCGCTCGTCTTGCCGGGTGACGGGCGCGCATTGCGGCGCGTGGCCTGGTGCACGGGCGGGGCGCAGGGCTATTTCGAAGCGGCCATCGCTGCGGGCGTCGATGTCTTCGTCACCGGGGAGGTCAGCGAGCCTCAGATGCACTGGGCCGCCGAGTCGGGCGTGGCCTTTGTGGCGGCCGGCCACCACGCCACCGAGCGTGGGGGCGTGCAGGCCTTGGGGCAACACCTGGCCGAGCGCTTCGACCTGGCCTGGACCTTCATCGACCTGCCCAACCCCGCATGAAGCCGCCGCTGCTGCTCACCATGGGCGATGCCGCCGGCATCGGCCCCGAGGTCATCGTGCGAGCCTGGGACGCTCAGCCCGCGGGGGATGCGGTGGTCGTGGGTTGCCCGACCGTCATGCGTCGTGCCCTCCATGCCTGCGGACGCCAGCGCCCGGTGGCGGTGCTCGAGCGCCCGGACGAGCTTGCGCTGCCAGGCGCATTGCCGGTCTGGACGCCCCCTGACTTGCCCGACCTGAACGGTCTGGCGTGGGGGCATGTGGACGCGCGGGCTGGCGCTGCGGCTGCGGCTTGCATTCGAGCCGCGGCCGGGGCCATCGCCGCCGGCCAAGGTCGGGGCATGGTGACGGCCCCGCTGCACAAGGAAGCCTTGCATGCGGCCGGCATCGACGTGCCGGGCCACACCGAAATGCTGCAGGCGCTGTGCGGCGTGCCCGAGGTGCGGATGATGCTGGTCAACGCCGAGTTGCGCGTGGTGCTCGTCACCGTGCACCAGTCCTTGCGATCGGCCTGTGAGGCCATCACCGAGGCCCGCGTGCTCGACACCCTCCGACTGCTCCACCCCGCCTTGCAACGCTGGTTCGGCTTGGGTGAGCCGCGCGTCGCCGTGGCCGGTTTGAACCCGCACGCGGGCGAAGGGGGGTTGTTCGGGCGCGAAGAAATCGAAATCATCGGGCCCGCCGTGCGCGTGGCGCAAGGTTGGGGCTGGCAGGTCAGTGGCCCGCACGCGCCCGACACCGTCTTCATGCGAGCCCGCCAGGGCGAGTTCGATGCCGTGGTGGCCATGACCCACGACCAGGGGCTGATTCCCGTCAAGTACCTGGGCTTGGACGAGGGGGTGAACCTCACCCTGGGATTGCCTTGGGTGCGCACCAGCCCCGATCACGGCACGGCGTTCGACCTCGCCGGCACCGGCCGCGCCGATCCGCGCAGCTTCGCCGCCGCTTGGTCGCTCGCGCGTCAGCTCACGCTTTGACCGGTGTCGTGGGCGGCAGCAGGGCCGCCAACTGCTTGCGCGCCCGCGCCGTGGCCCGTTCCAGCAACTGCGCGCTTTCGTAAGCGCGCAGGCGTTCGCTCTCGCAAAGCCGCTTGAGCATGCGCGCTGTCATCGTCAGGGTCTTGGGGTACTTCTCCCCCTCGCTGAAGATGAAAAAGCTGCGCCCCTGGCTGATGTGGGCAAGCTTCACCTTGCGCCAGGAGTCACCTGTGTTCATGCGGTAGACGCAACCCACTTCCAACTGCTCGAACAGGGCGGCCCCGCGGCTGACGGGCGGCGCCTCTGGGGCTGGCAAACCGTCGATGGCGATGTCGACTGCCGCCAGAGGGCCCGCCTCGGGGGCGCCATCGGCTTCGAGCACGATGTCCACCGTGCCATCCCACGCGACGTCGGCTTCACTGAGCAAGCCCACCGCCTCGGCGCCAGCGGCCCCGAAAACTTGCTCCAAGTCGATGTCCAGCGTGGCCGTGGCCCGCGCGGCGGCGGCTTCGTCCGGCACGGCCAAGCCGAAGGCGGCTTCGATGCGCTTGACCAGCAGGTTGTGGTCCAACGGTGACAGCGCCGGCTGCTTGAGCGACTCGGCGTGAATCGGCAGCAGGTCAACAAACAGCTGCTTGCGCACGGCCTCGGGGCTGCCCACGCGATCCAGGCCCTCGTTCACGGCCCGCACCATCACCGGCAGTGTGGACAAGAACTCCCGGCGCAGCGGGCTGCCGCCTTTGGGCAGCACCGACAGCGCCAATTCCTTGCCCAAGCGCCGCATGCCTTGGGCCTCGGCGTCACCCGCTTGCGTGGCCGCATGCACGATCACCGGCCCCCAGTCGCGGCTGAGGAATCGCTTCAGGAAATCGGGCAGCGGCAGGTCGGCCAAGGCCCGCTCCAGTTCCTGCTGGTACTGGTAGGTTTGCCGGGCCAGCGCTTCCTTCTTGGCGAGCAGTTCCGCCGCATCCTGCCCTTCCCGCTGGAGGGCGAGGCGGTTTTGCTCGGCCACGAAGGCCTCGAGCGCATCCAACTGCTCGTCGTAGAGCTTGACCTTTTCGAAGTCGCCGTTGGCGATTTCCTCGACCAGCGGAGCCACGCGCTGCAGGAAGCCCAACCCGGGATCCTGTGAGAAGTCCTCATAAGCGCATGCCAGCGATGCCAAGCGGTTGACGAAGCGCCGAACCGGATGCTTGCGCATCGAAAAAAAGCTCGTGTCGCCCAGCGCCGCGCGCAAAACCGGCAGTTGCAGCCGAGCGAGCAGGCGCGCCATCTGGGGCGGCACCTTGGGATCGGACAGGATGGCGTCGAACAAGCCGCCCACCACGTCGATCACCATGTGATCCAGCGGCGTGCTGGCCGCCTGGTGCAACTCCGTGCTGTGCTGCTGGATCAAGTTGGTCGGCAGCGGCAGCCCGGCATCGCCCAAGGCCATCGGCGACAGCACAGGGGCCGCCTGACCGATGTGCAACTGGCGCAGCAGCCCCATCACCTGCGGCCCCACGTGCCCAAGCATGGCAGCGCCGTAAGGGCCACCGTGGCTCGAAGAGCCCTGCGGCCCCAGGCCGCCGGGCACCGTCAAGCCGCCGGGGCCGCTGATGGGGGCGTGACTCGATTCCGTCGGGTCCATGGCCATGGGCCGGCTGTGGTGGCCTCCGCCCCCCCGAAGTCCACCCGGCTCGGTCACCGCTCGCAAATCCTGAGCCCTGAGCCCCTGGGTGCGGTAGGTTGCGGCGATTTCCGTGTAGCAAGTGGGCATGCGCAACGCCAGAGCGCGGGTCAACTCCTCGCTCAGCGTTTGGCGCATGCCGGTTTGGTCGGTCAGGCTGTCCACCGCCGCCAGCAGCGCCCTTGCGACCATGGCCGGGCGGAATGGGTTCTTGTCAGGACCGGCACTGGGATCGCCCAGCAAAGACGCCGTGAACGCTTCGACTGCTCGCAGTTCCCATTCGCAATGGTGAGACAGCGCCATGCCGATGCGATCGGCCACCACCAACTGGTCCACCGCCTCTTCTTCCACCAGAGACAACTCGTCCCAATCGGTGTTCAAGCTCAGCTTGGGTCTGGATTGGGCCGGGTCCCACTGCGACTTCAAGCTCTGCTCGAAACGCCCGATGCAGCTGCCCGCTTGCTGCCGAAGCAGGCCTTGCGTCAGCAGCATCTCGTCGCGACGGGCCACCTTGAGGGCGGACATGGCCAACCGGCCTGCACTTTCAGCGGCGTCGGCCATCGCCAGTTCGAAGGCGCGGCTCAAAGACTGCAGTCCAGTCAGGAGATGGGAATCCATGGCGACAACAACGTGGGGCACGAGGCCCTGGGGGTCAAGAGGAGCGGGCAGCCCGGTGCCACCCTCTCATGATGCCTCAGGCGGGCAAAGGGTGTCAGCGCTTGAGTGAATCCCGGATCTCGCGCAACAGGAGCACGTCCTCCGGGGTCTGCGGTGCCGCCGGGGGGGGCGCAGCCTCGGCGCGCTTCAGTCGGTTGATCTGCTTGATCATCAAAAAGATGACGAAGGCCAAAAGGATGAAGTTCAGCAACACCGAAAGGAAACTGCCGTAGGCCAGCACCGCGCCGGCTTTCTTGGCCTCTGCCAGCGTCGTCGCCGTTTGACCGGCCAGGGGGATGAAGTAGTTGCTGAAATCCAGGCCACCGACCAGCTTGCCCAGCACCGGCATGATCACGTCGCCCACCAGCGAATCGACGATCTTGCCGAAAGCGCCCCCGATGATGACGCCGACGGCCAAGTCGACGACGTTGCCCTTGACGGCAAATTCGCGGAATTCGGAGAGGAAGCTCATGAGGTCTCTGGGTGAATGCGAAGCCTTGCATTCTCCGAACGTGGGTGCGTTCCAGTCCCTGCGAGTTACCCGTAGCCCGGCCGCTGAGGCGCCTGAGTCCGACCGGCCCCCATGGACCCTGACGCTAGAATGCCGGCCGCTTCCCCAGGAGGAGCCTCGGCGCTCGTCCCCCATCTCCTAAAAGAAACCACCAAGGATGCCCATGAGCGACCACGCTGTGGATCAAAGCAAACGCACCTGGATGATCGCGACCGGCTGTGCCGGTGCGGCAGGCGGTGCGGCCGTCGCGGTGCCTTTCATCAGCACGTTCGCGCCGTCGGAGCGCGCCAAAGCTGCCGGCGCGCCGGTCGAAGTGGACATTTCGTCGTTGAAACCGGGCGAGAAGATCACGGTCGAGTGGCGCGGCAAGCCGGTTTGGGTCGTCCGCCGCACCCCCGAGCAGTTGGAAGCGTTGGCCAAAACCACCGCCCAGGTGGCCGACCCCGACAGCAAACGCACGGCCTACCCGACGCCTGACTACGCGAAGAACGCCCACCGCTCGATCAAGCCGGAGTTCTTCGTGGCGGTCGGCATTTGCTCGCACCTGGGCTGCTCGCCCACGGACAAGTTCCAGCCGGGCGCTCAGCCTTCCTTGCCCGACGACTGGGCGGGTGGCTTCCTCTGCCCATGCCACGGCTCGACCTTCGACATGGCCGGCCGCGTCTTCAAGAACAAGCCGGCTCCCGACAACCTCGAAGTGCCGCCGCACATGTACCTGAGCGACAGCAAACTGCTGATCGGCGAAGACAAGAAGGCTTAAGGAGCTCACATGGCCGAATTCAAGGACGCGCCAGCGGGCGCCTCGATGGGCGTCAAGACCATGACTTGGTTGGAGAACCGGTTCCCCACCGCGTTCGATGCCTACCGGGTGCACATGGCGGAGTACTACGCCCCGAAGAACTTCAACTGGTGGTACATCTTTGGCTCCTTGGCCCTGTTGGTGCTGGTGATCCAAATCGTCACCGGCATCTTCTTGGTGATGCACTACAAGCCCGATGCGAATCTGGCCTTCGGCTCCGTCGAGCTCAGCATCATGCGAGACGTCGACTGGGGTTGGCTGGTGCGCTATATGCACTCCACCGGGGCGTCGGCCTTCTTCGTGGTCGTGTACCTGCACATGTTCCGCGGCTTGCTGTACGGCTCTTACCGCAAGCCTCGCGAACTGGTTTGGATCTTCGGCTGCTTGATCTTCCTGTGCCTGATGGCGGAAGCCTTCTTCGGTTATCTGCTGCCCTGGGGCCAGATGAGCTACTGGGGGGCCCAGGTCATCGTGAACCTGTTTGCGGCCATTCCTTACGTCGGCGAGACCCTGTCGCTCTTCATCCGCGGCGATTTCGTGGTCAGCGACGCCACCTTGAACCGCTTTTTCAGCTTCCACGTGATCGCCATCCCGCTGGTGCTGCTGGGCTTGGTGGTGGCGCACTTGTTGGCGTTGCACGACGTCGGTTCCAACAACCCCGACGGTGTGGAGATCAAGGCCAAGAAAGACGCCTCGGGCAAGCCCTTGGACGGCATCCCCTTCCATCCGTACTACACGGTGCATGACATCTACGCCGTCAGCTTGTTCCTGATGGTGTTCTCGGCCATCGTGTTCTTCGCGCCCGAGATGGGCGGCTACTTCCTGGAGTTCAACAACTTCATCCCGGCCGATCCGCTGAAAACTCCGGCCCACATCGCACCGGTCTGGTACTTCACGCCGTTCTATTCGATGTTGCGCGCCACCACCTCGGACTTCATGCCCTTCTTGTGGGCCTTCTTCGTGGTGGTGGGTTGGGTGTCGGTGCGCCGCTCGGCGTTCCCGGCCATCGTCAAGACCGGCTATTGGGGTTTGATGGCGCTGCTGTTCTTCGCCTTTGGCGTTGGCAAGGTGCTGCTGGGCTGGGCTGGCGTGACCTTGGCCAACCCGCTGATGGATGCCGTGCTCGGCGGGTACGACGCCAAGTTCTGGGGCGTGGTGGTCATGGGCGGCTCTGTCATCATCTTGTTCTTCTTGCCATGGCTGGACAAGAGCCATGCCAAGTCGATCCGCTACCGCCCCGATGGGCACACCTGGGTCTACGTGGTGTTCGTGATCTTCTTCGTGATCTTGGGCTACCTGGGCATCCAACCGCCGAGCACCGCTGGCACTTTGGTATCGCAAGTCGGCACGCTGTTTTACTTCGGCTTCTTCCTGCTGATGCCCTGGTGGAGCCAACTCGGCGCATTCAAGCCGGTGCCTGACCGCGTGACCTTCGCTGCCCACTGACCGACCGGAGTCGATTCGAATGAAAAAAATCCTCGCCTCTTTGCTCTGCGGTTGGGCGTTGGCCACGTCGGCCTTGGCGGCCGGTGGTGGTGTGGCATGGGACAGCTTCCCCAAGGAGAAGCTGACCGACATGGCGGCCTTGCAAAACGGGGCCAAGTTGTTCGCCAACTACTGCTTGAACTGCCACTCCGCTCAGTTCCAGCGCTACAACAAGCTGCGCGACATTGGGCTGACCGAGCAGCAGATCAAGGACAACCTGCTGTTCGCGAGCGACAAGGTGGGCGACACCATGCGCATCGCCATGGACCCGAAGCAGGCCAAGGAGTGGTTCGGTGCCATGCCGCCCGACCTGACCATGGTGGCTCGTTCGCGCTCGGCCGCTGGCCAGGGCAGTGGCGCCGATTACCTCTACACCTTGTGGCGTTCGTACTACCGAGACGACACCAAGGCCACCGGGTGGAACAACCTGGCTTTCCCGTCCATCGGCATGCCCCATGTGCTGTGGGAACTGCAGGGCGAGCGTCAGCCCGTGTTCAAGGAAATCGAGTCGCACGGCCACACCACCCACGTTTTCACGGGCGAATGGACGGTCACCAAGCCCGGCAAGTTGACGCCAGCCGAGTACGACAACGCGGTCGCCGACCTCGTGGCCTACCTGGCCTGGACGGCCGAGCCCATGCAGGCGCAACGCTTCCGCTTGGGTGTGGGCGTGTTGATCTTCCTCGGTATCTTTGCCGTACTGGCTTGGCGCCTGAATGCCGCGTTCTGGAAGGACGTGAAGTAAAGCCAGGCCTCGCGCCGTGCGCAGTGCGTGTCGTCGTCGATGCGCACTGCGTTTTGTTTTGAATTTGTTCGACTGACCGGAGTCCACCACCATGATGGTCCTCTACTCGGGCACCACCTGCCCATACTCGCACCGTTGCCGCTTTGTCCTGTTTGAAAAGGGCATGGATTTCGAGATCCGCGACGTCGACCTCTTCGCCAAGCCCGAAGACATCGCCTTGATGAACCCGTACAACGACGTGCCGATCTTGGTCGAACGCGACCTGATCTTGTACGAGTCGAACATCATCAACGAGTACATCGACGAGCGCTTCCCGCACCCGCAGCTCATGCCCGGCGATCCGCTCGCACGTGCTCGGGTCCGACTCTTCTTGCTCAACTTCGAGAAGGAACTGTTCGCGTACGTCAATATCTTGGAAAACCGCAGTGGTGGCCCCAAGCCGAACGACAAGCAACTGGAGAAGGCCCGCAGCCAGATCCGGGACCGCCTGACGCAACTCGCCCCGATCTTCTTGAAGAACAAGTACATGCTGGGCGACGACTTCTCGATGCTCGATGTGGCCATTGCCCCATTGCTGTGGCGCCTGGACTACTACGGCATCGACATGTCCAAGAATGCGGCCCCCTTGTTGAAGTACGCCGAACGCATTTTTTCTCGCCCGGCTTACATCGAAGCCTTGACGCCCTCTGAAAAGGTCATGCGTCGCTGATGGTCCCCACCGTCGAGTTGCCGTCCACCCGGCCCTACCTGATTCGGGCGCTGCACCACTGGTGCAGTGACCACGGCTACACGCCTTTTTTGGCGGTGGCGGTGGATGGCTCGGTGCGGGTGCCCATGGAGCACGTGCGCGACGGTCAGATCGTCCTGAACCTCAGCCATGAGGCGACCCAGGGGCTGGACTTGGGCAACGAAACGATCGCCTTCAAGGCGCGTTTCGGCGGGGTGGCGCGGGAGATCCGTGTGCCGGTGGAGCGCGTCTTGGCCATTTATGCGCGGGAAAACGGCCAGGGCATGGCCTTCCCGGTCGGGGCCTCGGCCGGAGAATTGACCCACGCCGGTGCTGAAGCCGCGCCTGACACCTCGCTCGCATCGGGCGAGGTGTCGACCTCCACCGGCTTGCGTTTGGCCACCCGCAGCGAAGATTCAGACGGTGAGGCTCCGCCGCCCGATGCGCCGCCGCCTCGCCCCGCCCTCAAGCGCGTGAAGTAGATTGGATGCGGGGTCGCGTGCCTCTTGGGATGGCCCATGGGGCACGCGCCTTGCACAGCCGGCTTAGCTCAGTTGGTAGAGCACCCGCCTTGTAAGCGGAAGGTCGTCAGTTCGATTCTGACAGCCGGCACCATTTGAAAACAATCACTTAGCGGGGCTTGGCGAGTCTTGCTTCTCGGCTAGTTTTGGGTTTGTGTACCATTTCGTGTACCAAGCGCCCTCCAGCCGATCCCCCGTTTGCCATCTCGTTGGCTCTCACCAACAGCCGGAGCGCTTCGCTTTGGTCTTGTTGGCTAACGAAGCCAATCGGCTGCCAAGGCTCATCGTCAACACCCGGCTCCCGCTCCCAACTGCAACAGCCAGATTCAGGCTGGCTGCGGTTCATCGGGTAGACCGGGTGCTCGCACCGGGCTAGGCCAGAAGTGGCCGAGTAGTGGGCGAAGTGCCGACAGTGCCAGCATGGGGTCGGGGTTGTCTGGTGCATCGGCCCATCATTCGCAACGACTGGCTCAGGGCGTGAGCGGGCGGCACAAAAAAGCCCGGACATTGCCGGGCTGGGTCTGGAGCGATGTGGGGCTAGTGCGCGTGCAGGAAGGCTAGGGTGAAGTGCCCCTCTTGCTCGGTTTTCAGCACCTCGGCTTCAATGCGGGCCATGAATTCGGCCTCGGTCTCGCTGGGGTGGCGTTCGAAGGTTGCTCTGCCAACCTCTGCGCGG
Organism: Inhella sp.; assembly: GCF_027532025.1. GTDB lineage: Bacteria > Pseudomonadota > Gammaproteobacteria > Burkholderiales > Burkholderiaceae_C > Inhella. Next base: position 1,169 of record NZ_JAPZSY010000097.1, on the reverse strand, counting down.
GTCATCTCTCGCGACTCCGCGCCAGCGTCCACAAAGCAAACCATCATGACTCGGCGCTCTTGCTCGATGGTCGCTGCCTGCTCCAGCGCTTCGACCCTTGCCTCTAGATTCGCCTTGCTCATGGTTTGCCCTCCAGGGCGGCAATGCGCCGCTCCAGCTCGTCGGCTTCGGTTAGCTTGGCGAGAGTGCCCAATGCGGCCAGGAGCGTGGCGCCTTGCGTCGGCGAAAGCTTCCCGTCGCGAATGGCTGCAATCACGGCGCGGCCTTGCTCGGTCAGGGTGCCATCGGGCAAGGTCAGCGGTTGCGCCTCCTCGGTTGCCTTCATTGGGGCAATGACTCGCTCCAACAGAAGGCGAGAGGCGGCAACGTCGCCGCTCAGTGCGGCACTCGTGAGGCTTTGAATGATGGCCGGTACATGCTCAGAGATGGCGGCGCGCAGCTTGGCAACTTCTCCCGTTCCAGGCTTGCGGCCTTGGGGGTTGCCGCTCTCTCCCGGCTTCCAGGCCCGGGGTGGGGTGGGGCGCTTCAGGGTCATTCTTCTGCTCCTTCACTGCTGAAACAGAAAAGGGCTCTTTGCCTGCCCTCGAAGTCTGTGCCGGTGGCCTCTTGGTCGAGGGTGAACTCTTCGGCCAGGTCGCGCAGTGCAAAGGCTTGGGCCTTGATGCGGCACAGGTCAGGGTGCAAGGTATCGGGCATGGCATCCAAAGGGCCGCAGAGGGCCTGGAGTCGGGCGCTGAGGGCTTGCAGTCGGCGAGTAGCTTGCGCGGCTTCGTGGGCACTCTGTGGGCTCGCTAGGCCCAGCTCTCGGCAGACCTCGGCAAGCTGCCAGGGGTGAACAAGCAAGCCCTCGTCGTCGCGTATGGGCTCGCCTTGGGACAGCAGCACGGCGGGGCCGTTTTCGTCGGTGAAGGCTTCGACCTTCAGGGCGGGGTGGGAAATGATGTGGTTTCGGGGCATGGTTGCTCCGTCAATGAACAGCACACAGGCTGCTAGGAGATGGTGTATCTAGATAGGTATCCCGTGGCGGGAGAACCTTCAGATGCGTATTCCACGCCATCCCGGACACCATTCCGCTGTGATGGCGGACAGCATTCCACCGTGATGGCGGACACCGTTCCACGCTGAAGGCGGACAGCGTTCCATCCTGATCGCGGACACCGGCGGGTGTC
>NZ_JAPZSY010000015.1 GCF_027532025.1 Inhella sp. | reverse complement strand
CGGCCCGGGCGCCGATCACCTGGGTGCGCAGCAGCAGGCGCTCTTCCAAGTCGTCGGCCAGGCGTTCGAGCACGGGGCCCAAGGCGCCGCTGGCCTCGCCGGCGGCGACCACGCCCCGGTAGACCTCGTCGAACTCGCGCGGCGCCGTGGCCATGGCCCTCGACACGCTGTTGCCGGCGTTGACCTCGGCCCGCAGGCTGGCCACCAACTCGCGCTGCCGGGGCGTTTCGGCCTCTTCGGCCAGGGCGGTGAGGGCGCGCTCCAAAGGCAGGCCGCTGCCCACCAGCCCGGCCAACTGCCGGGTCCAGACCGCCAGGCTGGCGGCGCTGAAGGCGCGCGGCTGCAGGCTCCAGCCCGAGCCGGTCGGAGCCTGGGTCACGGCGGTCACGCTCAGTGGCGTGAGCCCGCGTTCGCGCAACAGGCTGCGCGCGGCGCGCGGTGTGTCGGCTTCGATCAGCCCCTGTTGGGTGCGGCCGCTGGCTTCCAGGGCCTCGTACTTGTAGGCGGGCATGCGGCGGCTCGGTCAGTCGCGCGTGGCGCGCAGCACTTCCTCTTGGGTGGTGATGCCAGCGCGCACCAGTCGCTCGCCGTCTTCGCGCATGCTGCGCAGGCCGCGGGCGCGTGCCGCTTCCCAGAGGGCGGATTCGGCCGCTTGCTCGTGGATGAGTTGCCGCAGGGCGTCGTCGGCCACCATCAGTTCGTACAAGCCGGTGCGCCCCTTGTAGCCGGTGTGGCTGCATTCGGCGCAGCCCACGGGATGCCAGCGGCCGTCGGGCTCCTGCCGCTTGCAACTGGGGCACAGCTTGCGCACCAGCCGTTGCGCGAGCACGCCCAGCACGGAGCTGGACAGCAGGAAGGGCTCGACGCCCATGTCGGCCAAACGTGTCACCGCACTGGGCGCGTCGTTGGTGTGCAGCGTGGCCAGCACCAAGTGGCCGGTGAGTGAGGCCTGGATGGCGATTTGCGCGGTTTCGAAGTCGCGGATCTCGCCAATCATGATCGTGTCGGGGTCCTGGCGGAGGATGGCACGCAGGGCTTTGGCAAAGGTCAGGTCGATCTTGCTGTTGACCTGGGTTTGTCCAATGCCGGCCAGTTCGTACTCGATCGGGTCTTCGACGGTGAGCACGTTGCTGCTGGCGGTGTCGATGGTTTGCAGCGCGGCGTACAAGGTGGTGGTTTTGCCCGAGCCCGTGGGTCCGGTGACCAGCACGATGCCGTGGGGCTGGGCCACCAGCCGGCGGAAGGCCTGCAGCACGTCGTCTGCCATGCCCAGGGAGCCGAGGTTGAACTTGGCGTCGCTCTTGTCCAGCAGGCGCAACACCGCCCGCTCGCCATGGGCACTGGGCAAGGTGGAGACGCGCACGTCGATGGCGCGGCCGCCGATGCGCAAGGAGATGCGCCCATCTTGCGGCAGTCGCTTTTCGGCGATGTCGAGTTCCGCCATGATCTTCAAACGGCTGATCAGCGCCGCGTGCAAAGCGCGGTTGGGCTGCACCACCTCGCGCAGGCTGCCGTCCACCCGGAAGCGCACGGCACTGCTGCGCTCGTAGGGTTCGATGTGGATGTCGCTCGCGCCGTCCTTGGCCGCTTGGGTCAGCAGCGCGTTGAGCATGCGGATGATGGGCGCGTCGTTGGCGGCCTCCAGCAGGTCTTCGACGGCCGGCAGGTCTTGCATCAGGCGCGACAAGTCCACCGCCGACTCGACTTCGCCGATGACGAGGGCCGCGCTGCCCTCGCCCCCGGCGTAGGCCGCCTGGATGCGGTCGAGCAGCGCGCTGGCCAGCTCGGCCTCCACGCGATCCACCGCGTGGTGGCGCTGCACTTCGGTCAGGGCCGCCCCGCTGCAGTCGGGAGCAGCCCACAGCACGGTCTCGTCGGGACCGACTTCCAGCAGCAGACGCTGGGCCTTGGCGAAAGCGTAGGGCAGAGGGTGGCGCATGCTCAGGCGAGGTTCACTGACCGCGGGGCGCAGGTTGAGCGGGCATGAGGGGCGCGCCGGTGTCGGGCAGCACCAAGGAGCGCTCCGGCTTCAGGTCGCCCTGCACCGCACGAATCTGCTGGTAGCGGTCCAGCGTCAGCGTCGTGGCGTCCTCCGCGGACCGCATGACGATGGGGCGCAGGAAGATCATCAAATTGCTCTTCGTGCGCCTGCGGTTCTCGCCCTTGAACAGATTGCCGATGAGGGGAATCTTGCTCAGGCCGGGAACGCCGCTGTTGCCGTCGCTGTACTCGTCTTGCATGAGGCCGCCCAGCACCAGGAGGTCGTTGTTGTCGACGCTGACCGTGGTTTGCACCGAGGTCTTGTTGGTGATGGGCCCTTGGGCCGACTGCGAACCGATGCTGGACAGCTCTTGCGTCACCACCATGCGGATGGCGCCGCCCTCTCCGATTTGGGACTTGACCTTCAGGATCAGGCCCACGTCCCTGCGTTCGACGGTTTGGAAGGGATTGACGGTGCTGTTGCCCGTGCCCTGGGCGTAGCTGCCCGTCAGGAAGGGCACGTTCTGGCCGACAAGGATCTGCGCCTCTTCGTTGTCCAGGGCCACCAAGGTGGGCATGGACAAGATGTTGCCGCCGCCCTCCTGCTCCAGGAAGTTGGCCAGCGCCCCCAGGGTGTAGTACTGGCCGAACTTCTTGAGCACGCCCAAATTCAAGCCCGCTGGCGCCGGGCTGTTGGCCAGTGCGGTGGTAACGCCGCTCAGGCCGTTCGCGATGGCCCCGGTGGCTGTGATGATGTTGCTGCTGCCCGCACCGAAGTTGGTGCCCGCGCCCGTGATCGTGCTGTCGCCCTTGTTGCCGAAGACGTTTTGCCACTGGACGCCAAATTGGGCGCTCTTGCTGGTGTCCAGCTTGACGATCATGGCTTCCACAAAGACCTGGGCGCGGCGGCCATCGAGTTGGTCGATGACCACCCGCATTTGGCGGTAGAGCGGTTCGGGTGCGGTGATGATGAGGGAGTTGGTGGCGGGGTCGGCCTGCACGAAGCCCCCCGTGGAGGGGCTGGCCGACGTGGCCACGCCGGGCGTGCTGCCCAAGCCGAGGCCGCCGCCCGCGCCTGCATTGCCTGCACCCGAGCCCACCGTGGGCACGGCACTGACCGCCGGCGTGGGGCTGTTGGCGGGCCCCGCGTTGCTGCCCCCGCCGCCGCCGCCCTGGCTGAAGGCGGCGCGCAGCACCTGGGCCAGCTTGGTGGCGTCGGCGTTCTTCAGGTGAACGACCCGGATGGGGCTGCTCGCGTCGGGGCTGGGTTGGTCCAGCTTGAGCACCAGGGCCTTGAGCGCGGCCAAGCGCACGGGGTTGGCGGCGCGCAGGATCAGGGCGTTGGCGCGGGGGTCGGGCAGCACGGTGCTGCCACCGGTCCCGCCGGGTGCGCCCGGCGCGGCGGCGGCGCCATCGCCCAGCTTTTGGACCAAAGAGGCCAAGTCGGCGGCCACGGCGTGCTGCAGGGGCACGATTTCGACGTCCGACGCTGCCGGCGTGTCCAGCGCGGCGATGATTTTGGCCAAGCGCGCCAGGTTGTCGGCGTAGTCGGTGATGACCAGGCTGTTGTTGCCTGGGTTGGCGTTGATGGTGTTGTTGATGTTGACCAGGGGCCGCAGGATCGCCACGAGGTTGTTGGCGTTTTCGTGTTTCAGCGAGAACACCTGGGTCACGATCAGGTCGCCCTTGCCCCGTTGGTCGTCCAGCAACACGCCGGTGGCCAGCAGCTTGGCTTCGGCTTCAGGCACCACTTTGAGCAGACCGGCCGCGTCAACGACCGCAAAGCCCAAGCCACGCAAGGCGGTCAGGTACTGCGCATAGGCCTCGGCGGGCCGCAGCGGTTGATCGCTGTACAGCGTCATTTGTCCCTTGACGCGCGGATCGACCACCAAGGTTTTGCCCAGCATGCTGCCCATGGCGCGGGTCACGGCTTCGACGTCGGCATTGACGAAGTTAAGCGTCACCTGCGTGTCGGCGCGCACGGCCGGTGCTCGGTTGGCTTGCGACCAGACCAGGGCGGGGGTGGCCAAGGCTGCCGTCAAGGCCGCCATGGCCAAGGTGCGCAGGGGGAAGGGGGCGGCAGTCGTCATGGTCGGGTCAGCCAAGTGTGATCAGCGATCGGGCGCCTTCACGGCGCCCCACGATGTTCAAGAGGTTGTCAAGCGCAGTCTCGTAGCCCGGGGCGGCTTCCGCCTGTCCCTGCATCTGCAAGCGGGGTTGCCAGCGACCCTGCGCTTGCAAGCGCAGGGCAGCCCCCTCGCGCGTCTCCAGGGTCAGTGAGCCTGGGGCTTCCAGGCGCAACTCGTAGTTGCCCAGCGGGGCTACCGTGGCCAGGCGCGTGCTCAGGTTGTTCAGCTGCATCTGCACCCCGCCTTCCATCGGCTGGCCTGGTGTGCCGGGGTCCAGCTTCAAGCCCTGCGTGCTGCCCAAGGTGAGCTGGCCTTGCGGTTGCAAGGTGTTGAACGGGGTGCCGAGTCCGCTGAGCCAGTTGGCAGGCAGCCGGGCCCAGGGCGTTGGGCTGGCGGGAATGCTGAACGACCAGCCCCGCCAGGAGGGGGTCACGCGCAGGGTCACGGGGTCGGTGCTGCAGCAGTCCAGCTTCAGGCGGAGCGTGGCCGAGCCGTCCGACCAACCCCAGGTCCAGTGCAAGCGACCGGGCAGCCGGCTGGCATCGCGGCTGCCCGGTCCGGCCGTGAGCACCACTTGGGCCGAGCCGAACCACAAGCTGCCCCGTGAATCGGCCAGCATCAAGCGTTGGTCGGTGTGGCGGCCCACAGCGTCGGCCAGCCACCGGGCTGGGGCCTGCCAAGCCAGGGCCGCGGCGGCGCCCAGCACCAGGGCCACCGCAATCCGGAGTCGGGTCGATCTCGGACGCGGCGTCATGGGCGCGCCCCAGCGGCCAAGAGCACGCTGCCGCTGTAGCGCTCGCCCTGGCGTTGCAGCTGAACGCTGACCGGCGCCATGCGCGCGGCCCGCCGAACTTCGCCCAGCCAGGGCAGCAAAAGCTTGGCGTCGACGTCTTGCAGGTTCACCAAGACCTGGTCGCCCTGGGGCGTGACCTTGGCTTGCGGCCCCAGGCGTTGCGTGGCCGCTTCCAGGGCGGTGCGGGCGTCGGCGACCGAGACCGGGGCCTGCTGCCGCAGCGCTTGCGCTTCCAGGGCGGCTTGCTGCACCCGTTGCAGGTCGGCTTCCAGGCGAGCCAGCTTTTGCGGGCCTTGTTGCAAGGTGATCCAAGCCGGCCGCAGGCCGACACCGACGAGCAGGGCGAAGCTCAGCGCGCATGCGGCCACGCCCACAGCGACGCGCTCGCGCGGGTTGAGTTGCTGCCAAGCTTGGCGACCGGTGTCGATCGGTGAGGTCATGGGGTGTTGCCTCGGGGCTGAAGCACCAAACGGGGGCCGTCTTGCTGCAGGCTCACGCCATCGGCGGCCAGGGCTTGACCGAAAGCGGGCGTCCAGTCGTCCTGCCAGCCAGGCGCCGAGAGGGTGAGGCGATCGCCTTCGAAGGCGATGGCCTGCACCGCTGGGGCGCCTTCGGGCCAACGGCGGGCCGCGGCGCCCAGCAAGGCTTCGATGTCTTGCGGGCCGCTCGCGCCCGCGGCGCGGCGCAGTTCGCCGAGTTGGCGCTCCACGCGGCCCACGTCGCCAGCCCAGCCAGGGAACTGCGACTGCGCGGCGGCCTGCAAGGCCTGTGCCCGAGCACGCTCTTGCCGCTGCTGCTGGAAGGCGAGGGCATTCAGGCCCACGATTTGGGCGCCCACCAGCGCCACCATGCCCCAGCGCCAGGCCCGCCACTCGGGTTGCATGAGCCGATGGCCCAGGTGCTGCAAGGCATGCAGGCCCCGCAGTTGGGGCGTCAAGGGGCCTTGGCGGAGGTTCCAAGGGCTTTGCGCGGCTTCGGCCCAGGTTTGGGAGGCGCTGCGCACCGCCACCGCTTGCTCGCGCCAGGCTTCCACCGCAGCGACGGCGGCGGGGTCGGCGCTCCAGCGGGCTGCCACGCCCGCCAGGCGCTGACGGGAATACCCGCCAGCCAGCGGCAGCAGGGTGACGCCGTCGGCGTCGCGCCAAACCACCCGCAACTGCCCCGCCTGGTCTTGCACATGGGCTTGAGGCACTTCGCCGGCCGCGAGGGGCCAGGCAACGGGCGCGATGCCGTCCACGCGGCGCCCTGTCGCTTCGGCCGCCTCGATGGCCGCCTGCAGGGGCGCCATGGGCGTGATGGCCACCCAGGTGTCGCTGCCGGCCCGGGCGTCGCTCGGCAGGGCAAACAGCAGTTGCTCGGGGTCGTCGAGCAGCGCGTCCTCCAGCAGTCCGGGCAGGGCTGCGCGCCAGCGTTTGGCGGGTGTTGCCGGCAGGGTGGCGCGCATCCATGTCAGGCGCTGAGGCGCCAGCGCCAGCACCACCCGCTCCGCCGGGGGCCACAGCGCGGGGCCATCGTGGCCCTGGCGCAGCAAGGCGCCACCATCGTCCACCAGCAGCCAATCCCAGGCATCGGCGGGAGGTCCATCGGGCAAGGGCAGGATCAGCGTGGGCATGGAAGACGCCAGCGGGCACCGGTTCGGAGGCTGCGCCCGAGGGCGCAGGGAGAGCCGCTACAGCGGCGCGCGATTCTAGGCAGCGCGGCCGACGCGCTCGGGTTGCGAGGCCCAGGGGCTTCCCCGGGGCGATCCGGTGGGTTTCGGGGGGTCATGGGGCCGCCGGCACCACGCGCTCGCGCCACATCAGCTCGACGTCCAGGCCGCGACGGCGCACGAGCGAGCGCTGTTCGATGACGCGATCGTCCAGCCGCAGGCGGCCGGCGACGATGAAATGGTTGCTGTTGACCGCCAGGCGTTCGCCGTTCAGAGGGGCACCTTCGGGCAGCAGCGGCTTGAGGTCCTCCAACCGACGGAACGGCTTGCTGCTGCGGGCTTGCACGATGCGGTCGGCGCTGGCCAGGTCCAGGCCGTCGAACAGGGCCGCGATGACTTCGCGCGGCGCGGTGTTCAGATTGACCGGTGTGGGTGTGGGCAGCACGGTGATCCAGGGCTCGAGCCGGGTCACGCTGCGCTCGTCGAGCCCCAGCCAGCGCAGCTGCGCCACACTGCGTGGCCGCAAAGGCACGTTGGCGTTCTCGTTGTCGTTCTGCGATTGGCTGGCCGCTCGCAGGTTCTGGATAAGCCGGCTGGTGCTGCCGCCGTCCAAGCCGGCGCTGGCGCACAGGCGCTGCAAGGTGCGCAGCTCCAACGGGTCCGGCTCCCGGCTGCGAAACACATTCGCCAGGTTGTACCGAGCCTGAGCGTCGGTGATGGCGCCGGACAAGAAGGCGTCGGGTCCGCTGTCGGCATCGGCGCCTCCCCCTTCGGCCGCCAGGAAGGTGGACAGCCGGGCCTCGGCCAAGGGCACGGCCCAGACCTCGCCCAAGTGGTCGACGGGTTCGGCTTGGTTGGCGCGTGCGTCTTCGCGCAAGATCAGACGCGCCCAGTCCAAGGCGCCGCTGAGCACCCAGGTGGCCTGTGTGCGAGCGCGATCGGCGGCTTCGGTGGCCAGGGCTCGATGCTGCTGCCACACCATGGCGGCGGCGAGGGTGGCGATCAGGGTCACCACCAGCAGCGCGGTCAACAACGCTGCGCCACGGGCGGGCTGCGGGGGCTGGCGCCTCATGTGCCTCCCGGGACCAAGACCTGGTGCACCAAGGGGCCGCCCACACCGTGCCCCCCCTCGAACACCAAACGCAGCCGAATGCCGGCCGGCAAGGTGGCGCGCGCCTCGCCCGGGTTGGGGTTCACGCCGGGTGGGTTGGCGGGTGGATTGCCCGGCGTGGGGGCTTTGGGGGCCGTGGCGCTGCTGGCTTCCAGGTCGGCGCTGGACATGGCGTTGGTCCAGGCGTTGAGCCGGAAGTAGGCCAACTGCCACGTCCCGACCCCATCCAGCACGGGCAGGGCCTGTGGCGTCAGTGTGCTCGTCTGTTGGCTGCGCCGGTAGGCCGCCAGCAAGTTGGGTTGGGTGGTGACCGGCGTCGACGCCCAGCGCCACCAGCGCCCTTCGTCCACCCACCAGACGACCACCTGCAGGCCCTCAGCGCTGCGCCGGGTGAAACGCAGGGCGCGGCCGTCGTAGTCCAGCGCGGGCACCACTTGGCTGTCTTGCAGTTCGGACAAGTCGCGCTCCCACTGCGCCAGCGCGGTTTGCAGCCGGCTGCTGAGGGCCACGCTCTCGGCGCCGACGGTGCGGGCCCGCAGCAGCCCGTCGATGCCGCGCCAGGCCAAGCCCGTCAGCAAGGCCAGCAGGGCGATGGCGACCAGCACCTCGACCAGGGTGAAGCCGCGCGAGCGCGAACGGCGCCGCATCTCAGTAGCGCCCCAACACGGTGGAGATCACGACCATGCGCGGCACCTCGGGCGTGCCAACCACGGCGTCCACCCGCCGGAACCCGGGGTTGGGGGTGCCGCGCACTTCCAGCCGGCCGGTGAAGCTCAGACCGATCTGTTCGCACCCAAAGGTGCTGTCGCCCACGCCGGGGAACTGCTTGGTCAGCTTCAACTCCACCAACTGGTTTTCAGCGCACCACTGCGCCGCCGTGACGGCTTGCAGCCGCTCGGCATTGCCGATCAAGGTCTGCGCGGCCTTCATGCCGGCGGCCAGGGTGATGGCGACGATGCTCAGGGCCACCAGCACTTCGATGAGGGTGAATCCGCGCGGTTTCATCGGTCACGGCGCCTTGGCGCTTTCGCGCTGGATGGCGAAGGGGCCCAGTCCGTCGGTGTGCAGCCGCAGCTCGGCATCCCCACGCCGCAGCACCAGGGTCTGGGCCGGGATCAGGGGGTCCGGGCCGAGCGCCACCGCGTCGGCCACCGGCTCCAGCTGCACCGTGGGCGGGGGCTCGCTGAGCCATTGCGTGGGCCACGAGGCGGCGCTTGGCAGCCCCTCGAAGCGAAAGTGTTGCCCGCTCTCGGCCCCCTGGGCGCGCCACCGCACGGTGAGCGACTGGATGCGCGCTTCCAGGCGCGCGGCATCGAGCAAGGTGGCCAAGCGCTCGGCGTCGCGCTCCAGCAAGTCGCGATCGGAGTCGCGCATGGCCAGGGCCACGGTGGCGGTGGCCAGGGCGATCAAGGCCAGCACCACCAGCAGTTCGATCAGCGTGAAGCCGCGGGCGCGGCCCCAGCGATCGCGGGCGCTCAAGGCTGCCAGGACCCGATGTCGGCGTTCACGCCCTCGCCACCGGCGACCCCGTCGGCTCCGAAGCTGAACACCTCGACCTCACCGGCCCGCCCCGGAACCGTGTACTGGTACGGGTTGCCCCAAGGGTCCTTGGGGGCCTTTTCCACATAAGTGCGCCAGTTGGCCGGGATCGGTCCGGTGGTGGGCTTGCGCAGCAGGGCGTCGAGCCCTTGTTCTTGGGTGGGATAGCGGAAGTTGTCCAGCTTGTAGAGCTTGAGGGCGTTCATCAGGGACTGAATGTCGCTGCGTGCCGTGGTCACACGCGCGTCGTCGGCGCGGTTCAGGACATTGGGCACCACCAGCGCCGCCAGCAAGCCGATGATGACCAGCACGACCAGCAGTTCAATCAGCGTGAAGCCGCGGAGGCGGCCCGTCTCGGGGTATCTGCGCATGGAAAACGAAGCGTTGGCGGCTGAGATCTCGGGAGAGCTCATGATAATCAGCCGCCATGGCATCCCGTCTCCTGACTCTCCTGACCTGGATCCTGGTGGGCGCTTCGGTCGTGGCCTATGGCTTGCGCGCTTGGCCAGGGTCGGCCCCCAGCAACGCGCCGCTGGCCGTCTCCCATGCGGCCGACATCGGCGCGCCTGAAGACGCCTGGCGTCGTCTCTTGGGTTCGAGCGTCGTCACGACGGAAGCGCCCCCGCCCACGGACGCCCGCTACAGCCTGCTGGGCGTTGCCGCGCCCCGGGCCGACGAGCTCCAGCGCGTTCAGGGCGTGGCCCTGTTGTCGGTCGATGGGGCACCGGCGCGTGCCTACCGTGTGGGCCAATGGGTGGACCCGCAGACGCAGGTCCTGGCTGTTTCGGCCCGCGGCGTTGATTTGGGTCGCGACGGCGTCGTGCGCGCCCATTTGCCGCTGCAGGCTCCCCCGGCTCCCGCCACCGGCGCGTTGCCTGGCCTGCCCGGAGGCATCGTGACGGGCTCTGTCGCGCCCTCCATGGCTGCGACGCGCATGGTCATGCCTCCGATCCCCACCGGCCCCATCCCAGGCGTCGCCCCGCCGGTCATGCCCACGCCGTTGGCCGAACCCACCTCGAACGACGGCTCGGGTCGCGGCAGCGACGAGGCCGGCCCCCGCCGCGTGGACGCCAACACCGCGCGTTGAATCAGCGCGGCAGGTCGTGGCCTTCGCTGAGCAAGGCGGCGGCGCTGCGCACCCAAGGCCAGGTCAGCGCGGCGCCGTCGCCGTCCAGGCCGTTCAAACCCAGGTCCGCCAACGCTGCGGCCGAGAAGCCGCGTAGCGCGGTGTCCATGTCGGGACCCGCGCTGCTGCGGCAGAACACGACGTAGTCGGTCACGGCGGGCGCCAACCGCGCCGCCACGCGCAACGCTGCGCAGGCGGCCATCCCGTCCACCAAGAGCACACGACGTCGCGACGCACCTGCCAGCAAAACCCCCGCCATCGTGGCAATGTCGTGCCCGCCCAGGGCGGCCAAGGTGTCGATGGGGTCGGCGCTGGGCGGGTGCCGATTCAGAGCCGCTTGGGCGGCTTGGAGTGCAAGGGGGTTGCCACGCGCCGGCCACAACTCCACCAGGGGCCGTCCTTCCAAACGGGCCAAGAGCAGGGCCCCGATTTCAGCCGCCCCCTGGCCGATGGCCGCCACCGCCATGGCATTGCCCGGATGCGCTTCGGCCAGCTCCATGCCCACGCGCAGCGCCGCTTGCACCTGGTCTTTCGACAGGGCGTGCCCAAGACGCGGGTTGCGGCTGCCGTGGGCCAGCTTGCGCGGCTGGAGCATGGGGTGCGCCGGCAAATCGTCGGCCATGCCGCAATCCACCACGTTCAGGGTCAGCCCGTTGGACCGTGCCAGCCAGGCGCAGGGCAGGCGGGCCTGCAGCGCCAGCATGGCGCGCTGAGACGTGGGCAGAGCCCAAGCCTGACCGGCTCCGTCCAAGGCCAAGCCGTGGTCGGCGGCAAACAGGTGCAGGCTGGGCTGATGGAAGCGCGGCATGGCGCTGCGCTGCACGAGCCCGATCTGCACCGCCACGTCCTCCAGCGACCCCCACTGGCCGCCCGGCGGCGCACGGGCGGCCAGCCTGGCGCGCAAGGTGTCTTCCAGGGCCTTGTTGTGCGTGGAGGCGATCAGCGCGGCAGGCAGCGACATCAGCGTAGAAACAAGTGGTAGGCCGCGTTGCGGCTTTCGTCCTGGAAGGGGTAACCCAGCCCGCGCAAAAAGCGCTGGAAGGCGGCGCCATCGCGCGGGGGCACCTGGATGCCCATCAGCACGCGGCCGTAGTCGGCGCCTTGGTTGCGATAGTGAAACAGGCTGATGTTCCAGGCCGGGTTCATCGCATCCAGGAAGCGCATCAGGGCGCCCGGGCGTTCGGGAAATTGGAATCGGACCAGCCGCTCGTCGGCCGCTTGTGCCGAGCGCCCACCCACCAAATGGCGCAGGTGCAGTTTGGCCAACTCGTCGCCCGTGAGGTCGAGGCACGCGAAGCCGTGCTTGGTGAAGTGACGGGCCATCTTGTCGGCCTCGCCCGGTTTGCTCATGGACAGACCCACGAACAGGTGGGCCTGGTCGCCTCCGCTCAGCCGGTAGTTGAATTCGGTCAGGCTGCGCGTGCCCAGCAACTCGCAAAACCGTTTCAGGCTGCCGCGTGCTTCGGGCAAGGTCACCGCGAACAGCGCTTCGCGCTGTTCGCCCACCTCGGCCCGCTCCGCGACGAAGCGCAGCCGGTCGAAGTTCATGTTCGCGCCGCAGGTGATCGTGGCAAACGTTTGCCCTTTGCAGCCGGTGCGCGCCACGTGCTGCTTGATGGCCGCCACACCCAACGCGCCCGCCGGCTCCACCACCGACCGCGTGTCTTCGAAGATGTCCTTGATGGCTGCGCACACGGCGTCGGTATCGACGCGAATCCAGCCGTCGACCAGGGCTTGCGCCACGCGGAAGGTTTCGTCGCCCACGCGCTTGACGGCCGTGCCATCGCTGAACAGCCCCACCTCGTTCAACGGCACGATGCGGCCGGCCTCACAGCTCTGCGCCATGGCGTCGGAGTCGGTCGTCTGCACACCGATCACCCGCACCTCGGGACGAATAGCTTTGATGCACGCCGCCACGCCGGCAATCAAGCCGCCGCCGCCCACGGCCACGAACACCGCGTCCAGGGGGCCGGTGTGCTGCTGCAGCAGTTCCAGGCCCACCGTGCCTTGACCGGCGATGACGTCGGGGTCGTCGAAGGGGTGGATGTAGGTCAGGCCCTCGGCGTCGCGCAGTCGCAGCGCCTCCACTTGGGCGTCGCTGAACGAATCGCCGTGCAGCACCACGTCGCCCCCCAGGGCGACCACGGCATCGATCTTCACGCGCGGCGTTGTCACCGGCATCACGATGCGGGCCATGCCGCCCAGCTTGCGCGCCGCCAGCGCCACGCCCTGCGCGTGGTTACCGGCCGACGCGCAGATGACGCCCCGGGCCAACTGCTCGGGGCTCAGTTGCGCCATGCGGTTGTACGCCCCGCGCAACTTGAAGCTGAAGACGGGCTGCTGGTCTTCGCGCTTGAGCAAGACCTGGTTGCCCAGTCGCTTCGTCAGCCGGCGTGCCAAGGTCAGGGGCGTGACCTGCGCCACGTCGTAAACCCGGGCGCGCAGGATGCGCTGCAAGTAGCTGTCGGTGTCCAGGTTCAGCAGGGGTTTGGCGGGGGCAGGGGGGCGGGGCATTGGGGGACCGGGGTGGGAGCGCCGGCAAGGCGGGCCTACCATGCTGCCATGAACTGCACGATCACTTGGGGTGGCCCTGGCGGCATGAGCTTCCACGCAGCCACCGGAACGGGACACTGGGTCAACATGGATGGCGCGCCCGAAGGCGGTGGACGCAACCTCGCCCCACGGCCGATGGAGATGCTGCTGGTCGGGGCTGGCGGCTGCACGGCCTACGACGTGGTGCTCATCCTTCAGCGGGGGCGACATGCCGTGCTGGGCTGCAGCGTCGACGTGCAGGCCGAGCGGGCCGACGTCGATCCCAAAGTCTTCACCCGCATCCACCTGGCTTTCAAGGTCAGCGGCCGGGCGTTGCCGGTGGCCGCGGTGGAGCGCGCCGTGGCCCTTTCACACGAAAAGTATTGTTCGGCCACCGCCATGCTGGCCCATACCGCGGCCATCACCCACAGCGTCGAGGTCGTCGAGGCGCCTTGAGCGGCGGTGTGACGTCAGACGTGGTGCGCCGTGCGCGTCATCACGCTGGCCGCGACGCGCATTGCCGCTCGCACCGCTTCCGGCAGGGGCGCAGCGCCGCGCGCCTGCGCCCAATCCGCGTGGGCGGCCTCGTCGGCTTTCATCTGGTCCACGATGGCTCGGGACGCATGGTCGTCGGCGGGCAGTCGGTCCAAATGCGAGGCCAAGTGGGCCTCCACTTGGCGTTCGGTCTCCACCACGAAACCCAAACTCCAGCGGTCGCCCGCCAAGCCCGCCAGAAGGCCTATGCCGAAGGCGCCGCTCCACCACAGCGGGTTGAGCAGGCTGACGCGCCCGTCCAATTCCTGCAGGCGCTCAGCGCACCAGGCCAAGTGGTCCTCCTCCTCTTGGGCCGACCGGGCCAGTTCGGCCTGCAGTTGGGGATCCCTGCTGGTGAGGGCTTGCGCGGCGTACAGTGCTTGCGCACACACCTCACCCACGTGGTTGACGCGCATCAGCGCCGCCGACAAGCGCGCGGACTCCGGCGCCAAGGGGGGCGATGAGGCGGATTGAGGGCGGGGGCGTTGTGCGCGTACAACACCGCTGACCGTGCGCAAAGCCTTGTCGAAGCCGGTGATCCACCGGTCGAGCGACTGTCGATTGCCCCATGTTTTCATGGGCTTGAGTGTAGAAACCGCCGGACGCTGTGTGTTGTTTCGAATCAGCAACTGCGTGCGTGTCATCTCAACGTCATAGACACTCGTCGATGATGCACAACGTTGAAGCGGCCTCGATGGGCGAGGGCGCGGGCCTCAGCAGGAGTAGGTATGAAGAAAACGATCGTGGCGCTGTCAGCGCTGGTGGTGTCGGCTGGCGCGATGGCGCAGTCGTCGGTGACCGTGTTTGGCGTGGTGGACTTGGCCCTGCGCGACCTGAAGGGCGTGGGCTCGGTCAAGACCTTGTCGAACGAAGGCCGTGCAGCCAGCCGCCTGGGCTTCCGTGGCGTCGAAGACATCGGCGGTGGCCTCAAGGCCAGCTTCCACATCGAGCACGGTTTCAGCCCTGACACGGGCGTGGCCGACGCGGTGTTTTGGCAGCGCCGCGCCACCGTGAGCCTGTCGGGCAGCTTTGGCGAAGTGCGCCTGGGTCGCCAGAAATCCGCCACGCGTACGTTGATTGATGAGTTTGATGTTTTTGGCACCAGCGGCATGCCGGGCCTGAACCGCATCATCGGTTTGGATCGCAACCGCATGGACAACCAATTGGCTTACTACCTGCCGAAGATGGGCGACTTCTACGGCAACGCGGAAGTGACCGCCGGTGAAGGTTCGACCACCGGCCGCAGTGTCGTCGGTCGCTTGGGCTACCGCACCAAAGCTGTTCACGTTTCGGGGGCCTTCGGCGAGTTCGGC
>NZ_JAPZSY010000013.1 GCF_027532025.1 Inhella sp. | reverse complement strand
ATCCCGTCTTCATCTGCATCGTCGCTGTGGTCATCGTCGGTTTCCTGGTCACCTACGTGGTGCCCCAGGTGGCCCAAGCCTTTACCAGCACGCGGCAGCAGTTGCCGGCGCTCACGGTCGCGGTGGTGGGGCTTTCGGCCTTCTTGCGGCAGTGGGGCTTGCTGCTGATGCTCGGACTCGCCGCTGGAGGCGTGGGCTTGGCTTGGGCGCTGCGCGAGCCGGCCTTCCGGCTCCGCTTCGACGCCGCCTGGCTGCGCTTGCCCTTGATCGGTCGGCTGGCGCGGGGCTACAACGCGGCCCGCTTTGCCGCCACCCTGGGCATGCTGGCCGGCGCTGGGGTGCCCATCCTCAAGGCGCTGCAGGCGGCAGCCGAGACCCTCTCCAACCACGCCATGCGGGCCGATGCCCTGGATGCCTTGGCCCAGGTGCGCGAAGGCGCCCCGCTTGGCGCCGCGCTGGCAGCCAAGAAGCGCTTTCCCGGCTTGTTGGCCATGTTCGCCCGCCTGGGCGAGCAAACCGGGCAGCTGCCGGCCATGCTGGGCCGCGCCGGCCGCCAGCTCTCTGGCGAGGTGCAGCGGCGCGCCATGGCCGCCGCCACCCTGCTGGAGCCCCTGCTCATCGTCCTGATGGGTCTGGTGGTGCTGGCCATCGTGATGGCGGTGCTCCAGCCCATCATTCAGCTGCAATCCTTCGTGCGCTGACGCACCCCTTGAAACCGCGCGAGCGGCCCCTATACTTCGGTCACTAGCACTCGCCATCATTGAGTGCTAACAGCTCGGCGCCAAGCCTCCCCGTTGTGGCGCCTCGTTTTTTCCCCAAGGAGAACCCATGAAGCTGCGTCCCCTGCACGATCGCGTGATCGTCAAGCGCCTCGAGAACGAAACCAAGACCGCCTCGGGCATCGTCATCCCCGACAACGCCGCCGAGAAGCCCGACCAGGGCGAAGTCCTGGCCGTCGGCCCGGGCAAGCGCAATGACAAGGGCGAGCAAATCGCCTTGAACGTCAAGGTCGGCGACCGCGTGCTGTTCGGCAAGTACAGCGGCCAGACCGTCAAGGTCGATGGCGATGAACTGCTGGTGATGAAAGAGGACGACCTCTTCGCCGTGGTTGAGAAGTAATCAGCCCCACTGAACTGAATTCGGAGATACACACATGGCAGCAAAAGACGTGATCTTTGGCGGCGAGGCCCGTGCCCGCATGGTCGAAGGCGTGAACATCTTGGCCAACGCGGTCAAGGTGACCCTGGGCCCCAAGGGCCGCAACGTGGTGCTGGAGCGCTCGTTCGGCGCCCCCACGGTGACCAAGGACGGCGTGTCGGTCGCCAAGGAAATCGAACTGAAAGACAAGCTCCAGAACATGGGCGCCCAGATGGTCAAGGAAGTCGCTTCCAAGACCAGCGACAACGCCGGTGACGGCACCACCACCGCCACCGTGCTGGCCCAAGCCATCGTGCGCGAAGGCATGAAGTACGTGGCCGCCGGCATGAACCCGATGGACCTGAAGCGCGGCATCGACAAGGCCGTCACGGCCCTGGTTGCCGAGCTGAAGAAGGCCTCGAAGGCCACCACCACCAGCAAAGAAATCGCCCAAGTCGGTTCGATCTCGGCCAACAGCGACGAGTCGATCGGTACCATCATCGCCAACGCGATGGACAAGGTCGGCAAGGAAGGCGTGATCACCGTTGAAGACGGCAAGAGCCTGGACAACGAGTTGGACGTCGTCGAAGGCATGCAGTTCGACCGCGGCTACCTGTCGCCCTACTTCATCAACCAGCCGGAAAAGCAAGTCGCCCTGCTGGACAACCCCTTCGTGCTGCTGCACGACAAGAAGATCAGCAACATCCGCGATCTGCTGCCGGTGCTGGAGCAAGTGGCCAAGGCCGGCCGCCCGCTGCTGATCATTGCCGAAGAAGTCGACGGTGAAGCCCTGGCCACCCTGGTGGTCAACACCATCCGCGGCATCCTGAAGGTCGTCGCCGTCAAGGCCCCGGGCTTCGGCGACCGCCGCAAGGCCATGCTGGAAGACATCGCCATCCTGACGGGCGGCAAGGTCATCGCCGAAGAAGTCGGCCTGACCCTGGAGAAGGTCACCCTGGCCGACCTGGGCCAAGCCAAGCGCATCGAAGTCGCCAAGGAAAACACCACCATCATCGATGGCGCTGGTGCAGCTGGCGACATCGAAGCCCGCGTCAAGCAAATCCGCATCCAGATCGAAGAAGCCACCAGCGACTACGACCGCGAGAAGCTGCAAGAGCGCGTGGCCAAGCTGGCCGGCGGTGTCGCCGTCATCAAGGTCGGTGCCGCCACCGAAGTCGAGATGAAGGAAAAGAAGGCCCGCGTGGAAGACGCGCTGCACGCCACGCGTGCCGCCGTTGAAGAAGGCATCGTCGCCGGCGGTGGCGTGGCCCTGCTGCGCGCCAAGCAAGCCGCTGGCGAGATCAAGGGCGACAACGCCGACCAAGACGCCGGCATCAAGCTGGTCCTGAAGGCCATCGAAGCCCCGCTGCGCGAGATCGTGGCCAACGCCGGTGGCGAGCCCAGCGTGGTCGTCAATGCCGTGCTGAACGGCAAGGGCAACTACGGCTTCAACGCCGCCAACGACACCTACGGCGACATGATCGAGATGGGCATCTTGGACCCCACCAAGGTCACCCGCACCGCGCTGCAAAACGCCGCCTCCGTCGCCAGCCTGATGCTGACGACCGAGTGCATGGTGGCCGAGGCCCCGAAGGACGAAACCCCGATGCCCGCCCCTGGCGGCATGGGTGGCATGGGCGGCATGGACATGTGAGCCCCCAGCGCGCCGCCTTCGGCGGCGCCGGTCCGCGCCGGGCCCCAATCGGCCCGCTCAACAGCCCCCCCGGGGGCTGTTTTTATTTTCCCCGGGGTGTGTTAGGCCGAAACCGAGGAGTCTGCGCGGCCCAAGCCCCGGCCGTCGCCGAGATTTAGGGGGGGACAGGCGAGGCGCAGGCGACGCCGCGGGGCGGGCGACGTCAGG
>NZ_JAPZSY010000084.1 GCF_027532025.1 Inhella sp. | reverse complement strand
CCGAACGCAACGCGCTTCAGCAGTCGCTTCGACAGCCTCTACGCTGCTAGCAGCGGGCTGTGGGCGGGTCACGTCTACGCAGCGGGGCTAAGACTGTCGCTGAATGCCACGGTTCCGCTGGCGCTCGGCGGTTTCCTGCGCCTGTCGGGAGCGCCACCCGACTCGGTGGTGGGCCAGCGGGTTGTGTTTGGCCGTGCGGTGCTGGCGCGCCAAATCGCCACCCTGCCGGCGGCCCTGGGCGGCGCGGTGCGGGTGGGAGCGTCGCTGGAGGCCGGTAAAGCCAGCCAATCCAACGGCCTCGCCGACAGCCCGTTGCGCGCGGGCGGCTCCTTGTTCACGGTGTTGGACACGCGCTTTGGCCCCGTCTACGTGGGCTTCGGCCACACCCGCCATGGGGGCAGCTCGGCCTACCTCTTCCTCGGCTCCGTGCTGCTGCCCTCGGCGCTGTTGCGCTGAGCGGTGCGGCGGCGCATCTCGGTGAAGGCCCCCAACTCGAACGAGCGCAAGCCCACGATCAGCGTGTAGCCGTCGCCAGCGGCGGCGGGGTCGCGCTGGTCCTCGCGCTGCCGATGCACGAAGGCCCCGGCCAACTGTGCGACCCGCTGCGCCATCTCGACAGCCCCAGCAGGCGAGAGTTGGCCATGCACCGTGACCAAGGTTTCGCCACGGCCATCGAAACCGGCATCGAAGAACTCATCCACCACATGGCGGCGCAAATAGGCCATCACCGGCCCCTCGCGGCGCCAGTGGAACGAGTGGCTCACGGCCAAGCGGTACCGGTTGTCGACCTTGAGCTCGATCAGCCCGAGGCGGTCCAGCCGCACCAGCGAAGCCACGACCTCGGCAGGCGTCAACGTGTAAGCTCCCAGCATCTGCTCCACGGTCCATTGCGACAAGCAGCAAATCGCCACCAGCAGCAGCCGCGGGTCGGCCACCAGCGCCCGCTCCTGCTCCAGCGTCAGCCGCGTCAACTCGGGCGCCGAGCGGGCGGCGCGGACGAGCAGCTCTTCGAAGGCCACGCCGACAGCCTCGCTCACCTGCGCCAGTCGAGACAGCGGCATGTCCTGTTCGCTGAACATGCGCTTCACGCTCGATTCGCTCATGCCGATGCGCTGCGCCAGCGCACGGTAGGTGATGCCAGCGGCCTTCATGTCGGCGCGCAGCACGTCGAACAGTCGGGCCGCCGAAGTCATGGCTTGGGGTCTCCCTGATGCTTTTGCTGGCCGCGATCATGCCAAACAGGCGTCGCGCAGCGGGACCCTACAGCGGCAACTCGGTGAAGTAGCGGCCGCCGTGGAAGATCAGCGGCTGGGCGCCGGCGCGGTGCATGCAGCGCTCGACCTCCCCCACGAAGATGACGTGGTCGCCCTCTTCGTACTGGCTGCGATTGGCGCACTCGAACACCGCCGCGCAACCGGGGATTAGCGGCACGCCCCCGGCGCCGTCCTCGGTGACCAGGCCCGCAAAGCGGTCGATGTCGCGCGTGGCAAAGCGCTTGGCCAACTCCAACTGCTCGGCTGCCAGGATGTGGATCGCGTAGTGGCTGCCCCGCGCGAAGGCGGGCATGGTGTGGGCCGCCGTGCGAAGACTCCAAAGCACCAAGGGCGGGCTCAAGCTCACCGAGTTGAAGCTGTTGGCCGTCAAGCCCACAGGGGTGCCGTCGGCCGCGCGGGCGGTGACGATGGTGACGCCCGTGGCAAACAGCCCGAGCGCGGCGCGAAACGAAGGGGCGTCGGGCGGCGACATGGGCCGATTGTGAGCGGGCCTACCATGCCGCGCCCGCCCGGCCGTCTATCCCCCTTCTGCGCCCATGCTCATCGCCCGCCTGCACCGCCTCACCGTCGTCGTCCTGCTGGGCTTTGCCTCCGGCCTGCCCTTGGCGCTGAGCGGCCAGGCCATGCAGGGCTGGCTGACGCAAAGCGGCCTGAGCCTGGCCACCATCGGCTTCCTCACGCTGGTGGGCCTGCCCTACACCTTCAAGTTCCTGTGGGCGCCGCTGATCGACCGCTTCGACCTGCCCTGGGCCGGGCGCCGGCGCGGCTGGATCGCGCTCACGCAAGCCCTGCTGGCCGCCGCGCTGTGGGGCATCTCGCAGCTGGACCCGGCCACGCAGCTCGGCCCTTTCGCCGCGATGGCCGTGCTGATCGCCTTCCTGAGCGCCAGCCAAGACGCCGCCTACGACGCCTACCGCGCCGACCTGCTGCCGCCCGACGAACGCGCGCTGGGCGCCAGCCTGAACACCCTGGGCTACCGCCTGGCCATGGTGGTCAGCGGCGGGCTGGCCTTCATCTGGGTGGACCCGGCCGCGGGCGGCTTGAGCTGGCCCACGGTGTACCAGGGCTTCGCGCTGACCATGCTGGGCGCCGCCGTGCTGACGCTCACCCTGAGCCCGCGCCTGCCGCGCAGCTTGCGGCCCGAGACCGACGCGCGGCGCGACCTCGTCGGCTTTGCCGCCGTGGTGGCTGCCGTGGCCGCAGGCGTGGTGCTGACCCAGCAAGTGCTGGAGCCAGCGGTGCAGACCCTGTTGGCTCCCGCCACGCCCCTGGGCAAGAAGTGGACCGACCTGGCCGTGCTGCTGCTGGGCCTGGCCGTGGTGGGCCCGCTGGCGGCGTACACCGCCCGCCGGGCGCGTTTTGGCACCCTGCTCGGCGGCTTGAACGAGTACCTGGCCCAGCCCGGCGCCAAGGCGATGCTGGCACTCATCGTGCTCTACAAGCTGGGCGACGCGTTTTCGGTGAGCCTGCTCACGCCCTTCTTGCTCACCGGCGTGGGCTTCGGCAGCGCCGAAGTGGGCGTGGCCAACAAGCTCTTCGGCCTGTGGCTGAGCATCGGCGGCGCGCTGCTGGGCGGGCTGCTGATGCTGCGCCTGGGCCTGTTTCGCTCCCTGCTGGCCTTCTCTGTGCTGCAGGGCGTCAGCAACCTCGGGTTTTGGTGGCTGGCGGTGCAGGGCGCGGGTCAGATGGGCTCGGTAACCGTGCCCGCCTTCGACTGGACGATCGTCAAGCTGGCCACCGCCACCACGCTGGATGGTGGCCTTTTGATGGTGGTGGCCATCGACAACCTGTGCGGCGGCATGGGCACCGCGGCTATCTTGGCTTTCATGATGGCCCTGTGCCAGCAGCGCTACTCGGCCACGCAGTTCGCCCTGTTGTCGGCCCTGGCCTCGGTGGGCCGGGTGTGGGTGGGCCCGCTGGCCGGGGTGTTGGCCGAGAGCATCGGCTGGCCCACGTTCTTCTTGGTGTCCATCGCCTTCGCCGTGCCGGGCG
This sequence comes from Inhella sp., assembly GCF_027532025.1. Taxonomy (GTDB): domain Bacteria; phylum Pseudomonadota; class Gammaproteobacteria; order Burkholderiales; family Burkholderiaceae_C; genus Inhella. The sequence goes on along the minus strand of NZ_JAPZSY010000084.1, from coordinate 23,559 downwards.
TGCTCTTGTTGTGGGCGCTGCGCGCCCCCATTTCAGCCCTGGATCGCCCCAGCACTGGCGTGCCCACCGACGACTGACCACAATCACGGCCATGAACCTGCTGCCCGACCACGACCCCCACCTGCCCAGCGCCCCCGTGCACGGCTGGGGCCACTGCGATTGCCACCCCACGCCCACCACGCGCCGCCTGTTCACCGGCTTGCTGGCGGCCGGCGCCGCCCTGCCCGCGCTGGCACAGGACGGCGTGGCGGGCGACGTGGGCCGCATCAGCCGGGTGGCCTCGTTGGTGCCGGCCGAACAGATCGAAGCCGCTGGGGCGGCGCAGTACGCCCAGGTCAAGCGCGAGGCCAACGGCCAAGGCGCCCTGGTACCGGCCGACCACGAGCAAGTGCGCCGCCTGCGCTACATCGCGCAGCGCATCCTGCCCCACACGGCGCCCTGGAACGCCCGTGCGGCCCGCTGGCAGTGGGAGGTCAACCTCATCCGCAACAAGCAGCTCAACGCCTTTTGCATGCCCGGCGGCAAGATCGCCTTTTACAGCGGCATCCTGGTCAACCTGCAGCTCAACGACGACGAGGTTGCCGCCATCATGGGCCACGAGATCGCACACGCACTGCGCGAACACGCCCGCGAGCGCCTGGGCAAGACCACGGCCACGCGCATCGGGGCCAACCTCATTTCCAGCTACTTCGGCCTGGGCAACCTGGGCGACGCCGCGCTGCAGATGGGGGCCCAACTGATGACCCTGCGCTTCAGCCGCGAAGACGAAAGCGAAGCCGACCTCGTGGGCATGGAGCTGGCCGCCCGCGCGGGCTACGACCCGGCCGCCGGCGTCACGCTCTGGGAAAAGATGGCCCAGGCCAGCAAGGGCGCGCCGCCGCAGTTCCTGAGCACCCACCCGAGTGGCCCCACGCGCATCAAAGACATCCGCGGCGCCTTGCCCAAAGTGGCCAATTTGGTGGCCCGCGCGCCCAAGCCCGACCAGCGCTTCCCCGTGGCCAGCGCGTGAGCCCGGCGCCCGACGCGCTGAGCCCCAGCCACGCAGACTGGGGCATCTTGGCCGTCTTCGCCGTCGTCTACGTCGGCATGTTCCTGGGGGGGCTGCCCAAGCTGCGCCTGGACCGCACCGGCGTGGCGGTGTTGGGCGCCATCGCGGTGCTGCCTCTGACCGGCTGGGGCGTGCGCGAAGCCGCGCAGGCCGTGGACGGGCCCACCCTGGTGCTGCTGTTCAGCTTCATGGTGCTGGCCGCGCAAATGCAGCTGGGCGGCTTCTTCGGTGAGGTCGCGCGTCGCGTGGGTGCGCTGCCCGGGTCGGGGCCCTCGCTGCTGGCGGCGCTGCTGGCCGTCAGTGCTGCGCTGTCGGCCGTCTTCACCAACGACGTGGTGTGCCTGGCCGTCACCCCCGTGGTGGTGGCCCTGTGCCGCCAGCGCGGGCTGCCCCCCTTGCCCTTCTTGGTTGGGCTGGCCTGCGCCGCCAACATCGGCTCGGCGGCCACGTTGATCGGCAACCCGCAAAACATGCTCATTGGCTCCGTGCTGGCGCTGGACTTCGGCGGCTACCTCGCCATTGCCATCGGCCCCGTGCTGCTGAGCTTGGTCTGCCTGTGGGTGTGGCTGGTGCACGGCACCGGCCGCGCAGGCTGGGCGGAACGCGCTCCGGCGGCGACCGTGACGGACGCCTCGCCGCCCTTCGACGCCTGGCAAAGCGCCAAGGGCTTGGCCGTGGCCTTGGCGTTGCTGGTTGTGTTCCTGGCCACCGACCTGCCGCGCGAACTCGCCGCCCTGGTCGGCGCGGGTCTGCTGCTGCTCAGCCGGCGCCTGCACAGCAGCGAAGTGATGGGCCGGGTGGATGGCGCCCTGCTGCTGCTGTTCATCGGCTTGTTCGTGGTCAACCACGCCTTCCAAAGCACCGGCCTGGCCGCGCAGGCTGTGACTTGGGCGGGCACCCAGGGCCTGCACCTGCACGAGCCCGGCACGCTGACCGTCGTCAGCGTGGTGCTCAGCAACGTCGTCTCCAACGTGCCGGCCGTCATGCTGCTGCTGCCGCACCTGGGCACCGATCCACAACAGGCGGGCGTGCTGCTGGCCCTGGTCAGCACCTTGGCAGGCAACGTGCTGTTGGTGGGGTCGATCGCCAACCTCATCGTCGTGGACCTGGCCGCCAAACAAGGGGTCGCCATCGACTGGCGCCAGCACCTGCGCCTGGCCGGCCCCGCAGCGCTGAGCAGCCTGGCCATCACGTGGGGCTGGCTGGCCATGGCACGATGATGGCGATGACCCTGCTGAACCGCCGCCACGCACTGGCCCTGGGCACGGGCGCACTGGCACTCCCGGCCCGGTCGCCAGCCGCCGGCCCCAAGCGCTTGCGCGTGGCCGCCGACATCGCCGAAGTCGGCTTCGATCCGCCTCGCGTGTCCGACCGCACCTCGGTCACCATCAACGCGCACATCTTCGAGTCGCTGCTGACCTACGACCCCCTGGCCGAGCCCGCCCTGCTGCGGCCGCTCACCGCGGCCACGATGCCCGAGGTGAGCGACGACCACCAACACTTCGTGTTCACCGTGCGGCCCGGCATCTTCTTCTCGGACGACCCGGCCTTCGGCGGCCAGCGGCGCGAGCTGGTGGCGGCGGACTACGTCTACAGCATCAAGCGCTACTACGACCCGCGCATCCCCAGCGAGCACCTGTACCTGTTCGAGAACGAGGGCCTGCTCGGCCTGAGCGAACTGCGCCAGCGCGCCCTGGCCGCGAAAACCGCGCTGGACTACGACACCCCTGTGCCCGGCCTGCGTGCCCTGGACCGCTACCGCTTTGAAGTGCGTCTGGCCCGCCCATCGCCGCGCTTTCTGGCCTTGTTCGCGGTTTCCGGCCTCAGCGGGGCCGTGGCGCGCGAGGTGGTCGAGGCCTACGGCGACCAAGTCGCCGCCCACCCCGTGGGCACGGGCCCTTTCATCCTGAAAGACTGGCGCCGCGGCTCGCGCGTGCTCTTGGCCCGCAACCCCGGCTTTCGAGAGCAGCACTACGAGGCCACGCCGCCCCCGAACGACCCCGAGGCCGTGGCCCTGGCCGAGCGCCTGCGCGGGCGTCGCCTGCCGATGGTGGACGAGGTCGACATCAGCATCGTGCAAGAAGACCAGCCTCGTTGGCTGGCCTTCGTCGGCGGCGACATCGACGCCATGGAACTGCCCCAATCCATGGCCAGCGCGGCCCTGCCCCACGGGCGGCTGGCGCCCTCCCTGGCGCGACGCGGCGTGCAGGTGCACCGCTTCCTCGACGCCAGCGTGCGGCAAACCTTCTTCAACTGCCAGGACCCCGACCTCGGCGGCCTCGGCCCCGAGCGTGTGGCCCTGCGCCGCGCCATCGCGCTGGCCTACGACAACGCAGCCGAACTGCGCCTGGTGTTCCGCAATCAAGGTCTGCCCGCACAGTCCCTGATGGCCCCCGGCGTCACTGGTTACGACCCCGCGCTCAAGACCGACATGGGCGCCGGCGATCGGGCCCGCGCCAACGCCCTGCTGGACGTTTACGGCTACCGCGACGTGGATGGCGACGGCTGGCGCGAACACCCCGATGGCCGCCCCCTGGTGCTGCGCATGGCGGGCATCCAGGACGCCCGACAGCGTCAGATCAACGAACTGTGGGAGAAGCACATGCGGGCCGTGGGCCTGCGCATCCGCTTCGAGCCCGGACAGTTCGGCGAACTCATCAAGAACTCCCTGGCCGGGCGGCTGCAGATGTGGAGCTTTGCCTGGAGTACCCAATTCCCCGACGGCGACTTCTTCCTCGCCCTGGCCTACGGACCCAACAGCGGCCAAAGCAACGACGCCCGCTTCCAGCTGCCCGCCTACGACCGCGCCTACGAGGCCCAGCGTGCCCTGCCCGATGGGCCTGAGCGCCTGGCCGCCATCCGCCAAGCCCAGCGCCTGATGCTCACCTACATGCCCTACATGGCCCACAGCCATGCGCTGCGCGTCGACATCAGCCACGCCCACGTCGTGGGCTACCGCCGTCACCGCTTCACGCGGGACGTTTGGCGCGCGGTCGACCTGGCCTGATCCGCCCGCTCAGACGCGGCGCGACATCAGCAGCGTGGCCGCCGCGGTGAACGGCACCGGCGCCTCGCGCGGACGCAAGCGGCGCTCGTGCAGCGACTCGCAGCCCACCTCTTGACGGTGGCGCAGGTCGTCGGCCACCACCATGCCCGCCCAAGCCCCGCTGCTGGCCGCCACCACATCGCTGTTCGGGGCCAAAAGCAGGCCCTGGCCGCGCCGAGCCAACACGTCGGGGGCGTTGACCACGTTGAAGATCAGCCGATCGGCCACCGTGCTGAGTCCGCTGCCGGGCATGTCGTCCTGAAACTCCACCTGCATCGGCGCGGTCAGATTGACCACCAACCACTCGTCCGGTCCCACAAAGGTGTCCAGCAAGAAGGGGTAAAGCAAGCCGGGCGCCACGTCAAACACATGCACCCCCTGGCGCGGCAGGCTCGGGCCCAACATGAGCCGGCCGTCACGCACCTCCGACGTGCCGGTGGGCGCCAGCCCGGCCAAGCGCTGCGCCAGGGTGTGCAAGGTGCGGCGCAAGTCGCTGCCCGACACGATCGAAGGCTGAGCCAAGTCCCCGTGCGAAGACCCCCAGCCGCCCCAGGCGTCCCAGGCCGACCAAGCGCTGGGCAAATCACCCGGCTCGGAGGCCGGCTCCGCCGCCGAGCGCACGGCGGCCTGCCAAACGTTCACCGCTTCCGTGCCCCGCACGCCAGCCAACACCGGCGTGGCGCTGAAGCTCAGCAAGGCCGAGGCCAACATGGAGGGAGGAGAACTGCGGACACTCATGGAAACCCCGACGCCGCGCCGGTGCAGGCAGCGCTCGGTCGCATTTTGGAAATGCCCGCGCCCCGCCCGGCCGAACGCACCCCCCTCGATCGAACGATCGCGCCACACGCTAACCGCATGAAACCGAGAACTAGTTCACGGTTTCGAAACAGGGTCAGCGCCCGCGCAAGGCCGCATCGGCCACGAAGGGGTTGCTGCGCCGCTCCTCGCCGAAGCTGCTTTCCGGGCCATGGCCGGGGATGAAGACCGTCTCGTCGCCCATGGGCCACAGGCGCTGGGTGATGGAGGCGATGAGCTGGTCGAAGTTGCCCTGAGGGAAGTCGGTGCGCCCGATGGAGCCGGCGAAAAGCACGTCCCCCACAAAGGCCCGCTGGGCGCTGGCGCTGTGAAACACCACATGGCCCGGCGTGTGGCCCGGGCAATGGCGCACGTGCAGGGTCTCGTGGCCGATCTGCACCGTGTCGCCATCGGCCAACCAGCGCGTGGGCGTGAAGGGTTCGGCCGGCGGAAAGCCGAACATGACACTCTGCTGGGGCAACCCATCGATCCAGAACTGGTCGCCCGGGTGCGGCCCCACGATGGGCAAGCCTTGCTCGCGCGCCAACTGGCCCGTGGCCCCGGCGTGGTCGATGTGGGCGTGCGTCAGCCACAGCGCCTTGAGCGTCAACCCCCGCGCCTTCACCGCCGCCAAGAGGCGCGGGATCTCGCCGCCCGGATCGATCAAAGCGGCCTCGTTCGTTTGGTCGCACCAAACCAGCGAGCAGTTCTGCTGGAAGGGCGTGACGGGGAGGGTTTCGTAGCGGAGCATGGTTGGGTTGAGGGGAGTTGACAACAAAGGTTTGAACGTGCGGTCAAAGTCTCGAACATCTTCCCGCAAGCCACGACGGCCCGTCGCCAAAGTCTTGATCCCCGCGGCCAATCCGCACCGCTTGGCCGCCCTGCGCAACTGCCGCATCAAGGCCGGTGAGGAAGAGAGTGCGCTGGCGCTGCAGAGCCCTTGGCGGCGCGAGCATCTGTTCGCCTCGCAGCAGGCCTTGGAGACCGTCGACTTCTTCGGCCAGCAACTGGCCGAGTTGGATGCGTAGATCCAAGCCCAGCCATGTCGCGCCAGGCCTCGGTCCAGCCTGCTCTGCGCCCAGGTGGATCAGCGGCCGCGAAGCGCGCGGAACCTGCGCTTGCGCCATCGTCCTGCATGGCCAGCCTCAAACGCCCTGATCGTGGCGGCTCGACGCGCCAAATTGCTTGTGGGGGGGGAGCCCGAGCCTGTCAGTCGTGTTGTCGCGTGATCACGCCCTCAGCGGTGGCGATGAGGGCGACACGAGCCCGATGGCGGGCGAACACGCCCACGGTCACCACCCCGGGCCACTGATTGACTTCCGTCTCGAAGGCCACGGGGTCGTGGATGCGCAGCCCGGTCACGTCGAGGATGTGCTGCCCGTTGTCGGTCACGCAGCCTGCTCGGAGGCGAGCCTGCCCGCCCCAGGCGGCAAAACGGCGCGACAACTGCGCGGCGGCCATGGGAATGACCTCCACGGGCAGCGGAAACGCCCCCAGCACGTCCACGCACTTGGTCTCGTCGGCAATGCACACGAAGCGATCGGCCAAGTCGGCGACGATTTTTTCGCGCGTCAGGGCAGCGCCGCCGCCTTTGATCATGTGGCCGCGCGGATCGATTTCATCGGCGCCGTCCACGTACACCCCCAGGCGCTCGACCTCCCCTGCCTCCAGCACCGGGATCCCGGCAGCCTGGAGGCGCCGGGTGCTGCGCTCGCTTGAACTGACGGCGCCTGCCAACGGCACGCCACTGGCAGCCAGTGCGTCGATGAACAGGTCCACCGTCGAGCCGGTGCCCACGCCGAGCACTTGCCCCGGTTGCACGTAAGCCAAGGCCGCTTGCGCCACCTGGCGCTTGAGTTCGGTTGCATTCATGCCGGCATTGTCGCAAGCCCATCCAACCCAGGCCCGCCTGCCGGCCGCGCCTCAGGGCAGTGGAACGAGTTGGTCGCCTGGGCCTGCCTCGCACTGGGCGCTCAAGGGCTCGCCGCCGTGCCGGATCACCACATGGTGCTCGTTGTGGCACAACTCGACGCGACGGGCAGCGGGGTGACGCGCTTGCAGCCAGGCCTCGAGGGCCGCTGGCAAGGTGGTTCGCACTTGGGCACGGGACCAGTCGTCGTCCGGGTGGTCGTCGAAGTGCACCCAGGGCACCAGGGCGCGTGCCAACCACAGCCAGGCGCGGGACCCGGCATCGACGGCTTGAGGCGCGTACCCCGCCTCGCGCAACCAAGCCTGAGCGCTGGCTCGATCGGACGCCGCGGGCGCCCAGGCCGTGCCCATCAACTCGGCCACCCATTGGTTGCAGTTCTGGTAGCGCAAAGCGAAGGGGTGGGCGTTGGCGCTGTAGTCGGGGTGCAGCACCGCTTGGGCGCGCCCGTCATCCAGGGCGGTGCGCTGAAGGCTCAGGCCCTCTTCTCCGGGAATGAACATCAGGGAGACGAAGCCCAAGCGAGGGCTTTCGGTGCCGAACAAGAAGCCGGCCACGCCTTGGTCGAACACACGAGGGCGGCCTTCATCGCAGGCGTAATACAACTGCCGCACGGCCCAAGGGCCTTGGGGGTGGGCCGACAGGCTCAGGCCCGCGTGGCTGTAGCGCACGCCCCAGCGCGCCAAGCGCAGCCCTGAGCGGCTGATGAGGGCCGCGGGCTCGGGCGACTGCTCCAACTGCTGACGCACCACCGCGGCGAATCGGAGGAGCCGATCTTGCTCGCCGGTGCTCCATCGGGCGGCGCCGCCATCGCACCAGGCGGCGTTGAAGGCCGAGGCCCGGGCGGCCTCTGCCCCGGCAACCAGCACCAGGCCGGCCAGCACGCCGGCGATCGCGCAACGCAAAGCTTCAGCGCAGGGCGCGGGCGTCGAGGTCGCTCATCCAGGCATCGGCCAAGGCCAGCAGGAAAGGCTGCGTTGCCTCGGTGCGCGCGAAGGCGACGCCGTAGGGCCGAGGCTGGGCCTCCACCAGCGCGCCCACCCGCGCCACGCCCTCGCGCTGTGCCAACTGCGCATCCAGGGTGAGCACGAAGGGCTGGGCGCCCTCCCCGGCCGGCTCCAAGTGCAGTTGGAGCTTGCCCGGGCGTTGCGGCGCCTGGGCCACCTCGGTCACCCGGTAGGTGCCGGCGGCCACCTTCTTCTCGCCGCCCGACGAGCTTTGGCTGCTGCCACTGACGGAGTCGGACAAGCTGGCCACCGACTGCGAGGCCAAGCTGGCCGCGCTGGAGGTCAAGGTGTCGGCTGCGGCGGGCAACGCCAAGACAACGCACAGGGTCAGAACAAAGGGAGCGCGGAGGGTCATGGGGAGCTTTCGGGTGACAGGAGGACGTGGAGATTCAGGCGGCGCGTCGTTGGAGCACGGCGTGGGCCAGGCGACGCAACACGGGTTCGGTCTGCGCCCAGCCCAGGCAGGCGTCGGTCAGGCTCACACCCGGGCGCAGGCTGCTCTTGGGCATGCCGGCGGCGAGGTCTTGTCGACCGGGCTGAAGGTGGCTTTCGATCATCACGCCGGCGATGCGGCGGTCGCCGCCAGCAATCTGCCGGGCGATGTCGTCCGCCACCTCGACTTGCTTCTCGTATTGCTTGCTGCTGTTGCCATGGCTGCAGTCGACCATCACTTGCTCGCGCACCCCCCCGGCGCGCAAGGCGGCGCAGGCGGACTCGATGCTGCCGGCGTCGTAGTTGGGCGATTTGCCACCGCGCAGGATCAAGTGGCAGTCGTCGTTGCCGCGGGTTTCAAAAATGGCGGCGGCGCCCATTTTGGTCATGCCCATGAACGCGTGGCCACTGCGCGCAGCGAGCACCGCGTCGGCAGCGATCTTCACGCTGCCGTCGGTGCCATTCTTGAAGCCCACGGGGCAACTCAGGCCGCTGGCCAACTGGCGGTGGCTCTGGCTTTCCGTGGTGCGCGCGCCGATGGCGCCCCAGGCGATCAGGTCGGCGATGTATTGCGGTGACAGCAGATCCAAAAACTCAGTGGCCGGCGGCAGGCCCAGGGCGGTGACGTCCAGCAGCAGTTGCCGCGCCTGGCGCAAGCCCTCGTTCATGCGGAAGCTGCCGTCCAAGCTGGGGTCGTTGATGTAGCCCTTCCAACCCACGGTGGTGCGTGGTTTTTCGAAGTACACGCGCATCACGGTGATGAGTTCGCCCGCCAACGCATCGGCCAAGCCCTTCAACAACCGGGCATAGGCCATGGCTTCGTCGTGGTCGTGGATGGAGCAGGGGCCCACCACCGCGATGAGCCGATCGTCCTCGCCGCGCAGCACGCGCCCGATGTCGGCGCGGGTTTGCTCCACCAGGGTGAGGGCCTGTTCGGACGGAGGCAGTTCGTCCAGCAAGAGGGCTGGGCTGATCAGGGGCCGCACGGCGCGGATGCGCGTGTCGTCGGTGCGGGTGGCGTCTTGCGTGGCATCGCCCACTTCGCGGTCGTGGGTCGGGTCGTCGAATCGTTTCATGAATGCGGCTGGGAGAATCCCAAGCATTGTTGCCGCTTTGAGTACCCCGCCCGATGCTGTTCCCTTATGCCCTCGCTCGCCCTGCCCTGTTTGCCCTCGACCCGGAGCACGCCCACGAATTGACGATGGCCAACCTGGAGCGCTTCCAGCGCACGCCCCTGGCCTGCACGTGGGCGCAAGCACGGGTGGACGACCCGGTCACGGTGGCCGGCCTGCGGCTGCCCAACCGCATCGGGTTGGCGGCCGGGCTGGACAAAAACGGTCGCGCCATCGACGGCTTGGGCGCGATGGGTTTTGGGTTCATTGAGGTGGGCACGGTCACCCCCAAGGCCCAGCCGGGCAACCCCAAGCCGCGCATGTTCCGCCTGCCCGAGCACGACGCGTTGATCAACCGGCTCGGGTTCAACAACGAGGGGCTGGACGCTTTCCTGCTCAACGTGCAACGCGCCAAGGCCTTTCGCGCCGGTGGCGGCGTGTTGGGCTTGAACATTGGCAAGAACGCGGCCACACCCATCGAAGACGCGGCCAGCGATTACCTCAAGGGGCTGGAGGGCGTGTACCCCCATGCCGACTACATCACCGTCAACATCAGCAGCCCCAACACCGCCAACCTGCGCAGCCTGCAGAGCGACGAGGCCTTGAAGGCCCTGCTGGACGTGCTGATGGCCCGGCGTGAGCACTTGGCGGCGACCCAGCAGCGGCGGGTGCCGCTGTTCGTGAAGATCGCCCCCGACCTGGACGAGGCTCAGGTCGGCGTCATTGCCGCCACGCTGCGGGACTGTGGGGTGGATGGCGTGATCGCCACGAACACCACGCTCAGCCGGGACGCTGTGGCGGGGCATCGCCATGCTGGCGAGGCTGGCGGGCTCTCGGGCGCGCCGGTGCGCGAAGCCAGCAACCGGGTCATTGGCCTGCTGCGGGCGGCCCTGGGCCCTGAATTCCCCATCGTGGGCGTGGGCGGCGTGATGAGCGGTGCCGACGCCGCAGCCAAAAGGCGCGCCGGGGCCGATGTGGTGCAGGTCTACACCGGCCTCATCTACCGCGGCCCGGCCTTGGTGCGCGAGGCCGCGATGGCGCTCAAAGGCTGAAAGGCTGAGAAGTCCGGACGGTCTTCGCGTTTCTCTGGGGGCGACAGGCGACACCTTGTGCCACCGTTGGCACCATGAACGACACCCAGGTCCACGAGGTGCTGCGCCGCAGCCCCGTCTTTGGCGTCTTGCCGCCGCCCGAACGGGCAGCCTTGGTCGGGCAGTTGCGCGTGCAGCGGCTGCCGGCTGGCGCCCGGCTGTTCTCCGAGGGCGACATCGGCCATTCGCTGTACATCGTCCTGGAAGGCCAACTTCGGGTGTCGAGGACGGGCGACACCAACGACTTGCTGCTTTACAACGTGCTGGGCCCCGGTGATGTCAGTGGGGTGGCCGCCCTGCTGCTCGAGCAAGCCCGCACCGCCGATTTGGTGGCCCTACGGGACGCCACCGTGGCCGAACTGCCCTTGGCGGGCTACGAGCACTTGCTGCGCCTGAACCCACTCGTGTTCAGCCGCTTGTTCGTGCAGGCCTTGCAAAACCACCTGCGTCACTTTCAGCCGGCCGACGAAGGCCAGCGAGCCCCAACCATCGCCATCGTGCCCTTGCAACCCGGCCCCGAGGCCCAGATGCTGGCGCGGGACCTGCACTTGGCCTTCGGCGCCTTCGGTGGCTGCGCGTTGATGGAACCCAGTGGCGACACCAGCACCGACCTCGACGTGGCGCAGGCCATGCTGCGGATCGACCACCACGACCGACAGAGCGAGGTCTTGCTCATCCGAGCCGAGCCGGCTGCCAACCCCTGGACCCGTTTGGCGTTGCGCCAAGCCGATCACATCCTTTTCGTGGCCACCCCGGGCACCAGCCCATTGCCGGGGCCGCTGGAGCGACGGCTGCGCGAAGAGGCGGGGTTCGATTTCAAGCGGCAGCACCTGGTCGTGGTCTACCCAGAAGGCAGTGCCCACCCCTCACCCACCCGGCCGTGGCGGCAAGACCGTCCCCGGCTGGAGCGCGTGCTGCCGCTGCGTCGGCACCATGCCGACGACTTGGGACGCTTGGCGCGGCTGTTGATCGGTCGCGCCATCGGCGTGGTGCTGGGGGGCGGCGGCGCTCGGGGGTTGGCCAGTTTGGGCGTCATGCGGGCGCTGGCAGAGGCCGGCATGCCCGTCGACTTGCTGGGCGGCCACAGCATGGGCGCGCTCATCGGTTCCCAGTGGGCGCTGGGGCACGGCCTGGACGCCATCGCGTCGCGCGTGGTCGACCTCATGACCCAACCCGACAGGCCGACCCAGCCCGTGGTGTCCCTGTTGTCCGGGCGACGCATGGAGCAGGGTTTGCGTCGCTTGTGCGACCACGCGCAGATCGACGGGCTGTGGACGCCGTTCTTCATCACCGCCTGCAACCTCAGCCGGGCCGCCACCACGGTGCTGGACCACGGACCGCTGTGGCGTGCCGTGTTGGCCAGCAACAGCCCGCCCGGCTTGCTGCCACCGGTGCTGTACGACGGCGATCTGTTGGTGGATGGCGCCGCCCTCGACCACGTGCCCGTCGAGGCCATGCGCCAGCGACTGAGCGCGCCGATGGAGCGTCGGCGAGGCCACGGCACCGTCATTGCCATCGATGTCGACGTTCAAGAGTTGCCCGGCTCCTCCAGCGCGCCCGCCCAGGTGCGCGGCACACCGGACGGCGGTCAATCCATGCCCGGCCTCGGCAACATCCTGCAGCTTGCGGGTCAGGTGAGCGGCCATCTGCAAAAACAGAAGACGGCCAAGCTGGCGGACTTCCATCTCGAGCCACCCGTCTCGGATTTCGCACTCAACGACTACCAGCGGTCGTCCGAGATCATCGAGCGGGGCTACAACCACGCGGTCCAGGCCATCGCCAACTGGGATGTCCGCCCCCCGGCCCGCCGATGACGGGCCCCACGGCCAACCCAGCGTCAAGGTCCGGCGGACAGCTCCTCGCCACACGCCCGTCACGGGTGGCCACCGACACTTCACCCATGCTGGATCACACCGTCCGAACCCGCTTGCGCTGGCTCTTGGCCCTGGCCGTGGCGCTGCTGGCCCTCGGCTTGGGCTGGCAGGTCGCCAGCCAGGGGAGCGTCTGGACACCCCTGGCCCTGATCGACGCCTGGCGTGGGGCGGCTCAACAGCTGGGCTGGCCTGCGGTGTTGGGCAGCTTCGTGCTGGCGTGCACACTGGCCGTGCCCTTGTCGGTGCTCACCTCGCTCGCCGTGTTGGCCTTCGGCCCCTTGTGGGGTGGCGTGCTGGCCCTGGGCGGCGCTTCCGTCAGCGCGCTCATCAGCCACGCCCTCGGACGCGGCTTGGGCCAGGCGGCGCTCAGCCAATGGGCTGGCCCCCGGTTGACAGCCTGGAATGAGGCGGCGTCTCGCCGGGGTCTGGTGGCGGTCGTGCTGGTGCGCTGGGTGCCGGCGGCGCCGTTTGCGGTGGTCAACCTGTTGCTGGGCAGCACCCGCATCGCCTGGGGCGCGCTGGTGCTGGGCAATCTCATCGGCATGCTGCCCATGGTGTTGGTCGTGGCCTGGGCAGCGCCGGCGCTCCTGGCGCAGATGCAAACGTCCAGTCAGGGCGGCTGGAGCGTGCTGCTGGGTCTGGTTGGCGTGTTGGCCCTGGTGGCCGCCGTGGCCGCCGCCCCCTGGGCACTGCGACGCTGGGTGCGGCGCGCATGAGGCCCCTTCGCCTGTGCTTGGTTCGCCACGGCGAAACCCCCTGGAACGCGGAGCATCGCTTGCAGGGCTGGACGGACATTCCGCTGAACGCCAAGGGCGAGCGACAGGCTCAGGCCTTGGCCGCCGAACTGAGCACCGTGGCCTTCGACGCCATCGTCAGCAGCCCGCTGCTGCGGGCCTGGCACACGGCCCAAGCGGTGGCCGCGCGGCAGCCCGGGGTGCTCTGCGTGCCCGAACCCCGCTTGCGCGAGCGCCATCATGGCGATTGGCAGGGGCTGACGCGAGCCGAGATCGCCCAACACGACCCCGAGCAACACGCGCTGCTGCAATCCCGCAGCCCGAGTTACCTGCCGCCGGGTGGCGAGCGCCTGGACGCGTTTTCGGCCCGGGTGCGCGCCGCTTTGGCCGACCTCCGAAGCCAGCACCCTGAGGGCACCGTGCTCGCGGTGGCCCATGGGGGCGTGCTGGACATGGCCTACCGCTTGGCCACCGGCCAAGACTTGTTCACGCCGCGCCAGCACGCCTTGCCCAACGCAGCCATCAACTGGTTGCTGGCCGACGCGCGCGGGTGGCACGTCGAGGCCTGGGGGCTGGGCAGCCATCTCGACACCGCCCTTGACGACCAGGGCGGCTGAGCCCAACCCTGCTCGCGTTGCCTCACCAAACGCGGCAGCGCTGTGCGTCGGGCTTCACCAACCGATCCCCCGGCTTGCAAGCAAAGGCTTTTTCGAACTCGGGCAGGTTCACCACCACCCCGTTGATGCGGTAGCGGCCCGGCGAGTGCGGGTCGGTGCGGGCGTGCACGCGGGCGGCTTCGGGGCGGTCGTGGCTGCAGTCCCATTGCGCAAAACCGACGAAGAAGCGCTGCTCGGGCGCCAGCCCGTCGCGCTCGCCCAAAGGTTGACCCTGGACTTGAGCCTGCCACGCCACCCAGGCCAGCACCAAACCGCCCAGGTCGGCCAAGTCCTCGCCCAGGGTCAGGCGGCTGTTGATCTTGATGTCGTCCACCACGGTGTACTGCGCATACTGGTCGACCACGCAGGCCGCCCGTTTTTCAAAGGATTTGGCATCGGCGCGCGTCCACCAGTCCTTCAGCCGCCCCAGCCCATCGAACTGCCGACCCTCGTCGTCAAAGCCATGCACCAGCTCGTGCCCGATGGTGCCGCCGGTGTTGCCGTAGTTGGGGGCATCGTCCAAGCGCGGGTCGAACAGCGGCGGTTGCAGCACCGCCGCCGGGAAGTTCATGTCGTTCATCTGCGGGTGGTAGTAGGCATTGACGGTTTGCGGCGTCATGCCCCACTCGCCACGGTCCAGGGGCTGGCCGATCTTGGCGAGGTCGCGGGCCATCTCGAAGGCCTGCCCGGCCGTGACGTTGGCGAAGAAGCTGTCGCGCCGCACCGAAAGGCTGCCGTAATCGCGCCAGCGCTCGGGGTAGCCCACCTTGTGAACCACGCGCTTGAGCTTGTCCAAGGCTTTGCTTCGGGTGGCGGGGGTCATCCAATCCAACTGCGCGATGCGCTTGGCCATGGCCTCTTGAATCTGATGGCTCATGGTCACGACCTTGGCCTTCAGTTCGGGGCCGAAGGTGCGCGCCACGTACTCGCGGCCCAGGGCTTCGCCCATCTGCGCATCCGCCCACTGCACACAGGTCTTCCACCGCGACTTGGGCTCGGGCGTGCCTTGCAGGACGCGCTCGTAAAAGTCGAAATGCGCCTGCTGCCAGTCCTTGCTCAGCTTGGGGGCCGCGCTGCGGGCCAAGTGCCAGCGCAGCACGGTGTGCACCTCGGCCATGGGCGCACGCGCCAGCCAAGCCGTCAGGGTGCGAACGAACCGAGGCTCGTTCACGTTGTGGGCATCGCCCTCCGGCACGCCAAGGGCCCGCCGGTAGGCGCGCCAGTCGAAGCCCGTGCCCAGGGCCTGCAACTGCGCCACACCCATGGGGTGGAAGGTGGCGTAGGGGTCGCGCTGCTGCACGCGAGTCAGGCTCGCGCGGGCCAATTGGGTTTCCACCGCCAGCACGGTGCGGGCTGCGGCTTGGGCCTGGGCGGGCGTGTCGCCCATCAACACGAACAGGCGTTCGATGTGCGCGCGGTAGTGCCCGCGCAGTTCGCGGCTTTTGGCATCGCGGCGCAGGTAGTCGTCACGATCCGGCAGACCCAAGCCACCCGGCAAGACGAAGGCGATGACGCGATCGGGGTCGCGCAGGTCTTGCCCCGAACCGTAGCCGAACAACAACCCGCCACTGCCAAAGTGCTGATGCAAGGCCGCCAGCAGCGCCGGCAACTCACGCCGCTGCTTCAGGGCTTGGATGCGCGCCAACCAAGGCTGCAGGGGCTCGGCCCCGACTCGGTCGATGGCGGCTTCATCCATGCAGGCGGCAAAGTAATCGCCCAGCTTGCGCTGGTCGGCGCTGGCCCCCGACTCGGCGCCGCGGCTGGCCAAATCTTGCAACACGCCCCACAGGTAGCGTTGGTTGTCGTTGGCCAGTTTGGCGTACACGCTCCAGCGCGATTGGTCGGCCGGAATCGGGTTGGCGGCCATCCAGCCGCCGCAAGCGAACTGGTAGAGGTCGTCGCAGGGGTTCACGCTGCGGTCCATGGCCGTCACGTCCAGACTGGGCGTGGCAGGCAGTCGCGACAGTGGCTGGTCTTGCGCCTGGGCCACCGCCGCGATGGCCACGGCGGCGAAGGCAATGAGCGTGCGTTTCATCCGGGCATTCTCAACGCCGCCGGCGGCTTGCGCACCCCGGACAAACCGCGCCCGCCGGCAGGACGCCCCTGGCTCAGTCGATGACTTGCACGCCCCGCGCGAAGGCCACGCGGTCTTTGATCTCGGCCGCCGCGTCGCTGGGCTCGGGGTAGAACCACACGGCGTCCGGCAGCATCTCGCCGTTGACGAACAGGCTCATCCACTGCGCCTGGCCCTTCCAGGGGCAACTGCTGCGGTGGTTGCTGAAGGTGGTGAATTCCCGCTTCAGGCTGCTGGCGGGGAAGTAGTGATTGCCTTCCACGACGACGGTGTCGTCGCTTTCGGCCACCACGGTGCCGTTCCAAATCGCTTTCATCGCCGTCCCCTTCACTGCCCGGTCATGCCGGTGACTTGCTTGAACCCGTCCACGTCCTTGCCCTTGCGCGCGCGCTTGCCGGCGTGGGCGGCCAGCCCCGACAGGCGCAACACGTCGTCCTTGGGCTTGTTGCCGCGGGCGATGCCGCTCAGGTTGAGCTGCGTGGCGAAGCAGGCCAAGGCGTGCAGGCGGTCTTTGCCTTCCAGGTCGATCAAGGTCAAGCCTCGGCCGCCCTTGGGCTGCAGCTTGAGCTCGGTGACCGGGAAGGTCAGCAGGCGGCCTTCGGTGCTGAGGACCGCCAGCTGCGGCAGCGCGGGCGACACCAGCGCCGGGCGCAGCGGCAGCTCGTCCTTTTCCAGGGCCAAGAAGGTCTTGCCCACGCGCTTGGAGGCCGTCAGGTCGCCGATGGTGGCCACCAGCCCGAAGCCCAGGCTGCCCGCCAGCACCAAGCTCTGCGTCGCCGGCCCGGCGACGTAGTGCAGCAGTTGCGTGCCCGCTTCCAGCTCGATCAGGCTGGTCATCGGCGCGCCATCGCCCCGCCCACCCGGCAGCGTGCTGACAGCCACCGAATAGCTGCGGCCGCTGCTGCCCAAGGCAATCAGCGTGTCCAAGCTGCGACACGCGAAGGTGCCGTACAGGCCGTCGCCCGCCTTGAAGGCCAGGCCGTTGACGTCGACCTCGTGGCCCTTCATGGCGCGCACCCAGCCCTTTTGGCTGACGACCACGGTCACCGGTTCGTCTACCACCTTCAGCTCCGCCGAGGCGCGCTTTTCGGCTTGGATGAGCGTGCGGCGCTCGTCGCCGAATTGCTTGGCGTCGGCCTCGATCTCCTTGACCATCAAGCGCCGCAGCGACGACGGATTGGCCAAGATCTCTTCCAGCTTGGCGCCCTCGGTGCGCAACTCAGCCAGCTCTTGCTCGATCTTGATCGCTTCCAGCCGCGCCAACTGGCGCAGCCGAATCTCGAGGATGTCCTCGGCCTGCCGGTCGCTGAGGCGGAATCGCTCGATCAAGGCCGGCTTGGGCTCGTCGCTGTTGCGGATGATGCGGATCACCTCGTCGATGTTCAGCAGCACCTGCTGCCGGCCCTCGAGGATGTGGATGCGGTCGTTGACCTTGCCCAGGCGGTGGCGGCTGCGGCGCTCGATCGTCGTTTGGCGGAACGTCAGCCATTCGGTGATCACCTGGCGGAAGGTCTTTTGCACCGGCTTGCCGTCCAGGCCGACCATCGTCAGGTTGATGGGGCTGCTGGTCTCCAAGCTGGTGTGCGCCAGCAGCACCTGGGTCAGCTCGTCCACGCTCACGGTGCGACTCTTGGGCTCGAACACCAGGCGCACGGCGGCGTCCTTGCTGCTTTCGTCGCGCACGCCGTCCAGCACGGCCAGCAGCGTGTTCTTCAACTGCAGCTGCTCGGGCGTGACCGCCTTCTTGCCGGTCTTGACCTTGGGGTTCGAGATCTCCTCGATCTCTTCGAGCACCTTCTGGCTGGAGACGCCGTGCGGCAGCTCGGTGATGACCAGTTGCCACTGGCCCCGGGCCAGGTCTTCCACCTTCCAGCGCGCGCGCAACTTCAGGCTGCCGCGGCCGGTGCTGTACGCGGCGCGGATCTCTTCCGGGCTGGAAATGATCTGCGCCCCGCCCGGGAAGTCAGGCCCCGGCAGCAGGGTGAACAGCTCGTCGTCGCTGAGCGTGGGCTGCTTGAGCAGGGCCACCGCAGCGGCGGCCACCTCGCGCAGGTTGTGGCTGGGCACCTCGGTAGCCATGCCCACAGCGATGCCGCTGGCGCCGTTGAGCAGCACGAAGGGCAGGCGCGCCGGCAGCTCCTTGGGCTCTTCGGTCGAGCCGTCGTAGTTCGGCGTGAAGTCCACCGTGCCTTCGTCCAGCTCCTCCATGAGCAGCCGGGCGAGCGGGGTCAAGCGGGCTTCGGTGTAACGCATGGCGGCCGCGCCGTCGCCGTCGCGCGAACCGAAGTTACCCTGCCCGTCCACCAGCGGGTAGCGCTGGGCAAAGTCCTGCGCCATGCGCACCAGGGCGTCGTAGGCGGCTTGGTCGCCGTGCGGGTGGAAACGGCCCAGCACGTCGCCGACCACGCGGGCCGACTTGACCGGCTTGGCGCCGTTGGCCCCGGTCCAGGCCAGCCCCAGGCGCAGCATGGCGTACAGGATGCGCCGCTGCACGGGCTTCTGACCGTCGGTCACGACCGGCAAGGCCCGGCCTTTGACCACGCTGAGCGCGTACTCCAAGTAGGCGCGCTGCGCGTACTCGCCCAGGCTCAGGCGGTCGCCGGTGTCGGGGGCCGAAAAATCCAAGGTTTCTTGTGTGCTCATGCTTCCAGTCCCATGGCCAGACGCGCTTGGTATTCGCGGTCCAGCATCGACATCACGATCAAGCTGTCGTAACCATCGGCTCCGTCCAGCATGACGCGCACGCTCTCGCGCAAGCGCCCTTCCTCGACGAAGCCTTCACTCACGTACAGGCGGTACGCCCGCTCGTTCAAGGCCTTCACGTCCAGCCAAAACCGGTGCGCCTTGAGCTGCACAAAGGCCAGCGGCTTGAGCAAACGCACGCACTGCCGCCCCAACCCACGCCCCTTGGGCTGCAGCACCAGACGCTTGAGCTCCACCGAGCCATGCGGGTTGCGGCAGCCTTGCAGGATCACGAACCCGATGCGCTCCTGCGCTTCGCCCTCGACGATGAAATGACGCGCATCGGGGAATCGGATCGCCCCCTCGTGCTGGGTGCGCTCCCAGGCCGTGATGAACGGGCGGTTGGCGTTGTCTTGCTCCACGCTGACCACCCAATCCAGGTCGCTGACCATGGTGGGCCGCAGGCGCAAAGCGGTTCTTTGGTTGGTGCTCATGCCGCTGCTCCCCAAGGGCTGGCCAGCAATCGTTCTCGCGGCCAAACCATGGTCACGGCGCGCGGCCGGTAGGCCCCGCGCTCGATGGCCGCGCGTCGGGCGGGTGCGCGCTGGGCAGCATCATGCGCCGCTTGCGCCGAAGGCGGGTGTTCCAGGAACAGAGCCCCGTGGGCCTGCGGCACCTGGCGCAGGTAGGCCAGCTTGGGGCTGACTGCGGCCAAGGCCTGGTCGTAGTACCAACTGGTGCCCATGAGCCCCCTCGCCTGCGGCCACAGGCGCAACAGCTGCGCCACCCGCCGAAAGCACGCTTCCCGGCCCTCCGGGCTGAAGCCACCCAGCATCCAGAGGTGCACATGGTTTTCCAAGTAGGGCGCCAAGCGCCCTTGGATGCCGCCCCAAAACCGCCACGTTAACAGCGGTTGGCGCACCACACCGCGCAGCAGCCAGGAGCGCGGCACGCCCGCACCAGGCACCACCAGGTGGCTGACGCAAGGCACGGCGCGGAGGCACAGCGCGGCCAGGTCCTTGCGCCAGGGGTCCTCCCACTCAGAGGGCCATGCTTGATCGGGCCCCGCGGGGTGGCGCTGCATCCGCTCCAGCGCTCGCCGGGCCAGGGCCAGCCATTCGTCCCAAAGCGAGGGCGGAAAGTTAGAGACCCGCAAACGCTCGTGCAAGCCCGCAATCAGCGCCCCGCTCAGGGCCCAACGGCGGGTGCGAGCCCAAGCGCTTGGCCCCTCTTCCAGCCACGTTTGCGCGGCAGTGGGCAACGCGCGGTAGCCCGGCACATCGGCGCTCAGCACAGCATCCACAACCGCCGACAGTCCCTGAAGGGCGGCTGGCTCGATCGCACCGCTCATCGTCACCGCCTCGCGATGGGCGGCCGCAGCTTCGGCCAGGGCGGTCCAATCCATCGCCTGCGGCCCCACGCCGGGGTGGTTCAAACGTCCACCTCGACGGCATCGCCCAGGCGCTCCATCAGCTCGCGGCGCGCGGCGGCCTCGTTGCGCCCCATGAGCTGCGTCAGCACCCCGTCGGCCGCCGCCAAGTCTGGCACGTCCACCCGCAGCAAACGGCGCGTGTCGGGGTTCAGCGTCGTGTCCCACAGTTGCTCTGCGCTCATCTCACCCAAGCCCTTGAAGCGGCTGATGGTCCAACTGCCCTCGCGCGCGCCCTCTTTGCGCAACTTGTCCAAGATGGCCGCCAGCTCACCCTCGTCCAAGGCGTACATCTTGAGCGGCGGCTTCTTGCCACGCGCCGGCGCATCCACCCGGTAGAGCGGCGGGCGGGCGACGTGCACATGGCCCGCGGCCACCAAGCCTGGGAAGTGTTTGTAAAAGAGGCTGAGCAGCAGCACCTGGATGTGCGCCCCATCCACGTCGGCGTCGCTCAAGATGCACACCTTGCCGTAGCGCAGGCCCGACAGATCGGGCGTGCTGCCCGCGGCGTGGGGGTCCACGCCGATGGCCACGGCGATGTCGTGCACTTCGTTGTTCTTGAACAGCAGGTCGCGCTCGACCTCCCAGGTGTTCAACACCTTGCCGCGCAGGGGCAAGATGGCCTGGGTCTCTTTGTTGCGGCCCATCTTGGCGCTGCCGCCGGCCGAGTCGCCTTCGACCAAGAACAACTCGTTCACGCTCAGGTCGCGGCTTTCGCAGTCCGTGAGCTTGCCGGGCAACACGGCCACGCCGCTGCCTTTTTTCTTTTCGACCTTCTGCGCAGCGCGCTGGCGGCTCTGCGCTTGTTTGATCACCAGGTCTGCCAGCTTCTTGCCCTGCTCGACGTGCTGGTTCAGCCACAGCTCGAAGGCTGGCCGCACGTAGCCGCCCACCAAGCGCAAGGCATCGCGGCTGTTGAGCCTCTCTTTGGTTTGCCCCTGGAACTGCGGGTCCAGCACCTTGGCCGACAGCACGAAACTGGCGCGACCGAACAGGTCCTCCGGCATCAGCTTCACGCCTTTGGGCAGCAGCGAATGCAGGTCGATGAAGGCCTTCACCGCCTGAAAGAGGCCTTCCTTCAAGCCTGCCTCGTGCGTGCCACCCGCCACCGTGGGGATCAGGTTCACGTAGCTTTCGCGCTGGCTGGCCGCCTCCTCGGTGAAGGCCACGCACCAAGCCGCCCCTTCCCCTTCGGCAAAGTTCTCGCTGTCGCTGGCCTTGGCGTAGTGCGCGCCCTCGAACAACTCCACCAACGGCTCCGCGCTCAGGTTGGCCTGCAAGTACTCGCGCAGGCCGCCCTTGTACTGCCAGGTCTGCGTCTCGCCTCGCTTTTCGTCGCTCAGCGTCACGATGACGCCGGGCATCAACACCGCCTTGCTGCGCAGCAGATGAAGCAACTCGGCCCGGGGGAGCTCGGGGCTGTCGAAGTAACGTGGCTCAGGCCAGACCCGAACCCGTGTGCCCTGCTTGCGCGGGGCGCCTGGCTGAACGCTGACGGGCTGCACCACGTCCCCGTGGCTGAAGGCGATGCTGGCCGTTTGCCCCTCGCGGTGCACGGTCACCTCCAAGCGCCGCGCCAGGGCGTTGGTCACGCTGACGCCCACCCCGTGCAACCCCCCACTGAAGCTGTAGGCGCCGCCGGAACCCTTGTCGAACTTGCCGCCCGCGTGCAAACGCGTGAACACGATCTCCACCACCGGCACGCCCTCCTCGGGGTGCAAACCGAACGGGATCCCGCGCCCATCGTCCTCCACGCTGACCGACCCGTCGGCGTGCAACACCAGGGCGATGCGCTTGCCGTGGCCCGCCAGTGCCTCGTCAGCGGCGTTGTCCAGCACCTCCTGCATGATGTGCAAGGGGTTGTCGGTCCGGGTGTACATACCCGGACGCTGCTTCACGGGCTCCAAGCCCTTGAGAACGCGGATCGAGGCTTCGCCGTATTGCGGAGTGACTGCCATGGGGGTCCCTGTGAGAGGGGGCGGATTCTAGGAAGGCCCAGAATGGGCCCCGACGCCGCCAGGGTCAACGCCAACCTCGCTCGGGGCGTTGCGCGGCGTCACAGTCCCCGGCCACCCTCCTAGAATCTCGCGCTCTTTCGCACACCCACCCATGAAACCCATCAACGGCAGCATCGTCGCCCTCGTCACCCCGATGCACCCCGACGGCCGCATCGACTTCGACGCCCTGCGCCTCCTCATCGATTGGCACATCGACCAAGGCACGAACTGCATCGGCGTGGTGGGCACCACGGGTGAGTCACCCACGGTGACCATGGCCGAGAACTGCGAAGTCATTCGCGTGGCCGTTGAACACGCGGCAGGCCGCGTCCCCGTGCTGGCGGGCACCGGAGCCAACGCCACCGCCGAGGCCATCGAACTCACCCGCTACGCCAAGCAAGTGGGCGCGGATGCTCACTTGAGCGTCGTGCCCTACTACAACAAGCCCAGCCAAGAAGGCATCTACCAGCACTACAAGGCCATCGCCGAAGCGGTGGACCTGCCGATGATGCTGTACAACGTGCCGGGTCGCACGGTGGCCGACATGGCCCCGGAAACCGCGCTGCGCTGTGCCACGCTGCCCGGTGTGTTTGGGGTCAAAGAAGCGACCGGCAACATCGAGCGCGCTGCATGGCTCATCAAGCACGCCCCCAAGGGCTTTGGCATTTACTCCGGCGATGACGGCACGGCCGTGGCCATGATGCTCATGGGCGGAGCCGGTGTGGTCAGCGTGACGGCCAACGTGGCACCCGGCCGGATGGCGCAACTGTGCGCCGCCGCCCTGCGCGGCGAGGCTGCAGCCGCGACCGCGCTGCACTTCCAGCTGCTGCCTTTGCACAAAGCCTTGTTCGTCGAGTCCAGCCCCGCTCCCACCAAATGGGCGCTGAACCGCTTGGGCCGCTGCAACAATGCGCTGCGGTTGCCGCTTCTGCCCCTCACCCCTGGCGGTGAGGCCGCTGTGGCCATGGCCCTGCAAGAAGCCGGCGTGCTGTAACGCCGGCGTTTTGTTCGATTTCTTCCAGCTAGGACTGTCTCTGTGACCCGTTTTCCCGCTCCCCGCGTCCTGACCCTCAGCGTGGCTTTGGCCCTCGCGGGTTGCAGTTCTTTCGATGGCATGTTCTCCGGCGACAAGGTGGACTACCGGGCTCAATCCAAGCAGACCACCGGGCTTGAAGTGCCGCCGGACCTGACCCAGTTGCAGCGGCAAGCGCCCCTGGGACGAGGCGCCGTGAGCGCTTCGCAGTTGACCCAAAGTGGCGGCCTGAGCCCTGAGGCTGTTGCGGCGCCTACCAAGGTTGCCGTGACCCAAGTGCCGGGCGCCGAAATCGTCCGAATGGGGGCAGTGCGCGTGATCCGCACCACCCAAACACCCGAGCAAGTGTTCGCCACGGCCCGCGCCTTCTGGACAGACTTGGGCTTCGAGGCCCTCGAAGAGCGGGCCGACATCGGCGTGATGGAAACCGAATGGAAGGAAAACCGCGCCAAGCTGCCGAAGGACTTCATCCGTCGCACCATCGGCACCCTGCTCGATGGCCTGTATTCCACCGGCGAGCGCGACAAGTACCGCACGCGCGTCGAACGCGTGGGCAACCTGACCGAGATCACCATCACCCACCGGGGCATGCAGGAGGTCTACACCTCGACCCAACGCGAGC
>NZ_JAPZSY010000066.1 GCF_027532025.1 Inhella sp. | reverse complement strand
CGTCGACACCACGGTGCAGAGCAAGGCCATCGCGCACCCCACCGACAGCCGACTGCTGGAAGTCGCTCGCGACAAGATTGCCAGGCTGGCCAAGCGCGCCGGCATCCAACTCAAGCAGACCCACGAGCGCGAGGGCAAGGCCTGCCGCCCGCGCCCGACAACGGCCGCGACTGGGACACCATCGCCCCGCTGCTGGGCGACCCCAAGCTGCAACCCACGCCCGCGCAACTGCGCCAAGCCGTGGCCGCCTTTCACGACGTGATGCGCATCCGCGCCAGCTCCAGTCTGTTCACCCTGCCCAACGCGGACGAGGTGCAAAAACGCCTGCGCTTCCACGCTGCCGGCCCAGGCCAAGACCCAGCGCTGATCGTGGCCGAGCTTGACGGCGCCGGCTGGCCCGGCGCGCGCTTTGGCGGCCTGCTGATGGTGTTCAACGGGGCTGGTGAGGCGCGGGAGTTCAGCGTGCCGGGCAACTGGCGCTTGCACCCGGTGCACGCCGCCAAACAGGCCGCCGACAAGCGCGTGGCGGCCGAGGTGCGCAAGGCCAAAGCGGGCGCGCTGCGCGTGCCAGCTTGGGGGGCGGTGGTGTTCGTGCGTTGAGCGCGACTCGGCTGGTGGCTTGGCAAGCTTGTCGCTGACCTGCGACGAACAGGGAGCAAGTCGAGGCCCAGGCCCGAACCCGGTGGCCTCGCCGCCCGGCCATGGCGGCGAATGACAAGCTGGCACTTAACCCGCCAAAGGCGTCCTCAGCCGGACCATCGGCAGGAGTTTTCCTGCAAGCTTCTCAAGGTTGCAGCACCGGATTGCTGCGCGCCGCGCGCTCGTTGACCCAAACGTTGTGCCCGTGGCTGATGAGCCAGCGGCCGTCGCGCTGGGTGACGACCAAGGTCAGCCGGTTGAGGGTGGCGGCTTGTTGGTTGCCACTGGGGGTGGCGTAGGCGTCTTGCCGGTGGGCCCACACGGCAACCACGGTGCCCGGTGCGACGCTGCGCAAGCTCACCGCCTCGCCATGCAGCTGGCAGTTCTTGAAGATGGTGTCGTGAAAGATGGTGTGGGCCTTCATCACCTCGGCCTTGCCGCGCCAGTGCATGCCAACGACGTTGACCCATTCCGCGTCGTCATGGAACAGGGCGCCGTAGGCCGCAATATCGTGGCGGTTCCAGGCGGCCTCCAGCTGGGTGACGATCTCGCGCGCGGCGTCGGTGCCGTCGGCTGAAGGGGCGCTGCGGGCGCTGGGGCTTAGGAGTTGCAGCGCCAAGGCGATGCATAGGAACCAAAGGTGCTTCACGGCGAATCCTTTCAAGGGCAGAGGCTGGGGTGTAGGGGCAGCCAGCAGGCACGTCAATCCCCAGGGCCAAAGCGACGGGGATGTGCCCCGTCGCCAACTCCACGCCTCCCGACCTCGGATGGCGAAGTTCAGTGAGCCGGGCACCGCTCCTGTCGGCACTGGAACGCCACCTTGGCCATGCCGCTTGTTCTGCAGGCTCGGCATGCAACCCCCCGGGGCTGCGCTGCGCGTGCCGGCTTGGGGCGCAGTGGTGTTTGCGCGCCATGGAGTGGGCGGTGGGCGACATTCCCACCGGGCGGGCGCAACGGCGCTGTCTCGCGGCGCCCTAGTCGGTTGCTTGGTCAGGTCCGAGCAGCTGGCCGTTGTAGCTGATCCGAACGCCGGGCAAGCCAGCGGCCAAGCTGTGCAACCAGGTCCGAAGCGTGTCGCCCTCGGCTTGCGTGGCGCCATCTGCGCGGTCGGCTGTGCCGCTCACTTCGGTGCCCGACCCGGTCATGGTCGATGCCGTTTGGCGCTTGGATACCAGCGCACCCGCTTGAAACACAAGCTCAAGCTGGCTGTTAGCCCGCCGGACCGTGACGCGCAGTTCGCGGCACAGGCGATTGACGAGCGACATGCCGATGCCCTGCAGTTGAACCTGCCCAGCCGGAGCCCCGTCAAACGGGAACTTGAAGTGCTCGTAGATGTAGGACAGGTAGGGCGTTTCGTCGACCACCTTGTCGAAGGAATGGCCTCGACCATCGTCTGCGACGGTGAACCGATCACCGCTCGCCGTCACCACCACGTGTTTGGCGTGACCCGCCTGCGCTTCGGCCGCGGCGTAGAGGACCAAGGCCCGGACGAGGGTGGAGGCTTCTTTGCTGACCAAAGTGGCGGGCATCGAAGGGTCAGCCAAGCGTGGGTGTGTGGGCTTGTGTGTTGGCGCGTGTGTGGCCACCGAGCGCTTGGCTCAGGCCGCCAGCGGCAAGCCGCTGGCACACGCAGCCGCACTTGCCCAGGCCCACTGGAAGTTGTAGCCCCCCAGCCAGCCGGTCACGTCCACCACCTCGCCGATGAAGTGCAGGCCCGGCACCAACTTGCTGCCCATGCTTTGAGAGTCCAGGTCGCGCGTGTCCACGCCGCCTGCCATCACCTCGGCCTTGCGCCAGCCCTCGGTGCCGGTGGGCAGCAGGGCCCAGCGGCTGAGGCTGTCCACCAGCTTCGTCAGGTCCTTGTCGCGCACGTCGGGCATGGGCTTGTCGGCGGGCAGTGCCTGCAGGCCGAGCCACGTTTGCGCCAAGCGCTCGGGCAGGTGCAGGGCCAGTTCGTTGCCGAAATGGCGCTGGGTGCTGCCTTTGGCTTTGCGCAGGGTGTCCACCAAGCCGGCGCCGGCCAGCGCCACGCGGATGGGCGTGCCCGGCTGCCAGTAGCTGGAGATTTGCAGCACGCCCGGGCCGCTCAAGCCGCGGTGGGTGAACAGCAGGTCTTCAAGGAAGCGCGTGGTGCCTTTCTTGCCCTCGCCGGTTTCGATGGCGACTTCGAGCGACAAGCCCGCCATGGCCGCGAAAGGGGCCCAGGTCTCGGGGTCGAAGGTCAGGGGCACGAGGGCAGGGCGGGGCTCCACCACGCGGTGGCCGAACTGTTTGGCCAGGCGCAGGCCCCAGTCGGTGGCGCCAATCTTGGGCACGGGCAGACCGCCGGTGGCCACCACCACGCGCGCCGCCTGCACGGGGCCGCGGGTGGTGTCCAGCTCAAAGCCGGCGCCGGCCTGGCGCACGGCGCTCACGCTGCAGGGCTGCCAGCGCTCCACGCCGCCGGCGGCGCAATCGGCCAGCAGCATGCGGATGATCTGCTCGGCCGAGTCGTCGCAAAACAGCTGGCCGCGGTGCTTTTCGTGGAAGGCGATGCCGTGGCGCTGGACCAGTGCGATGAAGTGCGCCGGCGTGTAGCGCGCCAGGGCCGAGCGGCAGTAGTGCGGGTTGCCGGAGATGAAGTGAGCCGGCGCGACCTCGCGGTTGGTGAAGTTGCAGCGCCCGCCGCCGGAGATGCGGATCTTTTCGGCCACCCTGGCGGCGTGGTCGATGAGCAAGACCTTGAGGCCCCGCTGTCCGGCGATGCCGGCACAAAACAAACCGGCGGCACCGGCGCCGACCACCACCACGTCGTAGGACTGCATCGGCCGGATTATCGGGAGGCCGGGAGACGGCAGCGCTTCAGCCGACGCCGGTGAGCGATTGCCAAGCCTCGTCTTCGTCCCGGAAGCGCGCCCGGATGGCCAAGACGTCGTCCCAATGGGCGAAAAAGACGTCGATGAGCTGGGGGTCGAAATGCGAGCCGGACTCGGTGTGCAGGTATTGAGCGGCGGCGTCCAAGGTCCAGGCCTTTTTGTAGGGGCGCTCTGAGGTCAGGGCATCGAAAACGTCGGCCACGGCCACGATGCGGCTGAAGATGGGGATTTCCCGGCCCGCCAAGCCGTGGGGGTAGCCGCTGCCGTTGAACTTTTCGTGATGGCCCAGGGCGATGGTGGCGCCGGCTTGCAGGATCTCGGAGTGGCTGTCCTTCAAGATCTCGTAGCCATACACCGCGTGCATCTTCATGAGCTCGAACTCTTCGACCGTGAGCTTGCCGGGTTTGAGCAAGATGGCGTCGGCGATGCCGACCTTGCCCACGTCGTGCAGGGGCGCTGCTTGAAGGATCAGCTCTTGCTCGGCATCGCTCAGGCCCAGGCCGCGCGCGATGAGCTGTGAGTAGTGCGCCATGCGCAGGATGTGGGCGCCGGTTTCGGGGTCGCGGTATTCGGCCGCCCGCGACAGGCGCACGACGGTTTCCACTTCCCGCTGCACGACTTGCGCGGTGGCCTTCTTGACTTCTTCGGCCAGCCATTCGGCACGGCGGGCAAGTTGGCGCTGGGCATCGCCCAAGGCCAAGAGGTTGGCCACGCGCACCGAAAACTCCATCTGGTCCACCGGCTTGGTGAGGAAGTCGGAGGCACCGGCTTGCAGCGCGCTGTAGCGCACCTCTCGTTGGTCGTTGGCCGTGATCATCAAGATGGGCACGGTTTGGCGTCCCGGGGTGGCGCGCAGGCGCTCGATGAACTCCAACCCGTTGAGCACGGGCATCATGTAGTCGACGATGACGAGGTCGGCTTCGTGGGCTTGGGCCCAGGCCAGGCCGGCAGGAGCGTCGCTGAAGCTGTGCACCTCGCTGGGCCCCAGCTTCTTGACCAAGGCCTTGAACAACACCAAGTTGATGGCGTTGTCGTCCACGATGATGAGTTGATGCGCCATGTCGGGTCAGGCCTTCCGGCGCTGAAGCGCCTCGATCAATCGGGGCATCGCGGTGTACAGGGTGTCGAGCAACGCATCCAAGCCCGCGGTCGTTGCGCTTTCGGCGAGGGCTTCGATTCGGGCGGCCAGTTCCGCCACGGGCGTGGCCCCGAACATGCGCATGGTGGACTTGGCCGAGTGCGACACCAGCACGACGGTTTCGAAGTCGTTGCGTGCCCTGGCTTGACGCAACTTGGCTTCGTCCAGCGGCCATTGCTCAAGGAAGACGCCCGTGATGATGTCCACGACGTGGGTGTCCACGCTGAGCAGGCCACGGTCAAAGTCGAAGGTCAGAACATCGACCGCAGGTGTTGCCGGGGTGGTGGTCGGTGTGGGTGCCGGGCTGGGCAAGGGTGCCGACACGAAGCGTTGCACCAGGCCTTGGAATTGGCCGATGTCGATGGGCTTGGAGATGAAGTCGTCCATGCCGGCAGCGAGGCATTGCTCGCGATCGTCCTCCATGGCCTTGGCCGTCATCGCCACGATGGGCGTGCGAGGGCCTTGCTCTTGGGCCCGGAAGCGTCGGGTGGTTTCCAGGCCATCCAGCACCGGCATCATCATGTCCATCAGCACCAAGTCGAACCGACGTTGGGCCAGCAGATCGAGGGCGATTTGCCCGTTGTCGGCCACGGTGACCTGATGCCCCCAGCGGGTGAGCAGTTGGGTTGCCAACTGCTGGTTCACGGGGTGATCCTCCACCAGCAGGATGTGGAGGGACATGGACTCGTCAAGCACGGTGTGCTTGGTCACGAGCGTGGCCTCGTCGGCCGAGGCCGGTTGCAGCACCCGCAGCAGCACCTTCAACAGTTCGTCGCGCGTGAACGGTTTGGTGAGGTAGGCGCTGATCCCGCTGGACCGGGATCGCGCGCCGTCGCCGCGCACCGCCCCCGACGAGAGCATCACCATCGGGGTGTTGCCATGTCGCGTGAGGGTGGTGATGGCCTCGGCCGTGCTGAACCCATCCATGCCGGGCATCTGCGCGTCCAGCAGGATCAGGGCAAAGGACTTCGAGTGGAGGCGCTCCACGGCCGCGATGCCCGAGTCGACCGCCGTGACCGTGGCTCCGAAGCTTTCCAGCATGCCCACCAGCACCTTGCGGTTGACCTCGTTGTCGTCGGCCAGCAGCACCCGCAGGCCATCCAGGTTTTGCGGCGGGGACACGGCGAGCGCCGGTCGGTCGTCCAGCACCAGGGGCAGGGTGAAGTGGAAGGTGCTGCCTCGGCCAGGCTCGCTTTCGACCCCGATGTGCCCGCCCATCGCCGACACCAGCCGCGCTGAGATGGTCAGCCCCAGGCCCGTGCCGCCGTAGCGCCGCGTGATGGAGCCGTCTTCTTGCGAGAAAGCCTCAAAGATGGTGTCCAACTTGCTGGCGGGGATGCCGATGCCGGTGTCGATCACGCCAAAGCGCAATTGATCGCCTTGAGCGCGCACCTGCAGTTGCACCTGCCCCTTTTCGGTGAACTTGATGGCATTGCCCACCAAATTGACCAGGATTTGCCGCAGGCGGCCGGGGTCGCCCTTGACGAGCATGGGCACGTCGACACCGATGTCGCAAATCAGGTCCAAACCCTGTTCAGCCGCGGGCGTGGCCAAGCTCTTCATGGCCTCGCCGATGGTGCGCCCCAGGTGGTAAGGGATGCACTCCACCACCAGCTTGCCGGCTTCGATCTTGGAGAAGTCGAGGATGTCGTTGATGATCCGCAGCAGCGATTCCGCCGAGGTTTTGACGATGGTGAGGTGGTCGCGCAAGTCGGGGCGGAGGTCGCCCAGCAGGGCCAGCTCGGTCATCCCGATGACCCCGTTCATGGGAGTGCGGATCTCGTGGCTCATGTTGGCCAGGAAGTCCGACTTGGCTCGGCTGGCGGCTTCAGCGCCCTCCTTGGCGCGCATGAGCTCCTCGGACACCGCACGTTCCTCGGAGACGTCGGCCAAGTAGCCGTTCCACAGCACGCCCCCTTCGTCGGCGGGTTTGATGCGGGCCTCGCCATGCACCCAAACCACGCCACCGTGGACTTTGTGCAGCAGCCGAAACACATGGGACCAGGGCTGCAAAGCTTCGCTGGACGCGCGCAGGGAAGCGCGCAGCCCCAGCAGGTCTTCGGGGTGCACCAGGGCCAGCACGCGATCGAAGTCGATCAGGGCGTCTTCAGGGGGCAGGCCACCGATGCGCCACAGCGCCTTGCTGCAAAAGCGCAGGGCGAGATGGCCGTCGGTTTCGCCGTGAAGTTGGAACACGGCCACCGGCAAGCTTTCGGTGATTTCATGCAGGCGGGCGCTGGCTTCTTTGGCAGCCGTGATGTCCTGCCACAGCCCGGTGTAGACCACCGTGCCGTCGGCCGCACGGTCCGATGATGGGCGGGCCTCAACCCGGATCCAGCGGACGCTGCCGTCGGGCGCTTGGATGCGGTATTCGTCGCTCCAGGGCTGGTACCGGGCCGCGGCGGTCAAGACGCCCCGCTTGCAGCGGTCCAGATCGTCGGGCAAGACCTGCCGGGTGGACAAGTCGCTGTCGGCCATCAAGTCGGCGGGCTCCAAGCCACGGACTTCGCGCAAACGGTCGCTGACAAAGGTGTAGCGCAGGGTTCCAGCATCCGGGCTGACTTCGCTTTCGAACAACACGCCCGGCACGGTGTTGGCGATGTGCCGCATGCGCACCTCGGCCGCCTGGATGGCCGACTCCATCAACTTGCGTTGCGTGATGTCGGTGCGGATGGCGATGAAGCGCTCGATGTGGCCTGCGGCGCTCTTGAGCGGCACGATGGTCGCCTGCACCCAATACAGGCTGCCTTGCTTGGTCCGGTTGCAAACCTCGCCATGCCACACCCGCCCTTCGCCAATGGTGCGCCACAGGTGGGTGAAAAACGCCGGCGGGTGGACCCCCGAATTGATCAGGCGGTGGTTTTGCCCCAGCAACTCGTGGCGCGAGTAGCCGCTGATTTGGACGAACTTGTCGTTGACGTACAGGATGCTGCCGGCGGTGTCGGTGATGCTGACGATGCCGTGTTGATCCAGCGCGAACTTTTGATTCGCGAGGTCGGCCAGGGCCACTTGCAGGTGCTCTTGGCTTTCCTGCAATTGATGCACCAAGTCCGACATCAGGTGCGACAGCGACTCGAGGTTGTCGTCGTGCACGGGCGGCAGGCTGCCGCCCATGGATTGCATCAACGCCAGGGCCGTCTCGCGCAGCGAGTCCATCGCCCGGGTGCGGCTGGCCAGTTCGGAACGGATGCGTTCGTTGCTGGTGGTCAGCTCGGCCGAACTGTGCTCCAGGCTGCGCGTCTTGAGGTCCAAGTCGCGATCGCTCTGCTCGTAGGCTTCATCCACCCGCTCCAAGAAGCTGGCCAGGCCTTTCAGGGTGCTGGCCGCTGCCGGCGATACGGGAACGTTTTCGGCCAGGGCGCGCAATTCCTCCAGGACGGCCGACATCTGCGCGGGATCCAAGCCGAGTAGTCGCTTGGCTTGGCGGGCAAGGAGCTTGTGCATGACCGGGTGCAAGGGGTAAGGCGCGGCGATCAGGCTTCGGTCAGGTAGGTGATGGTCATGGTTTGGTTGTGCAGTTTGCACGTCAGGTTGCCCGTGAACGGACTGATCTCTCCGTTGGAGTAGAAGCCCGTGATGACCGCGCCTTGCCCGAACACGTCGGCCACCGCTTCGACCTCCTCGTCCACCCGACCGCCCATGACGATCTTGCGCCCGACGCAACTCACCAGCACAGCCAGGCCCTGGCTGGCGTCGCCCGCAGCGCCATGGCGGTGCATGTCCAGTGCCGCTTGGGCGGCGGCTTCGGCGCCGCCCACCAAGGCGTTCGTGTTGGCATGCATCAGCTTCAAGTAGCCATCCGGGTCGATTTCCCCGGCCAGAGTCAAGCTCCCCGCGGCTTCGTCGATGCCCAAGATGGTCCGGATCAGGCCGATTTCGTTGTGATCGCGGCCGAGCATGGCAAAGGGAAACAGAAGGCCCGAAGCGGGTAGGTCTTTGGCGTGGTCGCCCAAGTAGCGCTTGTAGACCTCCAGCGCCGGCTCGCCATCCAACTCGTAAAGAACGTTGTTCACGCTGCGCGTCACTCGCCGGGCTGGGCCGAAAGGCGACCAGCCCCCGAACGAGCCGTGCGAGAAGCGCAACGCGTCGCCGTACAAGCCCACCGCCACGATGCGATCGGCGCTCACGCCGTCGCGGCTCAGCACCCAGGTCTCGGAGAACGCCGCCGCATCGCCGGCCAGCCCGCCAGTGATGGGAACGTCGGCGCCCAGCACGCTGCTCATGCCCTCGATCAAGGCGCTGCCGTTGATGGCCACGCCTTGGCCCAAGACCAACACGGCCCGCAGGCCGTCGCGCGGCAACTGCTGGCTCAGCCGAATGCCCGCTGCGTGCGAGTCCTCCATATGGCTCAGTACGGTGCTGGCTTCGATCAAGTGGCTGCCGTCGAGCCGAATGGCCGTCACCACGCAGGTGTTGTCGGTCACGCCCTCGTTGGAGATCTCGCCGGCGGTCGAGCAACCCACCCGAATGGCGTCCGGGAACGCTTCGCGAAGCGGTTCGGCCAGGGCCTTCAAGGGGGCGATGGCCCCAAACGCCAGCACCCACTGCGCGCCCCAGCCTGACAAGGCCTGCAGGGCGGCGGCCGCCCCCGACGCGTCACGCACGACGATCTGTTCGACTTTCATGCTGTTCCCCCCGCAGGCGAAGCGTTGCGCTGCCGAACCACCGGCACCAACCGTTCCATTCTGTGGGGGGGCATTCAGTCCATCGTGTCGCTTTGTCTCGGGTATTCCCTAGATCGTGGGCAGAAGTGGCGGTTTTCTCTATTGAGGGAGCGCCAGGGTCATGCCGACGTTCAGCCGATGCGGCCGAGCAGCAGCCACTCCATCAGGGCCTTTTGAACGTGCATGCGGTTTTCCGCTTCGTCCCAGACCACCGATTGCGGGCCGTCGATCACGTCGGCGTCGACCTCTTCACCCCGGTGGGCCGGCAAGCAATGCATGAAGAGTGCGTCGGGTAGGGCCACGGCCATCATCTCGGCGCTGACGCGCCATCGCGCAAAGGCGGCGCGACGGGCTTCGTTCTCGGCTTCGAAGCCCATGCTGGTCCACACGTCGGTGGTGACCAGGTCGGCCCCGCGGCAGGCCTCCAGCGGGTCGGCAAACACGCGGTACGAACCGTTGCCCCTCAAGCCCGCAACGGCCGGGTCCACCTCGTAGCCGTGCGGCGTGCTCAGGTGCACCGTGAAGCCCAGCAACTCTGCCGCCTGCAGCCAGGTGTTGGCCATGTTGTTGCCATCGCCCACCCAGGCCACCACGCGGCCTCTCAAGGCCGACATGTCGATGCGGTCGTGCCCATCCATGGCACGGGCCTCCAGCCAGGTGAACAGGTCCGCCATGATTTGGCAGGGGTGGAATTCGTTGGTCAGGCCGTTGATGACCGGCACGCGCGAGTGCGAGGCAAAGCGCTCGATCTTGCTTTGTTCGAAGGTGCGGATCATGACCAAATCGGTCATGCGGCTGATGACGCGCGCGCTGTCCTCGATGGGTTCGGCGCGGCCGAGCTGGCTGTCGCCGGTGGTCAGGTGCACCACCGAGCCGCCCATTTGGTACATGCCCGCCTCGAAGCTCACGCGCGTGCGGGTACTGGCCTTTTCGAAGATCAGCGCCAAGGTGCGGTCCACCAGGGGCTGGTAGCGCTCGTAGTTCTTGAAGCGGCGCTTGATCAGCGCGGTGCGCTGGAACAGGTAGCCGTAGTCGTCGGCCGTCAGGTCCTTGAACTGCAGGTAGTGGCGCAGCGGGGCCTTCATGCCTGGGGCTCCGCGAGGAAGGCGGTGATGAGGGGCAGCAAGCGGGCGGCGATCTCGTCGACCTCGGCTTCGGTGGCGATCAGCGCCGGCAGCAAGCGCACCACCCGGTCGGCCGTCACGCTGAACAGCAGGCCGGCGTCCACGCCACGTTGCAGCAGCACGCCGCACGGGCGGTCCAGCTCGATGCCGATCATCAAACCCTGGCCTCGCACTTCCACGAAGCCGGGCACGCCTTGCAGGCCGGCGCGCAGCGTGGCCATCAGGCGCTCGCCCATGCGGCCGGCGTGGCCGACCAGCCCGTCGGCTTCCATGGTGGCGATGGTTTCCACGCCCGCGCGCATGGCCAGCGGGTTGCCGCCGAAGGTGGTGCCGTGGTTGCCCGCCGTGAGCACCCCGGCCGCCTTCGGGCCGCAAACGATGGCGCCAATCGGCACGCCCGAGCCCAAGCCCTTGGCCAGGGGCATCACGTCCGGCTGGATGCCGGCCCACTGGTGCGCGAACCACTTCCCGGTGCGGCCGATGCCGCACTGCACCTCGTCCAACATCAGCAGCAGACGACGTTCGTCGCACACGCGGCGCAGGCCTTGCAGGAACTCGATGCGCGCCGGGTTGATGCCTCCCTCGCCCTGGATGGTTTCCAGGAAGATGGCGCTGACATTGGGGTGGGCGTCCAACAAGGCTTCCACGCCCGGCAGGTTGTTGAGCGGCGCGCGCACAAAGCCCGGCACCAGCGGCGTGAACCCCGCCTGCACCTTGGGGTTGGCCGTCGCGCTCAAGGTGGCCAAAGAGCGGCCATGGAACGCGCCTTCGAACACCATGGTTTGAGGCTCGGCCAAGCCCAGCGTGTCGTGGCCGTACTTGCGGGCGATCTTCAACGCGCCTTCGTTGGCCTCCAAGCCGGAGTTGCAAAAGAAAACGTTGGTCAGCCCCGACAGCGCGACCAGCTTGGCCGCCAACTCTTCTTGCAAGGGCACCAGGTAGTAGTTGCTGGTGTGGATGAGTTTGGCCACTTGGTCTTGCAAGGCGGCCACCAGCCGGGGGTGCGCATGGCCCAGCGTATTGACGGCGATGCCCGAGAGTGCGTCCAGGTACTCGCGCCCCTGCGTGTCCCACAACCGCAAGCCCCGGCCATGGCTCAGGGCGATGGGCAGGCGCCCATAGGTGGGCATGACATGGGGCAGGGGGTCGGCCATCGAAGCACTCCGGGACATGGGTGAAAAACGGAGCGCCGATTATGGGTGTTGCACTGCAGCAATGGGCGGCCAGAGGGCACAATCCGACGCTTCTCATGAGTGCCAAGCCCCGAGAAATCTTCATCCAAGGCGTCACGTCCGACGGTCGCCAGTTCCGCCCCAGCGACTGGGCGGAACGGTTGGCG
This sequence comes from Inhella sp., assembly GCF_027532025.1. Classification (GTDB taxonomy): domain Bacteria; phylum Pseudomonadota; class Gammaproteobacteria; order Burkholderiales; family Burkholderiaceae_C; genus Inhella. The sequence goes on along the minus strand of NZ_JAPZSY010000066.1, from coordinate 27,706 downwards.
GGCGTGATGGCCTGCTTTCAGCCGCCGGGTGTCAAGGTGGGCCTGGGCAGCCACATCCGTTACTCCCCCTACTGCGTGCCTCGGGTCATCAACGGGGTGAAGTGCGTCATCGTCAACGAAGCCCTGCGGGACGTGGAGCCCAAGGCCCTGGACTTCGTGCTCAGCTTCGCGCGGGACAACGACCTGCAGGTCGTCGACGCTTGTTTGCTGCCCGACGAGGGCTACGGCACGCCGCGCTGAAAAGACAAAACCCGCCAGGCGTGCGCCGGGCGGGTTTTGCGTTTTTGCACCCGTGGGTGCTGGGGTGGTGGACGCTTACGCGCCCAGACCCAGCGCCTTGATCTTGGCCGACAGGCGGCTCTTGTGGCGAGCGGCCTTGTTCTTGTGGAAGATGCCCTTGTCGGCGATCGAGTCGATCACCGATTGAGCGGCCTTGAACAGCTCGGCAGCCTTGGGCTTGTCGCCGGCAACCACAGCCTTGGCGACGTTCTTGATGACGGTGCGGAAGTGCGAACGCAGCGCGGTGTTTTCGGCGTTGCGCTTGACGTCCTGGCGGGCGCGCTTGCGGCCCGATGCCAGGCGGACGGTCTTCTTCTTGGCTTTGGACGAGGTGGCCATTGCTTGTTATCCGGTGGGTGCAAAGCGCGCGAGTATAGCACGATGGTCGGTAGAAACCATCAATCCGCCAGGGCGGGCATCCATAATGCGCGGCTTTGCCGGCGAGCCGCCGGCGCCCTTGGCTCCGCATGAACCTGCTTCGCGCCGCCGGCACCGTGTCGGCCCTGACCCTGCTGTCCCGCATCACCGGTTTGGTACGCGAGCAGATGGTGGCGGCTCTGTTCGGGGCCAATGCATTGACGGATGCCTTCCAGGTTGCGTTTCGTATTCCGAACATGCTCCGGCGCCTGTTCGCAGAAGGAGCCTTTTCCCAAGCGTTCGTGCCCGTGCTGGCGGCAGAGCGCAGCGGGCGCGGTGACGACGCCACCCAGGTCTTGATCAGCGCCACCGCCACCGTGCTGGCGTGGGTGATGGTGCTGGTGTGCGTCGTGGGCGTGGTGGGGGCCCCGGTCTTGGTGTTGATGATGGGCAGCGGCCTGACGGGCGAGGCCCGAGAGGCGGCCGTCACCATGACGCGCTGGATGTTCCCCTACATCGGCTGCATGGCCTTGGTCGCGCTCGCGGCCGGTGTGCTGAACACCTGGAAGCGGTTTGCGGTGCCAGCCGCCACCCCGCTGTTGCTCAATGCCGCCGTCATCGCCGCCGGCTGGCTGTTGCACGAACGTTTGGGCATCGTCTCGTTGGCGATGGGGGTGATGGTGGGCGGCGTGCTGCAACTGGCGGTGCAAGGGCCGGCCCTGGCGCGCTTGGGGCTGCTGCCGCGCATCGGCCTGACCTGGGGGCGCTTCCGTGCCGCGTGGGGCCACGAGGGTGTGCACCGCATCCTTCGCCTGATGGCGCCGGCGTTGCTGGGGGTGGGTGTGGCGCAGTTGTCCTTGATCATCAACACGCAAATCGCCACCCACATCGGCCCGGGGGCGGCGACATGGGTCACCCTGGCCGACCGGCTGATGGAGTTCCCCACCGCTTTGGCGGGTGTTGCGCTGGGCGTGGTGCTCACGCCGATGCTGAGCGCGGCCAAGGCCCAAGGCTCGGGCGAGGACTTTTCGGCCCTGCTGGATTGGGGGCTGCGCCTCGTGGTGCTGCTGGCGCTGCCCTGCGCCGTGGCCCTGCTGGTGTTCGCCCAGCCTCTGGTCGCGGTGCTTTACCACTACGGGGCCTTTCAGGCGAGCGATGTCGAGCAAACCGCGCGAGCGGTTCAGGGCTACGGCCTGGGCTTGATCGGCATCGTGGCCATCAAGGTGCTGGCGCCGGGCTTCTATGCACGGCAGGACATTCGCACCCCGGTCAAGATCGCGGTTGGGGTGCTCGTCGTCACGCAACTGCTGAACCTCGTGCTGGTGCCGCACCTGGGCGCGGCTGGATTGGCGGCTTCCATCGGCTTGGGAGCCTTGGTGAATGCGGGCTTTCTGTGGTGGGGCTTGCGCCGGCAGGGCGCCTACGTGGCCGCGCCTGGATGGCTGTGGTTTGGGCTCCGCGTGCTGGTGGCCGCTGCGGCCTTGGGGCTGGTGCTGGTGTGGGCTCGGCTGCAGTGGGACTGGTTGGCACTGGGCAAACTGACCCGCGCTGGATGGATGGCGGCGGTGGTGGTGGGCGCCAGCGCCGTGTACGGTGCGATGCTGCTGATCTTGCGGGTCGATTTGCGTGCGCTGATGCGGCGTCGCGCTTGAGCCCGAGTCCCACCGTGTTTCGAAGGGAGATCGAATGACCCTCACCCCTGCCCAACAACGTGCTGTGGCTTGGCTGGCGCTGGCCGCCGCTGTCTTCGGCGCCTTATGGCTGCTGGCGCCCGTGTTGTCGCCCTTCGTGGCCGCCGGTGTGTTGGCCTATGCGTTGGCGCCGCTGGTGGAGCGCTTGTCCCGGCGCATGCCCCGCTTGCTGGCCGTGCTGCTGGTCGAAACCGGTGTCATCGTTTTGCTGCTCACCTTGGTGCTGATGGTGGTTCCCATCTTGCTCAAGGAATTGCCCCTGTTGCGCGAGCAGATTCCGGTGATGGCGGCGCGACTGAACGAATCGTTGTCGCCCTGGTTGGCGCAGTGGGGGTTCACGCTGAGCCTGGATGTGGCTTCCATCAAGGATTTCGTCATTCGCCACCTGGGCGCCAACAGCGAAGACGTGGCGGCGGCGGTGCTCGGCTCGGTCAAGCTGGGAGGCAGCGTGCTGTTGGCGGTGGTGGGCAATTTGGTGCTCATCCCGGTGGTGTTGTTCTATTTGTTGATGGACTGGCCGCAGGTGTTGGCGCGGGTATGGACCTTGGTGCCGCCCAAGTTTCGCGACTCGGCGGCAGGCTTCTTGCGAGAGACCGACGACATGCTGGGCCACTACCTGCGAGGGCAGTTGATGGTGATGGGCGCTTTGGCGCTGTACTACACCGTGGCGTTGGCCTTGGCCGGCTTCGAACTGGCCGTACCGCTGGGCGTCTTCACGGGCATGGCCATCTTCATCCCTTATGTAGGCTTTGGATTGGGCTTGGTGCTGAGCTTGCTGGCGGGTGTGCTGCAGTTCACCAGCTTGTACGGCGTGCTGGCCGTGCTGGTCATCTACGGCGTGGGCCAGGTGGTGGAGAGTCTGTGGTTGACCCCGAGGCTGGTGGGCGAGCGCATCGGCTTGTCTCCGCTCATGGTCATCTTCGTGCTGCTGGCCTTCGGGCATCTGTTGGGCTTCGTGGGTGTTCTCGTCGCGCTGCCGCTGTCGGCCATCGGCCTGGTGGCCCTGGCTCGCGCCCGTCGGCGCTACCTGGGCAGCGACCTCTACTTGAAATGACGGGTTTGACCCAGCAGTTGCCGTTGGACCTGGGGCCTGCACCCGACCCCAGCTTCCAGCGCTTTTTGCCCGACGGCAACGAAGCCTTGTTGGCGCACTTGATGGCCCTCGAGCCAGGGCAGCCGCCCACCTTGCTGTGGGGCCCGGCTGGCGCTGGCAAAACCCATCTGTTGCATGCCCTGGCCCGCCAAGCTCAAGACCGTGGCGCCGTGGTGGCGGCTTTCTCGGCCCAAACGCCGGCGCCTTGGGCCTTGCCCCCGGCCGCCCAGTGGGTGCTGATGGACGACGTGCACCGCTTGGATGCGACCCAGCAGCACGCCGCCTTTGCCGTGTTCATCGATGCCGTGGGTCAGGGTGCCACGGTGGTGGCCAGCAGCGCTTGTCCCCCGGTGGATCTGAACCTGAGAGACGACTTGCGCACGCGCCTGGGCTGGGGGCTCACTTTTGCGTTGAACCCGCTCCCTGAGGACGCTTTGCGGCGGCTGCTGGCACAGGAAGCCCACCACCGAGGTTTGCGCTTGCCATCGGAGCTGCTGAACTATGTGCTGCAGCGTTTCGAGCGTCACCCCGGCAGTTTGATGCGCTTGCTGGAGCAACTCGACCACACCGCGCTGCGCTTGCAGCGCGCCCCCACCGTGCCGCTGCTGCGGCAGATGCTCAACGATGAATCTCACCCTGTTTGACCTGGACGGAACCCTGCTGCCTTTCGACTCGGATCACGCCTTCGGGCAGTACCTGATCGACCAAGGTTGGGCCGATGGCGACGACTGGGCGGCTCGCAACGATCGGTTTTATGCCGACTACTGCGAGGGCCGCCTGGACCTGAACGCCTACATCGACTTCACCACCAGCGCGTGGCGGCATCGGCCTTTGCCCGAGGCACTGGCCTTGCGCGAGCGTTTCGTGGCGGAGGTCATCCTGCCGGGCGTGCACGACAATGCGCGCGATCTGGTGCGGCGTCACCAAGACGCGGGCGATTTGGTGGCCTTGGTGACGGCCACCAACGAGTTCGTCACCGCTCCCATCGCCGAGGCCTTCGGCATTCCGCACCTGATCGCGGTGGAGTTGGCGCGCGAGCCCGACGGTCGGTTCGGTGGACGCATCGAGGGGGTGCCTTCGTTCCAGGCGGGCAAGATCACCCGGGTGCAGGATTGGCTGGCGCGCCTGGGCCGGCGCTGGAACGACTTCGCGGAGACCCGCTGCTACAGCGACTCCCCCAACGATTTGCCGCTGCTGGAAGCCGTGAGCCACCCGGTGGCCACCAACCCCAACGCGGCGCTGGAAGCCACCGCACTTGAGCGCGGCTGGCCCGTGCTGAGGCTGTTTGCATGATCAAGAAACTCATCCATCGACTGCTGGGCAAGGGCGACCGCTCTGCCGGACCCGTGCTGGGCACGCGCACCGAGATCGGCCTGGCCGAGCATGGCATCGACCCCAGCTTGCTGGACGAGCGAGCCACCCGCGTGGTCAAGACCTTGCAAGACGCCGGGTACGAGGCCTACATCGTGGGCGGTGCGGTGCGCGACCTGTTGCTGGGCCGGCGGCCGAAGGACTTCGACGTGGCCACCAACGCCACGCCCGAGCAAGTCAAGTCGCTGTTCAAGCGGGCCTTCATCATCGGGCGGCGCTTTCGCATCGTGCACGTGGTGTTCGGGCGCGGACGCGAGCACGAGGTCATCGAGGTGTCCACCTTCCGCGCTTTGCTGAGCGAGTCGTCGGCCCAGCGCGTGACCGGCAACGAAAAAACCAGCAAGACCGAGTTGGCGGGCAAGAGCCACGTGGTGGACGAGAGCGGGCGCGTGCTGCGGGACAACGTTTGGGGCCCGCAGGTGGAAGACGCGGCGCGCCGCGACTTCACCATCAACGCCATGTACTACGACCCGGCGCGCCAGTTGGTGGTCGATTACCACGGCGGCCTGAAGGACATCCGCGCCAAGCTGCTGCGCATGATCGGCGACCCCGAGACGCGCTACCGCGAGGACCCGGTGCGCATCCTGCGGGTGGTGCGCTTCGCCGCCAAGCTGGGCTTCACCATCGAGCTGGCCACGCGTTCACCCATCGTGGCCTGTGCCAAGCAATTGCCCGAGGTGCCGATCTCTCGCCTGTTCGACGAGATGGTCAAGCTGCTGCAAACCGGCCACGGTTTGGCCAGCCTGGAGGCGCTGAAGGCCCAGGGCCTGGGCCGCGGCTTGTTCCCCGTGCTGGACGCCGTGCTGCAGCCTGACGGCAGCCTGCCCGAAGGACCGCGGGGCGACTTTGTGCGCCAGGCCCTGCAAGACACCGATGCTCGCGTGGCCGATGGACGCTCGGTGGTGCCCAGCTTCTTGCTGGCCTGCTTGCTGTGGCACGACGTGAAGGCGCGTTGGCAAACCCTTCGCAGTCAAGGGGAGCCGCCGGTGCCGGCGTTGCAGCAAGCCATCGACCAGGTGTTCGACGCTCGCGTGGGCGACATCTCCGGGCGCGGCAAGCTGGCGGCCGACATGCGCGAGATCTGGCTCATGCAGCCTCGTTTCGAGCGCCGTGGCGGCTCGGGCCCCTACAGCTTGATCGAACAGCCGCGCTACCGCGCCGGCTTTGATTTCCTGCGCCTGCGCGCCGACGTGGGCGATGCCGACCCGGCGCTGGCCGATTGGTGGGAGGACTTTGCCCTGGGCGGTGACGACGATCGCACGGCCTTGATCGAAGACGCCAAGGCGGCTGAGCGGGCGGTTCGCCAGCAGCGCCCACCGCGCTCGTCGGCCGAGGCAAGCTCCGCCGACGAGGGCCCCGAGCCGCTGGCGGGCCCGGCCAAGAAGCGTCGCCGCCGCCGCCGGCCCAGCAAGGGGCGGGGCGAGGGGGGCAGCGCTGCGGCGATTGACGCACCCGGCGGCGAGTGAGCCTCCGATCCCGTCTTGCTTATGTGGGCCTGGGCGCCAACCTGGGCGACCCACTGGCCGCTTTGCGCAGCGCTGCGCAGGCGCTGGCCTCGCACCCGGCCGTCGCGGCCTGGCAGGCTTCGCCGCTTTACCGAACGGCGCCGGTGGATGCAGACGGTCCCGCCTTCGTGAACGCCGTGGTGGCCTTGGACACCCCTCTGGCGCCCGAGGCGTTGTTGGAGGTCTTGCAGGCCATCGAGCAGGTCCATGGGCGCGAGCGACCCTATCGCCACGCGCCCCGCACCCTGGACTTGGACTTGCTGCTGCACGGCGAGGCCCGGCGCGACACACCCACGCTGACGCTGCCGCACCCGCGCCTGCACCAGCGCGCCTTTGTGCTGCGGCCTTTGCTGGACCTGGCGCCCGGACTGACGGTGGAGGGCTTAGGGCCCCTCAGCGACTGGCTCCCCACCGTGGCCGACCAGGCGATCGAGCCCCTGGCAGAGCGGCTTCACTGACCCAGGCTGGTTTCGAAGTAGCGCTGGGCGGCGAACACGATGGCCGACATCAGCGCCGCGCCCCCGCACAACAGGCCGGCCACGGCCGCCAGGATGGGCGCCCAGCGCGCATCGGGGGCGGGCTCCAACGGGTTGTGGCGGGCGTTCCAGCGCTCGTCCGAGGTCAAGGCGATGTGGATGGCGTTGAAGGCGCCCCAAGCCAGCATCAGCCCCAGAACCGGCAGGGTCCAACTGGCGAAGGCGTCGGCGGCCCCGTTTTCTTGGAACTGGCGCAGGCCCAGCCAGCCCAGCAGGGTGGGCCAAGGGTGCAGCCAAACCCATCGGTCGTTCCATCCGTGAAGGTAGAGGCGATGGGCGCCCAGGCTGCCGAACAGCAACGCCAACCAGGCGGCCACGCCTTTGGTCTTCGCGCCGCTCATGCCGCGGGCTCCGCGTCGCCCACGCCCAGGGCGCGTTGCATGAACACCACGTCCAGCCAGCGCTCGAACTTCCAGCCGGCTGCTCGCATCACGCCCATGTCGGCAAAGCCCAGCGCGCGGTGCAGGGCGATGGAGCCCGCATTCGCGCTGTCGCCGATCACGGCGACCATCTGCCGCGCCCCCGCGGTTTCGCAGCGGGCGACCAGTTCGGCCAGCAGCGCGCGTCCCACCCCCTGGCCCTGGGCCTCGGGTGCGAGGTAGATCGAGTCCTCCAGGCAGAAGCGGTAGGCCATGCGCGGCCGGAAGTAGTTGGCGTAGGCGTAGCCGAGCACCACGCCGCTGCGCTCCGCCACCAAGTAGGGCAGGCCGCGGCCCAGCACCTCGTCACGGCGCCGGGCCATTTCGGCCTCGTCGGGGGCATCCAGTTCAAAGGTGCCGGTGCCATGGTGCACGGCATGGGCGTAGATGGTCGTCAGGGCGGCCACATCGGCGGCCGTACTTGCACGGATGCACAGCGCGGGTGGCGAGCTGACGCCGGGTTGGGGTGTGTTCATCGGGGGTTTTGCCTATAATCGCGGGCTTTGCGCTGGCTGCGCGGGCCTCACCCACAGGTTGGGGGCCAAAGCGGCGTATCTACGGCGCACATCCTAGAGCCTGGTCATGCCGGGCTGTTTTCAGGTTCTGCTTGTCCCTGCTGTGTCCCTGGGTCGGGTGAACTGCCTTGATTATTGAAAGACATCAACCATGGTCGTGATCCGTCTCGCTCGCGGTGGCTCCAAGAAGCGCCCGTTCTACAACATCGTCGTGGCCCCCAAGCAGGAGCGCCGCGATGGCCGCTTCATCGAGCGCGTGGGCTTCTACAACCCCGTGGCCTCGGGCAATGCCGAATCGCTGCGCATCGCCCTGGACCGCGTGGCCCACTGGGCCGGCGTCGGCGCCCAACTGAGCCCGGTGGTGGACCGCCTGGTCAAGCAAGCCAAGAAGGCTGCCGCCTGAGGCAGTGGCCATGACCACCCCCATGCCGGCCGACGCCATTCCCGTCGGTCGCGTGGCCGGGGCGTTCGGCGTGAAAGGCTGGATCAAGGTCCAGCCTTTTTCTTTGGACGCATCGGCCCTGATCGGCAGCCGCACTTGGTGGCTGCAAAGCGATGCCCCGCGGCCGCAAGCGCTGCCGGCCAGCTTGGCCGTGAAAGCGCTGCGCGAGCAGGGCGAGTTCCTGGTCGCCCAGGTGGACGGCGTGGACGACCGCAACGGGGCCGAGGCCCTGCGCGGCGTCACCCTGCATGTGCCGCGCTCGGCGTTCCCGAAAACGCAGGACGGCGAGTTCTATTGGATCGACCTGATCGGGTTGTCGGTGGTCAACCGCCTGGGACAGGCCGTGGGCACGGTCATCGGGCTGATCGACACCGGCCCGCACTGCGTGTTGCGCATCGCTCCCCCTGGCGTCGCCGCCCCCACGCCGGCCCAAGAGGTCTTGATTCCTTTCGTGGCGCAGTTCGGCTGCGACGTGGATCTGGCCGCCCGCCGGATCGCCGTCGACTGGGAGCTGGGCTGGCAAGACGGGGAGTGACCGCCCGATGCGATTCGACCTGTTGACGCTGTTTCCGGAGTTGATCGCGCCGCACTTGGTGCATGGCATCAACCGCCGGGCATTTGCCAACGGTCAGGTCGATGTGCGCTGCTGGAACCCGCGCGACTTCGCCGACGACGCCTACCGTCGCGTGGACGACCGCCCCTTCGGCGGGGGGCCTGGCATGGTCATGATGGTCGAACCGCTGGAGCGCGCTCTGGCCGCGGCCCGTGCCGACCGCGGCGGTGCGGCTTGCCCGGTGTTGCACTTCAGCCCCGCCGGCCGGGTGCTGACGCAAGCCGAGGTGCAAACCTGGGCGGAGTCGGAGGGCGCCATCCTGGTGTGCGGCCGCTACGAAGGCATCGATCAGCGTTTCGTGGATCGGCACGTCACGCACGAGCTCAGCTTGGGCGACTTCGTCCTCAGCGGCGGCGAATTGCCGGCTCTGGCCTTGCTGGATGCCGTGGCGCGGTTGCAACCCGGCGTGTTGGGCGATGCTGCGTCGCACCAGCAGGACAGTTTTTCCGACGGGCTGTTGGATTGCCCGCACTACAGCCGGCCCGAGCAACTGGGCGACGACCTCGTACCGCCCGTGCTGCTGAGCGGCCACCACGCGCACATCGAGCGCTGGCGGCGCGAGCAATCGCTGCGGCTGACGCAGCAGCGGCGGCCCGACTTGATCGTGGCCGCTCGCGCGGCCGGGCGCTTGAGCCGCGCCGACGAGGCCTACTTGGCCTCGCTGGCTTGATCTCGGCTATACTTGAAGGCTTTTCGATCCTCTACTGGGCCACTTTGAGAGCGCCAGCACGATCGCTTGGAGAACCCCATGGACTTGATCCAAACCCTCGAACAAGAGGAAATCGCCCGCCTGAACAAGACGATCCCGGCCTTCGCCCCCGGTGATACGGTGATCGTCAGCGTCAACGTGGTGGAAGGCACCCGCAAGCGCGTGCAGGCCTTCGAAGGCGTCGTGATTGCCAAGCGCAACCGCGGCCTGAACAGCAGCTTCATCGTGCGCAAGATCTCCAGCGGCGAAGGCGTGGAACGCACCTTCCAGCTGTACAGCCCCTTGATCGCCAGCATCGAAGTCAAGCGTCGTGGCGATGTGCGTCGCGCCAAGCTCTACTACCTGCGCAGCCGTTCGGGCAAGAGCGCCCGCATCAAGGAAAAGCTGGCTTGATTGCCGCCTTCCTGGGTTCAGCAAGCCGCCTTCGGGCGGCTTTGTTGTTTCTGCGGCCTATCCTGTGCCCATGAGTGCTGCGCGACCGATCCTCAACCCCCGCGACGTGCCAGTCGGCCAGGTGGATGCCCACCTGCCGTCGCTCCCCGCAGCCTGGCTGACGCCCGATGCGCTGCGCGAGCATTGGTCGCGCGTGCCGCTGGTGGCGCCGGAGCGTCCCGGTGACGGCAACCTTTGGCCGGGTCGCGCACCGCGCGCCGCCGCCGTGCTCGTGCCCTTGGTTCGGCGTCCCGAGGGCGTTCAGGTGTTGCTGACGCGGCGCACCGAGGCGCTGAAAGACCACGCGGGGCAAATCAGCTTTCCGGGCGGGGCAGTGGACGACAACGACGGCGATGCGTGGGCCACGGCGTTGCGCGAGGCCGAGGAGGAGATCGGGCTGGATCGTCGCCACGTCGAACCCCTGGGCGTGTTGCCGGTGTACAGCACGGTCACGGCCTTCGAGGTGACGCCCTGCGTCGCGCTGGTCGAGCCGGGCTTTTCTTTGCGCCTGCAGGCCGAGGAGGTGGCCGACGCCTTCGAGGTGCCGCTGAGCTTCTTGATGAACCCCGCCCACCATCAGCGGCATCGCATCGACTTCATGGGCGCGCAGCGCGAGTTCCTTTCCATGCCCTGGCCCGATGCCTCGGGGCATTTCATTTGGGGGGCCACGGCGGCGATGCTGCGCAACCTCTATCACCAGCTGACCCAAGGCCGTTGAACGCGGCCTCTATGATTTCCGGATGAACTTCTTCGCGGTGTTGTTCGCCTTGCTGTTCGAGCAGCTCAAACCCCTGCCGCATGGCAACGCCGTGCATCGCGGCGTGGTGTCTTGGTCCAAGTGGTGCGGCCGCAATTTCGACGCCGGCGCACCGCACCATGCAACGGTGGTGTGGCTCGTGACCGTGATGGCGCCCACTGTGCTGGTGGCCGCGCTGTATTGGCTCATCGTGTCGCAGTCGCTCATCGCCGCGCTGTTGTTCGATGTGGCGATCCTGTACCTGACGCTGGGTTTTCGGCAGTTCAGCCACTACTACACCGACATTCGCGACGCCCTGGAACGCGGCGACGAGTTGGCGGCACGCCAGCAACTGGCCGAGTGGCAGCACGTGGACGTGAGCGAGTTGCCCCGCACGGAGTTGCTTCGCCATGTCATCGAGCACTCGCTGTTGGCGGCTCATCGCCACGTGTTTGGGGTGTTTTTCTGGTTCGTGCTGTTGTCCACCCTGGGTTGCGGGCCGGCGGGGGCGGTGCTTTTCCGGCTGGCCGAGTTCGCCAGCCGTTACTGGGCGTTTCGCAGCATCACGCTGGACACGCCGCTGCACGAGCGCCTTCACCGCTTTGCCGAGCGCGCGTTTGCCTGTATCGACCACGTGCCCGCGCGGCTGACAGCGGCGGGCTTCGCCATCGTCGGTAATTTTGAAGAGGCGGTGAACGGATGGCGGCGCGATGCCACCCTGTGGGCCCAGCCGAACGAAGGCGTGATCCTGGCGGCGGCAGCGGGCGCGGTGGGTGTGCAGCTGGGGGGCGCCGCCGCACCCAGCATGACGCCCGATCGCAGCAAAGGCATGAATGCGGGGGCGCCCTCGGGGGCCAACGCGGCCAGCGGCTCCACGCCGGGCGAGGTGCCCACCAACGCGCACCTGCTGTCGGTGGTGCGCTTGGTGTGGCGCTCGGTGGTGCTGTGGATGCTGTTGCTGGCTTTGCTGACCTTGGCCAAGCTGATCGGCTGAGCGTAAGGCGTCCCCAAACGAGAGGCCCCGCTGTGCGGGGCCTCGGTTTTTCAGGCGGTTGCGCTGTTCAGCGCAGGATGGTTTGTTGCATGAACAGGATCATGGCGAGCTGCTGGTAGTCGCTGTTTTCCTTGCGGGCAAAGCCGTGGCCTTCGTTCTCGGCGCGCAGGTACCAGACCGGGGTGCCCAGCTCGCGCACCTTGGCCACGATTTGCTCGGCCTCGGTGTACGGCACGCGGGGGTCGTTCTTGCCCTGGATGACGAACAGCGGCTTTTGGATCTTCTGTGCGTTGGTCAGGGGCGAGATGCGGTCCAGGAACTCCTTCATGGCCGGGTCGCGCTCGTCGCCGTACTCGACCCGACGCAGGTCTCGGCGGTAGCTTTCCGTGTTGTTCAGGAAGGTCACGAAGTGGCTGATGCCGACGATGTCGATGGCGCCGGCGATGCGGTCGCTGTAGTGCGTGGCCACTGCCAGGCTCATGTAGCCGCCGTAGCTGCCGCCGGCCACGATGACGCGGTCGGCGTCCAGGTCGGGTTGGGTCTTGATCCAGTCGAGCAGGGCGCCGATGTCTTTGACCGAGTCTTCGCGCTTGAAGCCGTTGTCCAGCGTCACGAAGGTTTTGCCAAAGCCGGTGGAGCCGCGCACGTTGGGCTGGATGACGGCGACGCCCAGCTCTTGGATGAAGTACTGCCAGCGCCCCATGAAGCCGACCGTGGCCTGAGCCTCGGGGCCACCGTGGATGCTGATGAGCACGGGGCGCTTGCCGATGAAGCTGGCGGGGGGGCGGCTGAGCAAGCCGCTGATGCTCAGGCCGTCGAAGCTTTTCCAGCGCACGATCTCGTGGTCGCGGTAGGTGCTGGGATCCAGGCCGGGAGGCACCACGGCTTGCGTCCATGGCTGGTTGCGTTGTTGGGCGTCCAGCACGTGGATTTGGCTCGGGCCCTGGGCGCTGTTCACGCTGTAGGCCATCAACGGCAGCTTGGGGTGGAAGGCGGTGGCGCCCACCGAACCGGCGGCGGTGCCCTTGGGGACCGGACGCTCCTTCCAGGTGCGGGTGTCGACGAAGCGCATTTCAGTGCGGCCGTCGACGTTGGCTTGCACCACCAGGGTCTTGCCATCGGGGCTCAGGCTGCCGCCGCTGATGTCCCAGGGGATGTGGGCGGTGATGCGGCGCAGGTTGTGGGTCTTGAAGTCGAACACCGCGAGCTCTCGAAACTCGCCGAAGCGGTCGGTGCTGACGAGCATCGAGCGACCGTCCTTGCTGAATCCTCCACCGAAGTACACGGCTTTGGGCTCGTCGCTGCCCGGCCGGGGCAGCAGTTGCACGGGCTTGCCGGCTTGGGGGCCTTCCAAGTCCATGACCCACAGTTGCGACTCGTTGACGCTGATGTAGCGCGTGAGCGCCATGCGCAGGCCGTCTTCGCTGATGTCCCCCCCGAACCAGCCACCGCCTTCCAGTTCGGCCAGCTTGCGGCGTTCGGCGCTGGGGTTTTGGGCTTCGGGGTTGACGGCCCAGAAAGTGGTCATGACTTGCGCGCGCGTGCCGCCTTGGGCGGTGCGGTCGATGGGCACGCTGCTGTAGACGATTTCGCCCTGGGGCTTGCGCCAGCCGGCCAGCGCATGGCGTTCGTCCACCGGGGTGAGGCGCACCGCAGCGCCGCCGTCGAAGCCTTGGCGGTAAATCTGGGTCACTTCGTTGCCGCCGGCCGCACGGCTGAACACGATGTAACGCCCGTGCGTGGGTTCGTAGCTGCCCCCGCTGGCCGGTTCCGGGCCTTGGGTGACGGGCATCAGCGAACCCCGAGCGGTGTCCAAACGGAACAACTGGGCCGTGCTGGCACCGGCATCGCGGTGGCTGACCAGCATCTCGGCCTTGGTGGGGTGCCAGTCGCTGAAGCCGTGGCCCCGGAACTCGGTGTAGGCCGCCACGCGCTGGGCCAAGGCGGTGCTGATGGGCGGTATGCCTTCGATGTGCAGCGCCGCCGGCGGGGTGACCACGTCGACCGCGGGGGTCTGGGCGACAGCGACTGCTCCGGCCAGCAGGCAGGTCAGCATCAGGGGACGCAAAAGAGGTGTCATGGAATCGCTCAAGGGCTGAGTGATGGAAGGTGGCGATTTTCAGCAGCGCGCCCCGTGGTGCCAAAAGTTGCCCTCAAAAGGGGCAGGGGCTGTCGAGCGCCAACTCGCCGCCGTCGGGGTGGGGCACTTGCAAGCGCTGGGCGTGCAGCATGAGCCGATCGGCGGGGCGATGGGGGTCGTACAGCGCGTCGCCCACGATGGGGTGGCCCAGCGCCAACAGGTGCACCCGCAATTGGTGCGCGCGGCCTGTGCGCGGTGTGAGCATCAGGCGCGTCCAAGGCCCTTCGTGCCCCAAGCGTTGCCAAGCGGTTTGGCTGGGACGGCCGGTGGCGTGGCAGACCTTCTGTCGCGGGCGCTGCGGCCAGTCGGCCACCAAGGGCAGGTCGATCAGCCCCTCGGGGCCGGGGTCGCCCCACACCAGGGCGACGTAGGTCTTTTGGGCCAGGCGCTGCTCGAAGGCACGGCTCAGGGCTTGCTGGGCTGCAAGATGGCGCGCGAACAGCAGCAGGCCGGAGGTGGCTTGGTCCAGGCGGTGCACCACGCGCAGGCCGGGGTGTCGAGCGTTGGCTCGGCTCAGCGCGCAGTCTTGCTTGTCAGCTCCGCGGCCCGGCACGGAAAGCAGGCCGGCCGGCTTGTCGACCGCGACCACGGCCGCGTCGACGTGACGCTCAAAAGGCATCCACCCAGCCCGATTGGAGGGCGCTTTGCGGGTTGGAGCCCGCCCGCTGGACGGTGTGCAGCGCGGCGTCGGTGTCTGCTCCCAGGGCCTTGAGCACGCAGGCGGCCACGGTGCCGGTGCGGCCGATGCCGTGGGCGCAATGAAGCAGCACGGACTCGCCGCCGCGGAGCGACTCGGCCAGCGCGCGCACGCCATCGGCAAACGCGCGGGCGTCGTCGTGCAGGCCGAAGTCGGCCATGGGCAGGGCCTGCCAGCGGCAGGGCAGGGCGTGGCGCTCGATGGCCTCGGCGTACGCCGGCGCGCCTCGCTCCACTTCCACCCAGGGCGTGAGGCAGACGATGCGCGTGAGGCCCGCTGCCCGCGCCAGGGTGAGGAAGTCGGGCCACGACTCGCGGCGTCCGGGCATGGCGTGCAGCCAGAGGCGACCGGCGACGTCAGCGGGCAAGGGCAGGGGGCGGAAGCTCATGCGGGTATTGTCCGGGTGCTCCAATGCAGGGCATGACTGAATCCGATCATCCTGCCGTGGCGCGGGTCCGCGCCGCGTTGCAAGCGGCGGGCCACCCTCACGAGCCCCGCTGGCTGCCCGAGGGCGCCCACACGGCCGCCGACGCCGCCGCCCAGCTGGGCGTGCCGGTGGGGGCCATTGCCAAGAGCGTGGTGATGCGCGCGGGCGACGGGGCCGTGCTCTGCATCACCGCTGGCGATCGCCGGGTGGCCCCGCAACGCCTGCCGGCCGATGTGGGCTCCGTGGGTCGGGCCGACGCTGACGCTGTGCGCCGCCACACCGGCTTCGCCATCGGCGGTGTGTCGCCCTTGGGTCATCTGCCGGCGGCTGGCTGCACGGCGCCGCAACTGTTGATGGACGAGAGCCTGTGGCGCTTCGACACCGTGTGGGCCGCGGCCGGCCACCCGCACGCGGTGTTCGCCGCCAGCCCGGATGCCCTGCAACGATTGACCGGCGCCCGCGTGCTGCCGTTGAGCGATGACCCGGCCTGAGTCCCCCTGCGTGCGGGTGTGCGTGATGGACGCGGTCTCCGGCCTGTGCCGCGGATGCGCGCGCACGATGGACGAGATTGCGCGCTGGGGCCGGGCCAGCCCCGCCGAACGCGAGGCCGTTTGGCAGGCCCTGCCGCAGCGCCGGTCCCGGCTGGGCTGGTCGTCGCCCAACCACATCGTTTCTCCCTCCCGAACGGAGCCGAACTGACATGCGCTTGAAGTCGTTGGATGTTGACGCCCTCTGGGCCCTGGCCCGCATCGGCGAGCCGTCGCTCAGCCCCGATGGCTCGGAGGCCGTGGCCGCCGTCACGCGGCACGACATGGCGAGCAACACGGCCCGCAGCGCGCTCTATCGCTTCTCCACTTTGGGGGGCGAGCCCCAGCGACTGACCGAAGCCGGCGACAAAGACGGCGCCCCGCAGTGGAGCCCCGATGGCGCACACATCGGCTTCATTGCCAAGCGCGAGCAAGGCGGCGTGAAGGACGACGAGCCGCAGCTCTACCTGCTGCCCACCGCCGGTGGCGAAGCCCGCCGGACCGGCGTCGTCCCCACCGGCGTGGTGGCTTTCCGGTGGCTGCCCGACGCTCGCCGGGTGCTGCTGGTGTCCTGGGTGTGGCCTGACCTGCGTGGCATGGACGCTCAGGCCAAGGCACTGGCGGCCCACAAGGCCCGCAAGGACACCGCCTACGTCACCAGCGAGGCCCTGTACCGCCATTGGGACCACCACGTGCCGCAAGGCCGCGTGCCGCACCTGTTGATGCTGGACACGGCCACCGGGAGGGTCAAAGACCTGTTCGCCGGCACCCGTTACGAACTGACCCGCACCGACCCCGGGTTGAACGACTTCGCCGTCGCGCCTGGCGGTCGTCGCGCGGCCTTCGTGGTGGATTTGGCCGACGAGAAGCGGGTCGACAACCTGCACGCCCTGGCCGAGGTCGACCTGCGCTCCGGCGAGGTGCGCGTGTTGTTGCAAGACGCCGAGTGGGACTTCAGCGCACCGGCCTACAGCCACGCCGGCCAGCACCTGGCCTTTCTGGCGGCTCACCGCGGCCAGCGTCACACGGCGCCCGAGCAACTGGCGGTGCTGGACACCCACGGCCAATGGGCCGTGCTCAGCGCGGATTGGGACCGCGCCGTCGCCGCGCCGCTGCGCTGGACCGACGATGACTTGGCCATCCGCTTCACGGCGGAAGACCGAGGCCGGCGCCACCTGTGGCGGTTTGATCTGAACAGCCGCAGCGTGCAGCACGAGTTCGAAGGTGGCAACGCCACCGCCTTCGATGCTCGCGCCGGTGCCGTGGTGGTCCTGCACGACAGCGTGCAGTTCCCGCCGCGGCTGAGCGTGCTCACCACCGGCACGCCGCGCCGCATCGAGGCCCTGAACGATGCCGCTCTGGCGACCCACGCCTGGGGCCGGCACGAGGAGGTTGTGTTCACCGGCGCCCAGGGCGATGAGGTGCAGATGTGGCTCGTTTACCCCCCGAGCTTCAACCCGCGACGCAAGCACGCGGTGATGCACGTCATCCACGGCGGCCCGCACACGGCGTTTGGTGACAGCTGGCATTGGCGCTGGAACCATCAAGTGATGGCTCAGCAGGGCTACGTGGTGGCCTGCGTGAATTACCACGGCTCGTCCAGCTTTGGGCATGCCTTCTTGGACAGCATCACCCACCGTTGGGGCCAGTTGGAATTGCAGGACGTGGAGGCCGCCACCGATTGGCTGCTGGAGCAGCCTTGGGTGGACGCGAAGCGCATCGTCGCCACGGGCGGCAGCTACGGCGGCTACATGGTGGCCTGGATGAATGGGCACGTGAAGCCCGGGCGCTACCAGGCCTACGTGTGCCACGCCGGTTGCTACGACTGGCAAGCCATGTTCGCCACCGACGGCTACACCTGGTTCCCCAAGGAGCTGGGGGCCGCCTATTGGGACGACCCGGCGCACGTGGCCTCCCAAAGCCCGCACGCCCGGGCCCAGCACTTCGCCACGCCCACCTTGGTGATGCATGGCGCGATGGACTACCGCGTGCCTGACGCCCAGGGCTTGGCCTACTACAACACCCTGAAGGCGCGTGGCGTGGCGGCGCGGCTGGTGTGGTTCCCGGACGAGAACCACTGGGTGCTCAAGCCGCGCAACAGCCAGCTTTGGTATGGCGAGTTCTTCGCCTGGCTGGCGGCCCACACGGCCCCTCGGGCCTCGGCCAAGAAAAAGGCCAAGCGCTGAGCTTGGCCTGTCGAGGAGCCGGCTGGCAGGCTCAGTGCCCGCTGGCGCCGGCGGCGCCGAGGCCGGTT
The DNA here is from genome assembly GCF_027532025.1 of Inhella sp. Taxonomy (GTDB): domain Bacteria; phylum Pseudomonadota; class Gammaproteobacteria; order Burkholderiales; family Burkholderiaceae_C; genus Inhella. The sequence continues at coordinate 9,969 of NZ_JAPZSY010000066.1, read as the reverse complement.
TCCGAGCGCACCTGCTGGGCCGGGAAGGCGCTGCGCTCCTTCGCGGCCTGGGCGCTGCGGTCCAAGACCGACACCAACCAGATCACCACGAAGGCCGCGGTCATCGAGAACAGCGCCGGCGAGCTGTAGGGGAACCAAGCCGAGCCTTTGGGGTGGCCCAGCGTGGCTTCCCACACCGAGGGCGACACCACGGTCAGCGCGACCGAACTCACCAAGCCCACGAAGCCGCCGATCACGGCGCCCTTGGTGGTGCAGTCCTTCCACAGCACGCTCATGAACAGCACCGGGAAGTTGGCGCTGGCGGCGATGGCAAAGGCCAAGCTGACCATGAAGGCGATGTTCTGCTTCTCGAAGGCGATGCCAAGCACCACGGCCACCACGCCCAGCGCGAGGGTGGTGATGCGCGACACCTTCAGTTCGGCCGCGCTGTCGGCCTTGCCCTTCTTGATGAGCGTGGCGTAGATGTCGTGCGACACCGCCGAGGCGCCCGACAGGGTCAGACCCGCGACCACGGCCAGGATGGTGGCGAAAGCCACGGCCGAAATGAAGCCGTAAAACACGTTGCCCCCCACCGTTTTGGCCACCAGCACCGCGGCCATGTTGGCCGTGCCCGCCCCGCCACTGATCACGCCTTTGCTCGTGTCGGCCATTTCGGGGTTGGTGAGCACCAAGGTGATGGCACCGAAGCCGATGATGAAGATCAGCACGTAGAAGTAGCCGATCCACGTGGTGGCCCACAGCACGCTCTTGCGGGCTTCCTTGGCATCGGGCACGGTGAAGAAGCGCATCAGGATGTGCGGCAGCCCGGCGGTGCCGAACATCAGCGCCATGCCGAAGCTGATGGCCGAGATTGGGTCCTTGATGAAGCCGCCCGGGCCCATGATCGACAGGCCCGCTTTGCTGGCTTCTTCCGCCGACTTGCCGCCATGGGCCGCGATGTCGGTCTTCACCGACACGGCCTTGGCGAACAGCGCCTCAGGGCTGAAACCGTACTGGGCGAGCACCATGATGGCCATGAAGGTCACGCCCGACAGCAGCAGCACCGCCTTGATGATCTGCACCCAGGTCGTGGCCGTCATCCCGCCGAACATCACGTAAACCATCATCAGCGCGCCGACCAGCACCACGGCTACCCAGTACTCCAGGCCGAACAGCAGCTTGATCAAAGCCCCCGCGCCCACCATCTGGGCGATCAGGTAGAACGCCACCACCACCAGCGTGCCGCTGGCCGCGAAGGCGCGGATGGGGCCAGCCTGGAAGCGGTAGCCCGCCACGTCGGCGAAAGTGAACTTGCCCAGGTTGCGCAGGCGCTCGGCCATCAGGAAGGTGATGATGGGCCAACCCACGAGGAAGCCGATCGAGTAGATCAGTCCGTCAAAGCCCGAGGCCATCACCGCGGCCGAGATGCCGAGGAACGAAGCCGCCGACATGTAGTCGCCCGCGATGGCCAAGCCATTTTGAAAGCCCGTGATCCCGCCACCGGCCGTGTAAAAGTCGGCCGCCGAGCGGGTGCGCGAGGCGGCCCATTTGGTGATCCACAGCGTCCCCATCACGAACAGCCCGAACATCGCAATGGCCGTCCAGTTGGTGGCTTGTTTGGCCGTCGGGCCGAGGTCGCCCCCGGCGGCCCAGGCGGCTCCGGCCAGCAGCAGCGCCATGGCGCCGAGTGCGGTTTTGTGCGGCGCGTTCATCAAGCGGCCTCCTTCAGAAGGGATTGCGTCAGCGCGTCGAACTCACGGTTGGCCTTGCGCACGTAGATGGCCGTGACGACCACGGTGAACACGATCACGCCCATCCCGATGGGCACGCCCAGCGACGTGACGCCAGCGCCCAGCGGTTGGGCCAGAAAGGGCTTGTCGAAGGCGATCAGCGCGATGAAGCCGTAGTACACGGCCAACATCAGCGCGGTGAGGGTGAACCCCAGCGCGTTGCGCTTGCGCTTGAGCTCTCGGTACTTGGGGTGGCGCTGAATGCGCTCGACGACGGACTCGCTCACGGGGCATCTCCTTGGGTGGCTGCGGGGCGGCGAGGGTGGCCAACGCCTCACCTTGCCGATGCATTGTTCGGAGGCCGGCTGACAAAGACCTTACGTGCTCGAAGGTCTCGCTCGGCCCTGACGCCGAACCACCAACCGTGAAGCATTGGGCGGTGATGGGGGATACCCGGCCCCCGATGGTCCCGTCGACCTCCCTAGGATCAGGCATCTGCCGCCGAGAGGAGGTCCACCATGGACTGGTTCTTCAACCGCCTGACCACCCTGCGGTCTCGTCTGTACGCCATCAGCCTGCTCATGAGCGTGCTGATGGTGGCCTTGGTCATGTTGATGTTGAGCGTCACCAGCCAGCAGGTTGATGCCCTGCGCTCGATCTACGAGAACCGGGTGTTGCCGCTCAAGCAAATCAAGCTGATGGCCGATGCCTACTCCATCAACATCCTCGACACCTGCCACAAAGTCCGAAATGGCGTGGTGAGCTGGCAAGACGGCGTCCAATCCGTCAAACAGGCGCGAGCGGTGGCTGAACGGGAATGGAAGGCTTACACCTCTCACCCCCTGACCGCCGAGGAGCAAAAGCTCGTGGACGAGATCAAGCCCTTGCATCAGGCCGCCGACAAGGTGGTGGACGAGATCTTGACCGTGTTGGCCGAAGAGGACGAGCCCGTGCTGGTCAGCATCATCAGCCGGCGGCTTTACCAGCGTTTCGATCCGGTCACCGAGCGGCTCAACGCACTGGTCAGTGTGCAACTGGCGGTGGCCAAGGCCGATTACGAGCAGGGCGTGGCGCGCTACCAGCGCAGCCGCTGGGTGGCTGGCGTGGGGCTGGTTGGGGCCTTGGTCTTGGGCTTGGGCCTGGCGCTGCTGGTGTCGAGGCGCATCTTGACTTCGCTGGGGACCGAGCCGCGAGCGCTGCGTGAGGCGGTGACCGCCATCAGCGAGCAAGACTTGACGCAGCCCTTGATCACCGAGCGAGGCGACCAAACCAGCGTGGCCGCCAATGTGGACCGCATGCGCTTGGCTTTGCGTGACTTGGTCGGCTTGATGCGCGACGGCTCTACCGAGTTGCGCCAGTCGGCCTCGGAAATCAGTTCGGGCAACATGAATCTGTCATCGCGTACCGAAACCACGGCATCGGCCATGGCCGACGCCACCCACCGGCTGAGCGAGGTCATTGAGCGCGTGCGCGAGCGCGCGAACAGCCTGCTGCATGCGCGCAGCGTCGTCAGCAACACGCGCAGCGTAGCCGAGCACGCGGGTCAGCAAATGAACGAAGTCACCACGACCATGCGCGGCATCAACGAGGCCTCGCGGCGCATTGGCGACATCATTGGCACCATCGATGGCATCGCCTTCCAAACCAACATCCTGGCCTTGAACGCGGCCGTCGAAGCCGCCCGGGCGGGGGAGCAAGGGCGCGGCTTTGCGGTGGTGGCCGGTGAGGTGCGGCTGTTGGCGCAACGCAGCGCCGAAGCCGCCAAAGAGATCAAATCGTTGATCGCCACCAGCGTCGAGCGCGTCGATGCCGGGGCGACCCAGGTCGACGGCACGGGCGCCACCCTGCAGAGCATGGTCACGGACATCCAGAAGCTGGCTGACATCGTGGGCCACATCGCCAGCGACGCCCAGCGGGACGACCAAGACATGGGGCAGGTGCTGGAGCGCTTGAGCGGCGTGGACCACGCGGTGCAGCAGAACGCCGCGCTGGTGGAGGAGATCGCGGCCTCCAGCCAAAGCCTCAACGATCAGTCCGACCGACTGGCCCGCACCTGCGCGGGCTTCAAGACCTGATCAGTGCTCTTTCTTGGGCAGGTGCAACAGGCGGTCGGTGTAAGCGATGGCCATGGCGGACAGCAGGAACACCACGTGGATGAGCGTTTGCCACAGCAACACCTTCTCGCTGTAGTTCTCGGCGTTGATGAAGGTTTTCAGCAGGTGGATGCTGGAGATGCCGATGATGGCCGTGGCAAGCTTGACCTTCAGCACCGAGGCGTTCACGTGGCTGAGCCACTCGGGTTGGTCGGGGTGACCCTGCAGGTTCATCCGTGAGACGAAAGTCTCGTAGCCACCGACGATGACCATGATCAGCAGGTTGCTGATCATCACCACGTCGATCAACGCCAGCACCACCAGCATGATGATGGTCTCGTTCAGGCCGGTGATGGCGGTGGCAGCGGCGGGCTTGTAGCCGATGCTGGTCACCAGCTTGGCCAATGCCGCTTGGTTGCCGAACGCCGCCTCGATGAGGTGAACCAGTTCCACCCAAAAGTGAAAAACGTACACCGCTTGCGCCAGGATCAGGCCCAGGTACAAGGGCAACTGCAACCAGCGGCTGGCGAAGATCAGGTTGGGAAGAGGCGCACGGCGCATGGGGGCTCTCAGCGTGGAGGGGTGGCGGATTCTAGGTAGTCACCCGGATGCTTCGGGTAAGGCGGTCGTCAGCCGCGCTGTCCACAATGCGCCGCGATGGCGGCACGAACCGCCTTGACCTTGCCCACTGTTTGGAGACCTGCATGACCCCAGCCATCTATCCGCCCGCTGCCACCGGTCGCATCCAAGGCATGACCGCCTACGATGCCTTGTGCCGCGAGGCGGAGGCCGACTACGCCGGCTACTGGGCGCGCCTGGCCCGCGAGTACTTGAACTGGCACCGGCCGTTCACGCAGACGCTCGACGACAGCCAAGCCCCTTTCTTCAAGTGGTTCGAGGACGGCGAACTCAACGTCTCTTACAACTGTCTGGACCGCCACGTGGCGGCTGGCAAGGGCGATCGCACCGCGATCATTTTTGAAAGCGACGACGGCCAGGTGCGCCGCGTCAGTTACGCCGAGATGCTGGCCATCACCAGCCGCATGGCCAATGTGCTGCAGGCGCGCGGGGTGAAGAAGGGCGACCGCGTCGTCATCTACATGCCCATGTCGGTCGAGGGCATCGCGGCCATGCAGGCCTGCGCGCGCATCGGCGCCACCCACTCCGTGGTGTTCGGGGGCTTCTCGGCGCACAGCCTGCGCGACCGCATCCAAGACGCGGGCGCCGTGGCCCTGATCACCGCCGACGAACAGATGCGCGGCGGCAAGGCGTTGCCGCTCAAGGCCATCGTGGACGAGGCGCTGGACGGTGGCAGTTGCCCCACGCTGAAAGACGTCATCGTGTGGCGTCGCACCGGGGGGCAGGTGGGCTGGGTGCCCGGCCGCGACCTGTGGCTGCACGACCTGCTGGACGGGGTGAGCGACCAGTGTCCGCCGGTTTGGGTGGGCGCTGAGCACCCGCTGTTCCTCCTGTACACCTCGGGCTCCACCGGCAAGCCCAAGGGCGTGCAGCACAGCAGCGGCGGCTACCTGCTGCACGCGGCGCTCACCACGAGTTGGACCTTCGACCTGCAAGACAACGACGTGTTTTGGTGCACGGCCGACATCGGCTGGGTTACGGGGCACAGCTACATCGCCTACGGCCCGCTGGCCCTGGGCGGCACGCAAGTCGTGTTTGAGGGCGTGCCCACCTACCCGGACGCCAGTCGCTTCTGGCAGATGATCGCCAAGCACAAGGTCAGCATCTTTTACACGGCGCCCACGGCCATCCGCTCGCTCATCAAGGCGGCCGAAACGCACGACGCCGTGCACCCCAAGCACCACGACCTGAGCAGCCTGCGCCTGTTGGGCAGCGTGGGCGAGCCCATCAACCCCGCCGCCTGGGAGTGGTACTTCAAGAACGTGGGCGGTGGCCGCTGCCCCATCGTGGACACCTTCTGGCAGACGGAGACCGGCGGGCACATGATCACACCGCTGCCAGCGGTCACCCCCATGGTGCCCGGCAGCTGCACCTTGCCCTTCCCGGGCATTCAGGCCGCCATCGTGGACGAGATGGGCAACGACGTGCCCCATGGCACCGGGGGCATCTTGGTGGTCAAGAAGCCCTGGCCCAGCATGATCCGCACCATCTGGGGCGACCCGGAGCGCTTCAAGAAGAGCTACTACCCGGAGGAGCTCAAGGGCTGCTACTTGGCGGGCGATGGCGCCATCCGCAGCGCCGACCGCGGCTACTTCACCATCACGGGCCGCATCGACGACGTGCTCAACGTCAGCGGTCACCGCCTGGGCACGATGGAAATCGAGTCGGCCTTGGTGTCCCACACGGAACTGGTGGCCGAGGCTGCCGTGGTGGGCCGCCCCGACGACCTGACCGGCGAGGCCATTTGCGCCTTCGTCGTGCTCAAGCGCGCACGCCCCACCGGGGACGAGGCCAAGGCCATTGCCAACGAGTTGCGCAACTGGGTGGGCAAGGAGATCGGGCCCATCGCCAAGCCCAAAGAGATTCGCTTTGGCGACAACCTGCCCAAGACGCGCAGCGGCAAGATCATGCGCCGCCTGCTGCGCTCGCTGGCCAAGAACGAGCCCGTCACCCAAGACACCTCGACGCTGGAGAACCCCGCCATCCTGGACCAGTTGGCGCAAGCCATCTGATGCCGATGTGCGTGACAACGTCGCCGTGCTTCGGCAGCGGCGGCGACCGCCTCATCGCGAGGGGGTGACCTGCACGCGCCCGAAGAGGGGTGGCACGCTCAGGGTCAGCCTAGAAACGGCAGTTGGACACGGCCGAGTGCGTCGTGATGCGGTGCGCTGGCAAGGCGCGACGACGCAGCGGGCTCGTGCCCGCAAGGAGGAGCAACGCTGCCAGCGTGCGGCAGCGCGGTGCAATCGGCCGTGTAGCGCTCACACCCAAGCGGTGATCGTGGCCGTGCGTCAATCTCGATGGGGTGCCAATGACTTGCATGCGGAGGCGAGCGGTCAACTGCCGTTTTTAGGGTCAGCTCGCTTTCGGCATCGACGGTGGCGTTGGTGCGCCAGCAGGGCATCGAGTTCGTGCACCTTCCCGTGCTCTTCACGGCACCCACGGACGCAGCGCTCCGCCGAGCCTGCGTCCGCGCTGCCACTCGAACGACGACGCGGCCTTCGTCACCGGGCCGCATGGTCACAAGCTGATGGCGGTCGGCCAGCGGCCGGAGCCCGCCTGGGGCGAGGGCGTCAGACCAAGCCCGGCCAATCGTGGCCCACACGCGCCCACGCAGTGTCCAGCTCGCCCAGCAATTCGGCTGGCAAGGGGCCTTGGGCCACGATGGCCTCGGCAGCGGCCAGGTTTTCAAGCTTTTGGCTGCCCACCAGCACGCTGGCCACGCCCGGTTGGTGTGCAGCCCAGCGCAGGGCCAGATCGGGCCAGGGCAGGCCCAGGTCGGGCAGGGCGTGGTTCAGGCCCAAAGCCTGCCAGCGGTCCCAGTACTGGCCTTCGCAGAAGTCCTCGGGTCGTTGCGCCTTCGCCCACGCCCGCCCGCCCAGCGCGCGCTTGAGCAGCACGCCTTTGGGCGTCGCCGCGACCTGAGGCGCGTTGGCGCGGTCCACCAGGCTGAGGCTGCACTGCACGCTGGCGAAGCGATCGTCGGCCAGGGCGTGGGCCAGCTCGGCGTTCTCGCCGCTGTAAGCGGCCACGCGCAGCTTGCCGGCGCGCACGCAGTCGGCCAGGGCCTCGCTCACTTCGCCGCGCTGCAGCACGGGCAGCGGGCAGCTGTGCAGGTGGCCGATGTCGATGACGTCGGTGCGCATCAGGCGCAAGGCGCGCTCCACGCCCTGCACGATGCAGGGGTAGGTCCAGTCGGGCACGGCGTCCACGCCATAGCCGAACTTGGTGCTGAGCACGAACTCGTGCCGGCGGTGCGCCAGGTGGCGGCCGATGCGCTCCTCGCTGCGGCCGTAACCGCGGGCGGTGTCCACCAGGTTGAGGCCCAGGTCCAGTGCGCCGTTGAGCAAGTGGCCCACGGCGGCCTCGTCGTCGAGGCCGTCGAAGTGCATGGCGCCAAAGCCGACGCGGGTGACTTGCAGGCCCGTCAGTCCCAAGGGCTGGGGGGTCATTTCGTCGTGTGGATCAGCACGCGACCGAACAGCGGTGGCACGGTGATCGTCAGCTCGCTTTGCGCGTTGACGGTGGCGCCGACCCCAGGGGCCAGTGCATCGGCCCAGCGCTGGCCGGCGGGCAGGGTCAGGCGCAGCGTGCGGGGCTTGCGGTCGTTGTTCAGCACCACCAAGGCTTGCGTGGTGCCCAGCGTGCGTTGCAGGGCGATGAGGTGGTCGTCCAGGTGCAGCGGCGCTTCCAGCGTGCCACGTCGCAGCACCGGGTGGGCATGGCGCAGGGCGATGAGGCGCTGGAACTCGGCGCGCAGCGCCAGGTCGGGCTTGCCGCCTTCGTCCGGCCAAGGGTAGGTGGCGCGGTTGTAAGGGTCGTCGCCCCCGCCGACGCCGACTTCGTCGCCGTAGTAGACGGTGGGTGCGCCGGGAAAGCTCATCTGGAACAGCACGGCCAGGCGCAGGCGCTGCTTGGCCTCGGCCAGCTTGGCCGGGTCGACCTTGGGGTCGGTGTGCGGGTCGTTCGCAATCCCGAAGGCGTGCAGCGCGCGCGCTTGGTCGTGCGTGCTCAGCAGGCTCATGCTGGCCTGCAGCATGGGCGCGGGGTAGGACTCGCGGGTGAGCTCCAGGCTTTGGTAGACCGACGATGCCTTGCCGCCGGCCGCGAAGTCGAGCACGGCGTTGCGGAAGATGTAGTTCATCGTCGAGTCGAAGGTGTCGCCGAGGAAGTACTTGCTGGCGTCGAACCAGGTTTCGGCCACCGTCAGTGCCTGGCGATTTTCTTGTTTCACCACAGCCGACCATTCGCGCCAGAAGTCGTCGGGGACCCAGGGGGCGACATCCATGCGCCAGCCGGCCGCGCCCCGGCGCTGCCAGGTGCGGGTCACGCTGGTGTCGTCTTTGTAGGCGAAGCGGCGCCAGCTTTCGCTGGACTTGTCGAGCTCGGGCAGGTCGCCCACGCCCACCCAGCCTTGGTACTGCTGGTTGGGGTCGGTCTTGCTCAGGTCGAACTTGAACCAGTCGAAGTAGGGGCTGCTGGGGTTGGGCTTCCCGTTGGCGAAGGCCCCCGTCTTGCCACCGAAGTTGCCGAAGCGGTCGAAGTAGGGCGAGTCGGAGCCCACGTGGTTGAGCGAGGTGTCGGGGATGACGCGCATGCCGCGCCGGGCGGCCTCGCGGGTCAGGCGCTCGAAGTCGGCGTTGCTGCCAAAGCCCGGGTCGATCTGCAGGTAGTCACCCGTGTCGTACTTGTGGTTGCTGGCCGCGCGGAAGACCGGGGTCAGGTACAGCGCGTTGGCGCCCAGGGCTCGGATGTCGTCGAGCTTGTCGATCAGGCCAGCCAGGTCGCCGCCGAAGAAGTCGTTGTTGTGGATGGCATCGCCGCTGTCGCCGGGGCGGAAAGGCCGCTCCAGCCACTTGCCATGCACCTCCACCCCATGGTCTTGGTACTTGCTGCGACCGGGCTGTGGGTCGTTGGTCTTGTCGCCGTTTCGGAAGCGCTCAGGGAAGACGTAGTAGTAAACGATGTCGCTCGCCCAATCGGGCACGCGCAGGTCGGGCAGGTGCACGGTTTGCCGGTAGCGACGGATGCGCTTGGGGTTCTCGGGCAGGGCCTCGATGACGGCTGAGCCCATGGAGCCCTTTTCGCGGGTCCAGTAAATGCTGTCCTTGTTGTTTTGCAGCGCGTACCGGCCTTGGGCGGTTTCCACCTCGAACCAGTAGCCGTAAACGCCGATGGCATCGAAGCGGTACTCGCCCTCGAAGCGCGTGCCCAGTCCGTGGGGTTGGGGCTTCATCGCCACGCGGGCCAGCGGGTGGTACTCGAGCTTTTCTTGGTTGCCCACGAGCTCTCGGCGTTCCACCACCAGGGTGACGGCCTTCAAGCCCGGCACGTCGGCCCAGACGCGGAACTGGAAGGCGGTGCCTTTGGGCTGAGCGCCAAAGGGCTCCTTGTGCTCGCTGCTGCGGGAGTCGAAGCGCACGGCCAGGGCGGTGGCGTCGGTGATTTTGTGGTCGCTGCCGTCGCTGAAGGTCTTGGGGCCGATGGTCAGTGCGGGGCGGCCTTGGGCGTCGAACCGCGGGGTCAGG
>NZ_JAPZSY010000036.1 GCF_027532025.1 Inhella sp. | reverse complement strand
GCGCTTCATGGCGCTTGCAGATGTTGAAGACGCCCGTACGGCTCAGGCCAGTGAGGGCGGCGATCTCGTCGTAGGTGTTGCCGGCCTTGCGCAGTCGAATGACCTGCAAGCGGCGCTCATGCCGTGCCTCGCGGCTCAGCGATCTCATGTCGGTTGCTTGCATGAATCCGATATGCGGGCGACTCAGCAAACTTCAAGTGCGAAAGGGCCGGATCAATAACAACTGCCACTTCCTGCTTGGAGCAGTTTGGGTGACCACAAGTGGAGCAGGCTGGGGTGGCCATCGCGGCCGTGAAGAAAGCACGCTCACTGCCAAATTCCTCGCCCCCCCCCGCCCCCCCCCCCGGGGGCGTGTCGTGTTCCACAAAACGTCGATTGAATTTCGGGCACTGCGGTGTCTACTCGGGTTACCCGTAGCACCGGTTCTTAGGAGCCAGATCAAAGGAGTCAGCATGGACAAGAAAGCAATTCGGTACTTCACCCCGGGCTTGTTGGCGATGGCGGCAGTGCTTGCTGTGCAGCCGGCATTGGCACAGGACGCCAGCTTCAGCATGTCGGGCTTCGGAACCCTTGGCTTGGTGGCTACCGATACCGACGCCGCTGAGTTCCGAATCGCCGGCCAACCGAATGGGGCGCGCAAGCGTGCGAGCGGCGAAGTGGACAGCAAGCTGGCCGTGCAGCTTGGCGCCAAGTTCAATCCGATGTTCTCCGGAACGGTTCAGATCCTGAGCCGTCAAAACGGCGAAGGCAGCTTCAAGCCGCAGGTGGAGTGGGCCTTCTTGAAGGCGCAACTGACTCCCGAACTGTCGGTGCGCCTGGGCAGGCTGGGCGCGCCGCTGTTCGCGGTGTCCGATTTTCGCTACGTGGGCTATGCCAACGTGTGGCTGCGACCGCCGCAGGAGGTGTATGGGCAGATCCCGTTCAGCACATTCAACGGTGCTGACCTCGGCTATTCAACGTCGATCGGCAGCGCGACCCTGAACGTGCAGGTGTTTGCCGGCAAGTCCAAGGATGTCGTGGTTGGCAGCGACCTCGAGGTCAAGAAGTTCGTCGGTGCGAATGCGACCCTGGACCTGGGCAATGGCTTGGCGCTGCGACTCGGCCATGCGCAAGGCAACACGACGTTGAATGCGCAGGACGTCGGCGGGCTGGTGCAACTGCTGCGCGCCAACCTCGGTGCCACGCCGTTCGCTTCGGTTGCCGAGGAGATTGACCCGACCGAGAAGAAGTCAACTTTCAGCGGCCTGGGTCTGAGCTATGACGAAGGCGATTGGATAGCCAGTGCGGAGTTCACCCGCCGCCGCATGCATAGCATCATACCCAGCACAACCGGATGGTTCGCCTCCGTCGGCCACCGCTTCGGTGCGTTCACGCCCTATGTCGTGGTTTCGGACCTGAAGGTGGACGACGGCAACGTCAACAACACCATCCCCAGCGTCGGACCGACCGCTCAGTTGTCGGCGGTGGTCAATGCCGTGGTGGCGTCGCAGAGAGCCGAGCAGTCGACCACGGCGCTCGGCTTGCGCTGGGATGTGGCGCGCAACATGGCCTTGAAGACCCAATGGGACAGGGTCGACGTCAAGAACGCCGGCGGCTTGTTCTTGTTGCTCGATCCTGCCTGGTCCAAAGGCAAGGTGAATGTCGTCAGCGTGGCCCTGGACTTTGTGTTCTGACGAGGAGTAATCAACATGGCATTCATGAAATTCAGCGCGTTGCGACGCGTCGGCATGTGCATTGCGCTCTATGGCTTATCGACAATGGCCGCCGCGCAAGTGGCCGTCATCGTGAACCCGATGAATGGCAGCGCCAGTCTGACTGCAGATCAGGTCGGGGCACTGTTCCTGGGCAAGAGCACTGCCCTGCCTGGGGCCGCGGCGGCCGTGATGTCCGACTTGCCTGAAAGCTCGCCGGTGCGCGAGCAGTTCTACTCGAAGGTCGCCGGCAAGTCCTCGGCGCAAGTGAAGGCCGCCTGGAGCCGCATCGTGTTCTCCGGCAAAGGTACGCCGCCGAAGGAACTGGGCTCTGCAGCCGAGGTGAAGAAGTTCGTGGCAGGCAACCCCAGCGCCATCGGCTACATCGAGAGGTCGGCCGTCGATGGTACGGTGAAGGTTGTGCTGACCGTCGATTGACGATCAGTCAGTGAACTGCGCGGAGATGCATGAATGCGACTGAAGACCCGTATCTGGATGCTGCCTCTGTCGGCGGCGGTGATCTTTGCCGTGGCACTGACGGTTGTGCTGGTGCTCTCTGCGCGGACCTCCGACCGACTGCAGTCGGTCGGCCAGGTCGATTACCCATTCCTCAACATCATGACGCAGTTCAGTGCGCAGGTGGAGGCCTACGGCGGATTGATCCAGAGCGCCGTGGCGGAAGGCGAGAAGCAGCGCCTGGACGATGCCAAGGAGCGGGCCAAGCAAGCGCGCGAGTTGATTGCGCGCCTGCAGGCCATTCCTGGCAAGGCGTCCGAGGCCCAGCAATTGGAGGCTGCGTTAACCAATTACGAGGCGGCGTCCATCAGTACGGCAGAGCTCTTTCTTGGCGTGAAGCAGGGCGACCAAACCGCATCCATCCCGGAGATGCAGGCTGCGCTGAAGTCCTTGGAAGAGTTGATCGCCGCCAAGCGCAAGCAGGCGACCGAAGCGTTCGACGGCGCGCTGCAGTCGGCCCGTTCGGGCGTGAGCGCGGGGCTCTGGATGATTGCCGGCGCGGGTCTGCTGGTGGTGGTGGTGCTCGGGGTGGCGTCCTATCTGGTCATTGGCAGCATCTGGCGCCAATTAGGCGGAGAGCCCGAGTACGCGGTAAAGGTGATGCGCCGGATGGCCAACGGCGATCTGGCCCAATCGGTGGAGCTTCAGGCCGGCGCCGAGCAGTCGCTGCTGGCGGCCGTGCGGGACATGGCGGGCGGCTTGGTCGGCATCGTCGGCGGCGTGCGTCAGGGCACCGACTCAATCACCGTGTCGGCGCGCGAGATCGCCACAGGCAATCACGATCTGTCGGTGCGTACCGAGCGACAGGCTGGTTCCCTGGAGCAAACAGCATCCAGCATGCGCCAGCTCACCGAGGCGGTGAGGGCCAGTGCACAGTCGGCGCAGCAGGCCAATCAGGTTGCCAATTCGTCGGCCGAGGTGGCCGGGCGCGGTGGCGCGGTGGTCGCCCAGGTGATCGAGACTATGGAGGAGATCAATGCCAGCTCGCGCAAGATCAACGACATCATCGGCACCATCGACGGCATTGCGTTCCAGACCAACATCCTGGCGTTGAACGCAGCGGTCGAGGCTGCGCGCGCCGGTGAACAGGGGCGGGGTTTTGCCGTGGTGGCCGGTGAGGTGCGTGGGCTGGCCCAGCGCAGCGCCGATGCCGCCAAGGAGATCAAGTCGCTCATCGGCGCCAGTGTTGAGAAGGTCGAGGCCGGCACCTATTTGGTCCGCAATGCAGGCGCGACGATGGACGAGATCCAGGCCAGCGTGCGCAGGGTTGGCGACATGATTGCCGAGATCACGGCCGCCACCGCCGCGCAGACTCAGGGCATCGAGCAGGTAAACACCTCGATCGGCTCCTTGGATCAGATGACGCAGCAGAACGCTGCGCTGGTCGAAGAGGCCGCCGCCGCCGCCAGCAGCATGGAACAGCAAGCGGTGAGCCTGCAGTCCGCCGTGGCCACCTTCAAGTTGGACTGAGAGCTTTTCGGGCAAGGCCGAAAAGCTCTCACCCTCTAAGGCCGCCGCGCCCTGCGGCTGTCCCTGGCGTCATCCGGTTTCGCGCAGCGCTGCGGCTATGCCGTTGATGCATCCGGTGGATGCCGCGCTGAAGGCGCGCCAGCTGTTCCTCGCGCTCGTCGGGCGCCAGACTGCGGTAGCGGCGCATCAGTTCCGCCAACACGTGGTTGAGCGGTTCGATGTATGGGAAGCGGTGCGCGACCGAGCGCGCCTGCGAACAGTTGGAGACGAGCCGATCCGGCTCGCCGGTGATCTGTGCCAGCGCATGCGCGGTGGCCTCGTACTCGGCGCGGATGGCGGCAAAAACTCGCTTGCCGAGCTTCCTGTCCTCGACGAGCTCGACGTAGAGCAGCCAACTGCAGGTCGGTCTTGGCCAGCACCATGTTCAGGTTGGAGAGCAGGGTGCGGAAGAAGGGCCGAGCGCCTGGGCGCCACCGTCATGCCCGACTGGCGCGTGTGTCGGGTCACCGGCGTCGCATTGGGCGCTTTGGCGGAGTCCTCCACACCCCGCTGACTCCGGGTTTTCCGCAGTCTGTCGCACGCTGCGTCGGCTCGTCTTTCGGCCGTGGTGCGGTGGGGCTTGAACGGTCAAAGTTCAGTCACCGCAGCACACAACCCACCCCGGAGACGACCATGAGCAAGACCTTCAACCCCAGCCCTGTTCTCGATCACCTTGGCGGCGCCTTGAGCATCGTTGTCATGGCGGGCCTCACCTTCGCCAGCGCGGCCATCGGCGCTGCCAGCCCCCGCACCCCCACGCCCCTGCAGCCGGCTGCGGTCGCGCAACTGCCGCCGGTCATCGTCACCGTCAAGCGCGCGCCCACCGTGGCCCAGTTGCCGCCGGTCATCGTCATCGCTCAGCGCGCCACCCCCAGCACCGGCGCCTGAGCGCGTCCCGCGCGGCGCGTTGGTGTCACCGCCTCGCTCGTTGGCGGATCAAGCGGCCCAGCGCACGCTTTGGCTCATCAGGCGTCGGAAGCGGCTGGGCAGCGCATCCAGGCGCACCATCACCGGCAGGTCGGCGCATTGGAAGTCGCCATCCCACGCCGGCTCGCCCAGCAGTTGCCCGTGCATCTTCAAGTAGGCCCGCAGCAGGGGGTCCACCGTCACCTCGGAGACGCTGGGGCGCAGGGGCCGGGGCAAGGGGCTGCGGCTGCGCACTTGCCACTCCAGCGGCGCCAGGTGCTGCGCCGCCACCTGCTGCCACACCGCCCAGGCTTGCGCGCCACCGTCGCGGGCGCACAGGCTCACGCTGCCCAGCGCGTAGTCCACGCCATGGCGGGCCAGCAGACCGGCCAGTTCGCCCCACATCAGCAGCAGCGCGGCGCCGTGGCGGTGGTCGGCGTGCACGCAGGCCCGACCCAGCTCGGCCATGCGCGGCCGGTGGGCCCGCAACCGGGTGAGGTCGAAGCGCTGCTCGGCGTACAGGCCGCCCAAGCGCTTGGCCGCCTCGGGCAGCAGCACGCGGTAGGTGGCCACCACCGGTCCGGTGTCGTCGTTCAGCGGCACGGCACGCACCAGCAGGTGCTCGCAATGGGCGTCGTACAAGTCGGCGTCCAGCCCCTCAGGGGTGCCCGGGGGCGGCCTCAGGCGCGCGCCCTTCTCTTCGGCAAACACGGCATGGCGCAGGCGCTGGGCCTCGCGCACGTCGGCCGCGCTTCGCGCCCAGCTCAGGCGCAGCTCCGTGGCGGGTTGGGGGTGCAGCGCGGCCGGGGCCGGGTGCGCGAAGGGGTGCAGTGAGGCTTGCATGAGCCGTCATGGTGGGCACCCTGTGTGACGCTGCCATGGCGCGCCCATGGCGTTTTCATGACAGTGCGGGGGTGGGGTGGCGCCGGTGGCCGTGGCGCCCCTCGGTGGTGGCTTGCTAACGCGAAGCACTCGTTGGCCGGCAAGCGCGTGAGCGGCGCTGAAGCCAGCGCCTCCGTGGCCCCCCGCAGAGGCGGCATCAGCGCCTTGGGGCCGCCGATCAGTAATGTGGCGGTCTTTCGTCGGCCGCGCTGCCCAAGCCGGCCCCGGGGGCGTCGCGCATTTGTTGACGCAGGGCCAGGAGTTCGCGCTGCAGCAGGTCGATTTGCTGTTGCTGGCGGGCGACCAGGGCGTTGAGTTGCTCCAACAGGTCGTCGGCGTAGCTGGCCTTGATTTCCAGCTCGGTCAGGCGGGCGTCGGTGCGGTCGGTCATGGGGGGGAGTGTCGCGGCTTCATCCCCACAGGGGCGGCTTGAAGACCATGAGGCCGTAGATCGCCAGCATGGCGGCGAAGGCGGGGTAGCCCAGCCACTCCCAGGCGCGTTGCAGGCGGGCGTAGGCCGGTGGCAGTGGGCGGCAGGTGTGCAGGGCGTGTTCGGCCAGGCGGGCCATGCGCAGCTGCAGCCACAGCACGGGCAGCCAGCAGGCGCCAGCAAAGGCGTACAGCGCGATGGACGCCAGCAGCCAGGGGCTGTCCCACGGCCAGCCGGCCAGGCGAACCAGGGCCACGCCGGTGAGTGGTTGCAGGATGACGGCCGGCGTGGTGAACCAGAGGTCGGCCCGCACGACCAGGCGCGCCACCACGGCGCGCGCCTCCAGGCTGGGCTGGCGGTTGGTGAAGAAGAGGTAGAAGGCGGTGCCGAAGCCCGTGCCGACGAGGACGACGCTGCTGACGATGTGCAGCCACTTCATGGCCAGGTAGGTGCTCATGGGGTGTGGCGCTGCAGGCCTTGCAGCAGCAGCGCGGCGATGGCGAGGTTTTTCAGCAGGGGGCCCAGGGGGTCCAGCCAGAGGGCGGGCATCCAAGCCGTGCCCAGGGCGGTCATGGCCAGCATGCCCCACAGGGCCCAGCGGTAGGCCTGGGCGCTGGGCGCGCAGGCCAGCCACAGGCCCACTGCCAGGTCCCACAGGCCGCCGGCCCAGACCAGGGTGAGGGCCATGCTGGCACCCAGGCCGGTGGCCTGCAGCAGGGCTTGGCCGTGGGTGCCGCCGTCCCAGAGGCTGGCCGCGGCGGTGCCCAGCCAGACGAGGACCAGAGCAGCGCGGGGGCCGTCGCGGCGCAAGGGGCGGCTCACCATGGGCCCTCCAGCGCACTTTGCAAGGGGCGGCCGATGAGGGTGGCCAGGCGGTCGGGGGCGCTCGGGTCGGGGCTGGCGCTGTCGTGCGCCATCAGGGCCCAGGTTTCTCGGCTCCAACTGGTGAAGCGCACGTGGTCGCCCCAGGCCGCGGTGGCAGCGGCCAGCGCCGCCGGCAGGGTGAGCACGCGCGCCGGGCCTTGGCCGCGTTGGGCGCGGCGGCGTTGCAGCCATTGGGGCAGGGGGGCGGTTTCAGGGCCCACGGCGTGCCAGGGGGTGGCGGTGGGCGCGGCTCTCAGGGTGGCCACCAGCACGTCGGCCAAGTCCTCGACGCGCAAGGGCTGCACGAGGCAGCGTTGCATGACGGCCGGCAGGGGCCACAGGGGCAGGTGGCTGAGTTGCTCCAACTGCCGGCTGGTGATGCCGCCCTGGCCCAGGACGAGGCTGGGTTGCACGATGTGGGCCTGCAGGCCGGTGCGCTGGGCCACGGCCTGGATGGCCGCGTCGCCCTCGCGTTTGCTGCGTGCGTAGGCGCTGGGGCCTTGGCAGAGCACGGAGACGTGGGTCAGGCGGGGCACGCCTGCCAGCACGCAGGCCTCGGCCAAGGCCGCGGGGGCGTGGTGGTGCAGGCGTTCGAGCCAGCCGCCGATGCCGCGCATGCGGTCGCGCAGGGTGCCGGGCAGATAGATGGCGGCGTCCAGCCCCAGCAGCCAGGGCAGCCAGGTTTTGGCGCGGTGGGCTTCGGCCCACTCGAACCCGGTGCCGAGCCCGCTGCCGACCGTGTTGCCGAGCGTGCTCACGGTGTGACCCTGCGCGGCCAGCGCGCGGGCGGTGTGGCGGCCCAGGAAGCCGCCCGCGCCGAGCAGCAGCACGCGCATGTCAGGCTCCGGTTGTGGCGGTGTGGGCTGGGCGGGCGCGGGCCGCGCGTTCGGCTTCTAGGCGGCGCAGGGCGCGGTTTTCGCGCACGGGTGCCCACACCTGCCGGGCGATGAAGGCCACGGTGGCGAAGGTGCCGGCGGCCACCAGCCACAGCGAGCGCTCCAGGGTGTGCAGCAGCTCGCCGCGGTACTGGCCGAAGGTGAGCGTGAGCAGCAAGGTGCCGCACACCGCCAGCACGTAGGCGCTGCGCATCCAGAACTCGGCGCCTTGGCCGCCTTCTTCGCACTGGGCGCGCAGAACGGGCAGCAGGATGGGTTGCAGGTAGCGCAGGGCGGCCACCGGGCCGATGGCGGCCAGCGCGAGGGCGAGCAGGAATTGCAGCGAGGGGGTCATGGCGTTCTCCAGGGGGTGTGAAACGGGGGTCAAAGGCGGCAGGCGCTGTCGTTCGCGCCATCGGCGGCCTGGGTGCAGCGGCGGGCGGCTGCGCGCTCGGCGGCGCGGCGTCCTGCGCGCTCGAACAGCCAGGTGATGGGGGCGCGCGGCAGTTGGTGGCGGTGACGCGCCACCCAGGGGTACAGGCGTGCCGCCGCTGCGGCCAGCAGGGGTTGGCGCAGCGCCGCTGCCACCCCGGGCAGGCCCAAGGTGCGGTAGAGGGCCTCGAAGGCGGGGACGCCGACGAGCCAGCGGCCATCGGCGGTGCGCACGTGCAGGGCCTCCATCAGTGCTTCGTGGGCGATGC
The DNA here is from genome assembly GCF_027532025.1 of Inhella sp. Taxonomy (GTDB): domain Bacteria; phylum Pseudomonadota; class Gammaproteobacteria; order Burkholderiales; family Burkholderiaceae_C; genus Inhella. Next base: position 18,918 of record NZ_JAPZSY010000036.1, on the reverse strand, counting down.
CGAGGGCTGCGGCGTCGAAGCCGGGCGTGGCGGCGTCCACGAAGGCCACGCGGCCTTCGGTGTTGCGCAGCATCAGGTTGTGCATCTCGGCGCGGCACAGCGGGCATTGGCCGTCGTAGTAGGTGGTGAGCTCGATGTTGTTCATGGCGGATATTTCTGTAAAGAGTGAAATTAAGGGTTCAAAGAATGGGCGCCAGGGCGCCCGCGGTGCAGTGGGGATGGTGAGGGGCCGTAGGGTGGCGTCAGTAAGGCGGTATCACTGGGGGCAAAGGCGGGTGGGGGTCGGACAGGGCGGCAGGGCCAGGGGGGGCGGGCTCGGGCGCGCGCACGAAGCGCTGCACCTGGGCGCCAAGCCGCAAGATTTTTTCGAGCGTGGCGGGCGACAGGCGCAGCATCTCGTCGCTCCAGGCGCCCAGGGTGTGCATGAACTCCAGCGTGCTGCGCAGGCGGTCTTGCGCGGCAGCGGGTTCGCGGCCGAGGGCGGGGTCGGCCGCCAGTTCGCGCAGCAGGCGCACGGTGGGGTCGAACTCGCGCTCCTTGCGTTCGCGCACGATGGTGCGGAACAGCTCCCACACATCGCTGCTGGTTTCGTAGAAGTCGCGCCGGTCGCCCAGCACGTGGGTGACGCGGATGAGGTTCCAGTTCAGCAGCTCTTTGAGGCTGTTGCTGACGTTGCTGCGCGCGATGGCCAGGGTGTCGGCGATTTCCTCGGCGTGCAGCGGTTGGCCGTGGAAGAACAGCAGGGCGTGGATTTGCGCCACGCTGCGATTGACGCCCCAGCTCGAGCCCATTTCGCCCCAGTGAACGATGAAGCGGCGGGCGATGTCGGTGAGTTCCATGGGCCCAACTCTAATCCGACGGTTATTTCTGTCAATACAGAAATTTAAGGTCGGTGGCACGCCGGCAACGTGGGGCACCGCGCTGGGCCGTGGCCCCGTGGCGGCTGCCACGGGGGGCTGGGGCTCAGGGCTTCACTGGCTCAACTTCAGGGTGTAGGCGCCAGCGCTGCCCACGCTGCGGAACACCCGCACCACCACGTCCATGCTGGCGCTGCCGCTGTTTCTGAGGGTGGCTTGCGAGGTTTGGCCTTGCAGGGCCGTCAGCAAGATGAGCTGCTGGCCGCTGGTGGTGTACACGCCGATGCCGAAGCCCGAGGCGGTGCCTGTCGTCAAGCGTGCCACCATGGACTTGCCGCCGGCCACGGTGACGCGGAAGTGATCTTGGTCGGCGGTGGTGCTCAAGGTGCCCGCCACCGTGGCGTTCACAGCACTCACGCGCTGCGCGGTGGCCACGGTGTTGTTGGGTTCAATGTCGGCCACGTTGGCCGGTGGGGCTGGCGTGGGGGCCGGTGCTGGTGCAGGCGCCGGGGTGGGGGCCGGCGCGGGTGCGGGCGGCGGTGCGGCGGAGCCGCTGGCGGCCAGCACGGCGGCGTTGGCATCCACCAAGCCAGCGCCGCAACCGCTGCAGGCCGCAGGGAACGGGCGGGCGCTGCTGCGCAGCAGCGTGCTGACTTGGTCGGGCGTCAAGCTGGGGCGCGCCTGCAACATCAACGCCACCACGCCGCTCACCACGGGCGTGGCCATGGAGGTGCCCATCAGGTTGGCGTGGCTGTCCGCCGCTGGCGCGGTCTTGCCGGTGTTGTAGGTAGAAAGGATGCCGCCCGAGTTGTCGCCACCCGGCGCGGCCAATGTGACTTTGGAGCCCGTGTTGGAGTACGAGGCCTTGCCGCCCGTGTTGCCGGTGGCTGCCACGGTCACCACGCCGTTGCAGTTGGCGGGGGTGGAATTGTTGACGTCGGTGCGCTCGTTGCCGGCGGCTACCACCACCACGGCCCCACGGCTGCGCGCGGTGTTGATGGCGTTCTGGGTGGTGATGCCGCAGCTGCCCCGGCCACCCAGTGACAAGTTGATCACCCGCGCCGGATTGGGGTTGACGGGCGCTCCGCTGACCGTGCCGCCGGCGGACCAGACGATGGCGTCGGCGATGTCGGAGCTGTAGCCGCCGCAGCGGCCCAGGGCCCGCACCGGCAGGATGCGCGCGTTGAAGGCCACGCCGGTGACGCCCTGCGCGTTGTTGCCCTGGGCGGCCACGATGCCAGCCACGTGCGTGCCGTGCCACGAGCTGTTGGTGGCCGGGCTGCCACTGCCGCACTGGCCCGCCGTGGTGAAGTCGCCCACGTCGGCCGCGTCGGCGTCGCGGCCATTGCCGTCGCCCGCCATCGTGGTGTTGGTGATGAAGTCATAGCCCGGCAGCAACTTGCCGGCGAACTCGGCATGGGGACGCACGCCGGTGTCGATGACGGCCACGGTGATGCCCTGGCCCGTGGCCCGGTCCCACGCCAAAGGCGCCCGGATGCCAGCCGTGGCGCTGCTCAGGTGCCACTGTTGGGCGTAGAGGGGGTCGTTGGGCGTCAGCGCGGTTTGCAACAACAAATCGGGCTCGGCGTACTCGACGTTGGGGTCGGTGGCTCGCAGGGTGTCGGCCATGGCGCGCAGCGCCTCCACCGGCACGGGGCGGTTCAGCCGCATCACCCGCGCCCCGTGGGCCGTGGTGCGCCAGTCTTCGAGCTCCACGCCCTGCCGGTTGCCCACCACCCGCGTGGCCATCCGGCTTCGCAGGCTGTCGCCGCCGTCCACCGATCGGTACTTGACGATCAGCCGGTCCGACACCGGCGAGGCGGCCCAGGCGACGGGGGCCCGGCGCGCCATCGGGGGGCCGTTCCAATCCTCCATGGCCGTGACGTGGCGGAGCCGTTCGTTGGTGGAGCCAGCCAAGGCGGTGCCCATGACCGACAGGGTGAACAAAGCGGTCAGTGTGGTGTGAACCGGATTCATGCTTGCCTCGGTGCTGTCGAGGCCAGTGCGCTTTGAGGCGCCCTGGCAGCCCCGCTACCGTGGTCGGGCCGCTGGCGTCAGCGGGCCCGGCTGTAGGCCGGAGGCTTTGCGTCCCCGGCTTTCACCGGGTTTGCGGGTCGGAATGTGGAATCTGCACGGTACTGCGGCCGAGGGCAGACGTCCAGGGCGCGCCGGGCGATTTCCCGGTGGGCTGCCAACTACTGCGCACCGTTCTCGGGCGCAGGCCCAAGGCGACGTCAACCGACCGCGCCGAGCAAGGTCGAACCGCACTGCTAGCCCTGGGTGTGCACGCCATCCATACCGGGTTTTCCCGCATTCATCGCACGCCGGGGCAGGCCATCGCATGCCGCTGGTGCCGCGGGGCACCGGGGATCACAGTCCAGTCACCGAACCACGAATCCCCAACGACTCAACCGGAGCCCACCATGACCCGCACCGCCTTCGCCCCCTCGATCCTCGGCCGCCTGAGCGACGTGCTCACCTTCGCGGTCATGGCCGGCCTCACGCTCACCAGCGTGGCCGCGGCCGCGGCGCCCCTGGTCAAAGCACCGGCGCCCATCCACGCCAGCGCCGCGCCAACCGCCGCACCGATCGTCCAGTTGCCCACGGTGGTCGTCATCGTCAAGCGCGCCGCTTGAGATCGAACACCCCCGGCGATCGTTCCTGGGCCCGGCAGGGCCGCCGGTCGCCCCGCTCCCGGTCCTCCGGCCCTCAGGTTGGCTGCAGGGTCAGGTTCAGGCGCTGGTAGTACAGGCGGCTCGAGGCTTCAAAGCCCGAATCGAAGCCCAACAGCACCCAGATCGCTCCCCGCTCGTCCGCCTTCACGGTCAGAGCCGGCGTCGCTGGCGTGTTCAGCGTCTTGCTCTCCCACCGCCGCGTCCCGCAGTTGGGCACGCTGTTGGCCACGGTGCCCAAAACCAAGCCGTTGGCACCGCCCATCGACTGGTTGCCGCGGTCGATGTTCAGCCTGAATTCGCCAGCGGTCAGCGTGGTGACCGGCTCGCTGGCAGAAGCGGCCAACACCACCCACACGGATTCGCCCGGCGATCCGCCCACCCCGATGCAGCCGGTGGGCACGTCGGTGAGGAAGTCCACCCGGGCCGTGACGCGGTAGTTCGTGCCCGGAACCAAGCCAGTGACGGGCGTTTTGATGAACAGGAACAGGTCGTCGCTGCGGTTCGTGCCCGACTGGAAGTAGCCCGTGCCGGTGAACGGGCTGGGCAGCGCCCTCGCTTCGGCGATCACATCGTTCGGTGCGGTGCTCGGGCTGTAGTCGGCCGAGCCCGCCACCCACGTGCCGGCCCCCTGACCGAAGTCGAAACTGCGCTCGACCACCACCGGCGTGGGCGGGCTGGCCCCATCCCCGCTTCCCCCGCCGCAACCCGAGACGCCCAGGGCGACTAAGAGCACGATGGCCCCGAGGGGCCGCAGGCGTTGAACGAATCGGGTGTCGAAGGTGGGGCTCATGCAGCCTCCTAGTCAGGGAGCGGATCGATGGGGGCGATGCTCGCACGGCCAGGGCCTCGCGCGGTGGGTGCCGCGACACCGCAGGTCTGTCTGGGAGCGCACTCTTGGGTGCAAGGTGTCCAGGTCGTGGGTCACAAGTTTGTTGCAGGGTCCTCCAGTGAGTTTGCATCCCTCTTTCTCGCTGTGTGGGCTGCCAGCGCTCCCCATGGGGCGGGCTCCACCCTTTCAAACCCGTCGCCATAAACTACGCGGTTTTTTCGACGGCGAACTCGGCATGCACGCAGGGGGACACCAGCCGGCCGCGCCGACCCCCGACTGGGCTGGGCGAACGGCCCCATCGGCCCACAACCTGCCGCGTTTGTTGGCAAGCTGGGGCACGCGCCTGCGCACCCCGCGCCAGCCCATCACGCCCCGCTTGGCCGACGCGATGGGTTGGATGGACGCCGTAGCCCTGGCCCAGGTGCTGGCCGCCCGCCCGGCGCCGACCGACGCCCCCGACGCCGAAACCCCCGTGCTCGCCGCCCGCCGCTGGGCCGAGGCCGCACTCGAGCGCTTGGTCGCCGAACTGCACGCCGCCTTTGCCGAGCCCACCTTGGTTCAAGGCGGCCCCCCACTGCCGAGTGGGGCTTTCGGCCGCGGCCGCGCCATACCGGTGCGCAGCGCCGGTGAGCTGAACCCGCAAGACGCCGTCGCGCCCTACCGCCTGCACCACGCCACCCAGCAACGCGCGCTGGCCAGCCGCGTGGCCACCTTCCGCACCCGGCTTCGCGCGCAGCTGAGCGAGGCTGGCCCGGCGCTGGCGCAGCTGGCGGCCTTTGATGCCGTGTTCGACCGCGCCTTGGCCGAGGCCGAGCAGCAGCGCCTCTCCGGCCTGAGCGCGCTGCTGGTGCAGCGTGGGCTTGACCTGCAGGCGCAACAGCCCAGTGAGCCCCGCGAGCCCACCGACGCCGAAGCCTGGCCCCCCGTGGGCTGGCGCGCCACCTTCTGGGCCGATGTGCAGCGCCTGCTGCGCGCCGAACTCGACCTCCGACTCCAACCCGTTCTGGGCCTGCTCGAAGCCCTGAACGAGGCGGCCGCTGCCGAGGCGCCGCCCTCTGACTCCGACTGATTTCGCGATGAACCGCCTGACCGCCTTCCTGTACCCCGCCGCCCTCGTTGCCGGCCTGGCCGCCATCGGCTGGGCCGGGGGCGCCGCCGTGCAGCACCACGCCGTGGCCCTGGGCACGACCGCCTTGGTCGCCTTCTTCTTCGGCTTGGGTGCCTGGGAGCTGCACGGCTACCGCCGCGCCACGGCGCAGCTCAAAGGCGCGCTGCTGCCCTTGGCCCAACCGGGGGCCGCGGTGGCGGCAGTGGCCGATCTCGGCGACTGGTTGGGGCAACTGCCCGTAGCCCTGCGCGAGCCCGTGCGCCAGCGCCTGGACGGCGCGCGCAGCGAGCTGCCCGGCCCGGCCCTGGCGCCCTCGCTGGCCGGCCTGCTGGTGCTGCTGGGCATGTTGGGCACCTTCGTGGGCTTGGTCATCACGCTGGGTGGCACGGCCAACGCGCTGCGCGCCACCACCGACCTGACCGCCATGCGCGCCGCGCTGACCGCGCCCGTGCAGGGCCTGGGCCTGGCCTTCGGCACCTCGGTGGCGGGGGTGGCCACCTCGGCCATGCTGGGCCTGATGGCCGCGCTGGCCCGTCGCGAACGCCAGGCCGTGGCGCAGGCGCTGGACGCAGCATTGCTCGGACCTCTGCACCCGCACACCGCTGCCCACCGCCGAGATGCCGCGCAAGCCGCGCTGCAAGCCCAAGCCCTGGCCGTGCCCGAGCTGGTGGCCCAGGTGAAGGCCCTGCACGCCCAAATGGCTGAGCAGCAGGCCCAGTTCCAGGCGCAGTGGCTGGCCGAGCAGCAGCGCTTCCACGCCGACACGCGCGGCGCCTTCACCGGCCTGGCCGCCTCGGTGGACCACACCCTGCGCACCAGCCTGGTGGACAGCGCCCAGCGCGCCGCCGACACCATCCGCCCCGCGGTGGACGCCACCTTGAGCACCCTGGCCGAGCAGGCGCAAGCGCTGCACGCGCAGCTGACCACCAGCGCCACCACGCTGCACCAGCGCACGGTGCACGACATCGCCCAGCAGGTGGACGCTTTGGCGCGCGCGGTGAGCGCCGGCGCCGAGGCCCACACCGCCGCCGCCAGCGCCCAGGCGCAAGGCCTGCAGCAGGCGCTGAGCCACACCGCCGACACCGTGCGCGCCAGCGCCGAACAATTGCACAAGGCGGTGGCCGAGGCCAGCGCGCAGCAGCTGCAGCACACCGCCGCGCAGGTGCAGGGCAGCGTGCAGCAATTGGGCGCCGACGTGCGCCAGGCCGTGGAGGCCCAGCTGGCCGCCGCGGCCACGCAGGTGGGCGCGTTGCAGCAGGCCCTGCAGCAGCACAGCCAGCAGCAGGCCGCCGCCTTGGCCGCGCAAGCCGAGGCGCAGGCCCGTGCGCTGACCGAGCAGGCCGAGCGCCAGTCCGCCTTGATGCAGGCGCAGGCCGAGCAGCAGTCCATCTTGATGGAGGCGCAGGTGGAACGCCAGGCCGCGCTGATGCAAGCCCAGGTCGAGCGCCAAGCGGCCTTGATGGCCGAGCAGGCCGAGCGCAGTGGTGTGGCCCTGACGGAGACGGTGACGCACACCCAGCAGGCCCTGGCCGAGGCCGTGGCCCACACCCGTGAGGCCGTGCAGGCCTTGGCCCAGCAAACGCAGGCCACGCTGGCCGAGACCAGCGCCCAGTCCCGCCAAGCCGCCAGTGCCTGGGCCGAGGGCCTGGCCGCGCAGTCCACCCAGCTGGTGCTGCGCTGGAGCGAAGCGCAAGCCGCACAGCAGGCCGCCTTGGCCCAGGCCGATGGCGAGCGCATGGCCGCCCTGGCCCAAGCCGACGCCGAGCGCCTGGCCGCCTGGCGCAGCGCGCTGGCCGAAACCCAATCCGGCATGCAGCAGGCCTGGAGCGCGGTCACCGCGCAGCAGCAGGCCCACCACACCGCCCTGGCCGACACCCTGGCCGCCACCGCCCGCGAGGTGGTGGCCCAGGCCGAGGCCCAGGCCCGCGCCACCATCCAAGAGGTGACCGGCCTGTTGGCCAGCGCCGCCGAGGCCCCGCGTGCCGCGGGCGAGGTGGTGGCCGCGCTGCGCGAACAGCTCAGCCAAAGCCTGGTGCGCGACAACGCCGCGCTGGCCGAGCGCGCGCAGCTCATGGAGACCCTGCACACCCTGCTGACCGCCGTGCAGCAGGCCGCCGGCGAGCAGCGCGCCGCGGTGGACGGGCTGGTGAGCGCCACGTCCACCTTGATGAACGACTTGAGCGAGCGCGTGGCCACGCAGGCCAGCGCCACGCAAGAGACCCTGGCGCAAGCCGCCACCCAACTGGCCGGCAGCGCCGCCGAGATGGGCGCCCTGGGCGAAGGCTTTGGCGCGGCCGTGGCGCAGTTCCACAGCGCCAACGAGGCCTTGGTGGGCCACCTCAGCCAGGTGGACGCTTCGCTGGAGCGCAGCATCGCCCGCAGCGACGAGCAGCTGGCCTATTACGTGGCCCAGGCCCGCGAGGTGATCGACCTCTGCCTGGACGCCCAGAAGCAAGCCGTGGACGCCCTGCGCCACGCGGGCAAGGCCGGCCATGCTTGAGCACGACCCGCTGGTGGACGGCGCCGCCGACGGCGCCGGCGCCACCCCCGTGTGGGCCGCGTTTGGCGACCTGATGACCGGCGTGCTCGGCGCCTTCGTGCTGATCCTCGCCTTCGCCCTCGTCATGCAGATGGACTTGGCGCAGCAGCTGGACGACGCGCAACGCCAACGCCAGGCCGAGGCCCAGCGCCGCGAGGCCTTGGAGCAGGCCCTGGCCGGCCCGCTGGCGGGTGGGCGCATCACGCTCAAAGACGGGCGCATCGGCATCGCCGGCAATGTGCTGTTCGCGCCGGGCTCGGACGCGCTGCACGACGAAGGCCGGCAGCTGCTGCGCGGCCTGGCGCCGGGCCTGAACGCCTACCTCGCCGCGCGCGACGAGGTGCTGATGGTCAGCGGCTTCACCGACGACAAGCAAGTGCGCGGCGGCAACCGCCGCTTCGAAGACAACTGGGAGCTCTCGGCCCTGCGCGCGCTGACCGTGACCCGCGCGCTGATGGCCGACGGCGTGCCCGCCTCGCGCGTGTTCGCCGCCGCCTTCGGGCCGGAGCAGCCCGTGGCCTCCAACGCCGACGCCGCCGGCCGCGCGCTCAACCGCCGCGTGGAGATCGCCCCCATGCCGCGCCGTGCGGGCGCGGCGACGAATGCCGCTTCTGCGGCCAGCGCCCCTTGACGATGTTGGACCCGGCCCACGACCCGCTGAGCTGGCTGCAAGCGCAGCCGCAAGCCCAGGCTGCGCGCACGCACCCCGCGCGCTGGCACGCCCTGGTGGCCCTGGCCCGCCGCGCGGCCCGCGCCGAAGGCGCGTTGCGCACCCTGCTGTGCCGCCGCTTGGGCGCTGGTGTGGCGGCATTGCCCGGGGGCGAGCCCGCGCCGCATCGCGCGTCTTCTTCCGTTCGCCCGCCTCTGCAGGCCCTGACCGCCGCGCTCAACGCCGGCCACCCCGAAGCCGCCGACGGCGCCTGGCCCGAGTTGCGCGCGGTGCGCGCCAACACCCGCGACTGGACCCGCCTGCGCGTGGCCCGCCGACTGGCCGACGTGCCCCCCGAGCCCAGCACCCCCGTGGGGCCGCTCAACGCCCACGCGCTGATGCCCAAGGCCTTGGCGCAACTGCAAGCCCTGTCGCCCGAGTACCTGCAGCGATTGATGCAGCAGTTCGACGTGCTGGGCTCGCTGCCCCGCGCGGCTGCTGCGCCGGCGCCGGCCGCAACGCCCGTGGCGGTGGCTGCCGTGCCGCGGAAGGCGGCGGCGGGCAAGGGGAAGAAGGTGGTGAAGACGCGGGTGAGGTGAGGGGGGCCTTCTCGTTGATTTGAGAGCCAGCAGGGGCTTCACCCCTGCACCCGACCCCCTTTTGTCTTGCCAAAAGGGGGGAAAAGCGCCCGCCCCGGTAGCCTTCGCCCCCGCCTGCGGCGGGGGTTCCCTGCGCTGCTCGCCAAGCCCGGCCCGCCCGAAACTCCCTGCGCTCACTGCGTTCGCTTCGGTCAGACAGTCGGGCGGAGTCAGTGCACGAAGCGCGCTGACGCGCGCGCCGGACTCGTCTGCGCTGCTCGGCTCGTCAAACGGGGCGAACAGCCCAACAGCTAACAGCCGGGAAACGGCGCAACTTTCCGCAATCCGGGCTCTTCAGTATTCGGCTTTTGCCCCGTTCGCAAGCGCCGAGCGCAGAGGGAATCCAGGACGCTGCTGGTGCCTCACGCTACCGGCCTGGCAGGGCCGCAGCTCCGATCTGTAGCAATGTGTAGGTCTGAAGAATTTGCGGTGTTTGCTGGCTCGTGATCAATTCATCTGCTTGGGTTTCAACACGGTGTCCACAAAGAATCTGGTTACGTATCCCTTCGTATGTGGCTCACTTGGGCATCGCTGGTTGTTGGTATCAGCGTGCTGCCAAGGCCAACGGCCTGTAGTGCTGATGCCGAGGCCGGCGTCGAAGACGTATCGTGTGAGCACGGCAAGAGTTTCGCCAGTGCGCGTGTCGAGAACCTTGATCCTTGTCCCTGCGATCCAGAGTGCGCGGTCCGCAGGATCGACAAGGTCCTCAAAATCCAATGCGAACTTGGTTTGCGGTTCGCCCGTTGACATTTGAGTGAGTGCAACACCCCATCCAACGTTTGGCTCAACTTGCTTAGGCAGCGAGTACCTGAAGCGCTTACCGGTTTCCAAATCGACATGCTCAACAAAGCGATAGCCATCGATCACAGGGGTGGCATTTGGCCCCGCGCGGAACCATGGTGGATTCAAAGAACCCCGACGAGTTGGTTCAGACTGGCTCCTGAACTCGCTGAATAGCATTTGGCGGATGTAGTCGTCACCAGAGGCCTCCCCCGCCATTGCCGCCCCGTCAAACATCGGGTCGAAGTACCGCTTGTCGCCAAATTCCAGCTTGGGCCGGATCTTCTTAAGCTCGATGCCTTCGACGTCCTCGACGGTACGGTGAATCACCACCCCCGCCGTCTTGCACCGCTCCGCAAAGACGGCCTGCGCCTTGGCCAGCTTCTCGCGGTAGGCGGCATCAGCTGCCTTCATGTTGTTGTCCGCTCGGCTCTCGCAGCCGGTGAGCAGCAGCGCAGCGGCCAGCAGGCCCAGCGACCAAGCCCCGCGGGGTCGGAGATGGGTCGAGAAGTCACTCGGCATGGCAGGGGCTCCCAGGGGGCGTGGTGCTGCGCACGGTCAACATCGAGTCGGGGCTGAATGGCGTCATTTCACAGGAATCAAACCACGGGGTAACAGGCGCTTTGGGTTTCTGGTGGAGAAACAGAAGGGGGCCGGGGTTTGGGGGTGAAGCCCCCAAGGGCTGCACCGAAATCTGCGGTACCCGCCGCCCTTCGATCGCTCAGGGCGAACGGAGGACTCAGCCCCTGGCCCGCTCCTGCAACCTCGCCACCATCCCCGCAATCGCCTTCATCTGCGGCGCATTCCGCCCGAGGTATTCGGCGCCGCCGTAGCCCCACCAATCCCAGCACCCGTTCACCGCCCCAGGCCCGGTCTGCGGGTACAGCACCACCAGCCGGTTGGTGGCGGCCCACGCGTTGAGCCCGCTGCGCCGCGCAAAGGCGTCGCCCACAAAGCCGGCGTTCATCTGGCAGCCATGCAGCGCCACGTGCACGCGGCAGCCGCCGGCGTCGCAGGCTGGGGGCACGAACACGAAGCCCTGGGGCCCCAGGTCCGGCCCGGCGTGGAAGGGGCGTTGGTCGAAGGCGCGTAGCGCGCCCTCGGGCAGCGCTTCGGCGCGGGCGTTCAGGGGCCCCAGCAGGTGCTGCAGCAGTGCGCCCGCCAGGTCGACGCCGCAGTTCAGCAGGTGCGGCGCGGCCATGCGATCGCAGTCGCTGCCTTCGCGGTCCACCACCCAGCCGTGCGCGGCGGGCACGTCGGTGCGTGCGGTGATGTGGGCGTGTGGCATCAGGGCCTGCAACTGGGCTTGCAGGGCCTGGGTGGTGGCCACGTTGACCACCGTGTCCTTGGCGCCGCTGAACAGGTAGACGCGGGCGTCTTGCTGTGCGGTCAGCGGCGGGATCTCGCCCTGGGTCACCAGCGCCTGGGTGCGTTGCACCAGCAGCGGCACGTCGATGGGGCTGCGGCCGAGGCAGGGCCCCAGGGCTTGTAGCACTGAGCCCTGCGCGCAGCCAAAGGGCCCGCCGGCCACGGCCGCCACACCGCGGGCGAACAGCGGGCCTTGGGACAGGTGCAACTGCACCGCCAGGTAGGCGCCCGAGGACACGCCCGACACCGTGGCGCCGTCGGCTTGCACGCCGAGGCGAGGCAGTTCCGGGGGCGGTGGGGCATCGGCCGCCAACGCGTGGGCGGTGGCCAAGGTCGAAACGAGGAGCAGGGCAGCCAAGCGCATGGGTGTCCTCAAGCGGGTTGGGTGCGCGGCGGCAGCTTGGCCTCGCGGATGGGCAGGTTGATGACGGCGGCCGCGGCGGCCAGCGCGATGTCGGCCCACCACATGGCTTCAAAACTGTTCCAGCGGGCGAAGGCCAGGCCGCCGAAGTAGGCGCCGAAGAAGCCGCCGATTTGGTGGCTCAGCAGCGTCATGCCGAACAGGGTGGCCAGGTGCCGCGTGCCGAAGAGCTTGCCCACCAGGCCGGCGGTGGGCGGCACCGTGGCCAGCCAGGTGAAGCCGAGCACGGCGGCGAAGACGTAGAAAGTGAGCGGCGTTTTGGGCGCGGCCAGGTAGACCAAGATGGCCAGCGCGCGGGTGCCGTACATCCAGAACAGGATGTACTTCATGCGGAAGCGGTTGCCGGCCGCGCCGGCCATCAGGCTGCCGGCGATGTTGGCCACGCCGATGACGGCCAGCGAGGTGGCGGCCACGCTGGCGGGCAGGCCGCACAGGCCGACCTCGCCAGGCAGGTGCGTGACCAAGAACGCGATGTGAAAGCCGCAGGTGAAGAAGCCCAGGTGCAGGCACCAGTAGCTGCGGTCGGCGAAGGCCTCGCGCAGCTGCTGGCCCAGGGTCGGGCCGGCCGGGGCGGCCACCGCGCCGGGGGTCGGGCTGGCGGCTTTGTTGCCGCCCAACTTCCAGGCCAAGGGCAGGGTGGCCAGGGTGATGAGCGCCAGCGTCCACATGGCCTGCACCCAGCCCAGCGCGCTGATGAGCGCCTGGTTGATGGGCGCGAACACCGCCTGCCCGAAGCTGCCGCCGGCGTTGATGACGCCCGAGGCGCTGCTGCGCTTCTCGGCCGGCAGGCGTTGCGCGGCCGCGCCGATCAGGATGGAAAAGCTGCCCGCGCCCGCCCCAGCGGCGGCCATCACGCCGAGCGTGACCATCAACGCCCACTCGCTGCGCACGAAGGGCGTGAGCGCCGTGCCCGCGGCCAGCAGCAGGCCCCCCAGCACGACGACTTTGGTGGGGCCGAAGCGGTCGGCCACGATGCCGAACACCGGCTGCGACGCGCCCCACACGAACTGGCCGATGGCCAGCGCGAAGCTGATGTCCACGATGGACAGGCCGGTGTCGCGGCTCATGGGCGCGATGAACAGGCCCATGCTTTGCCGCGCGCCCATGGTCACCATCAAGATGGCGGCCGCCACGAGCACGAGGGACCAGTACGCCGATGGGTGGGCTGTGGGGCGGGGCGAGGTGTTCATGGCGATGAACTCACAGCGCGGCGAGGCGCCACAGCGAGGTGGTTTCCTTGGCGCGCGCGGCGTGCAGGGGGTCGGCCTTGTCGCTGGCCTTGCCGTGCGTGGGGCGAATCTCCAGGCGCGCCAGCACCTGCAGGCCGGCGCTGGCGATCCAGGCCTCCAGCTCGGCGCGGGTGCGCAGGCCCAGGTGCTCGGCCAGGTCGGACAAGATCAGCCAGCCTTCGCCCCCCGGCACCAGGTGCGCCGCCAGCCCGTTCAAGAAGCCCTTGAGCATGCGGCTGTCGGGGTCGTAGATGGCGGCCTCCAGCGCGCTGCTGGGGCGCGCCGGCAGCCAGGGCGGGTTGCACACCACCAGCGCAGCGCGGCCGTCGGGGAACAGGTCGGCCTGGGTGAGCTTGACCTTGTGCTGCAGGCCCAGGCGCTGCAGGTTGTCCAGCGCGCAGGCCAGCGCCGTGGTGCTGAGGTCAGTGGCCTCGGTGCGGGCCACGCCCCGCTGGGCCAGCACCGCAGCGACGACGCCAGTGCCCGTGCCGATGTCCATGGCCCAGGCGCCTTCCGCCTTCAGGGCCTCGGGCAGCGGCGCTTGCGCCACCAGCTCCAGGTACTCGCCGCGCACCGGGCTGAACACGCCGTACCAGGGGTGGATGCGCGCCATTTCGCCGTTCTTGCGCAGGCCCAGGGCCGGCACCGGCACGCCTTGCTGGCGCCATTCCCAGGCACCGATCCAGCCCAGCAGCTCGCGCAGGCTCACCAAGGTGCCTTCGGTCTGCGGGCCGATGGCCGCGCGGGCGGCGAGGGCCAGGTCGGGCGCGCGGCGAAGCGGCAGTTGCAGCTCGGGCGTCAGGCGCATCACCAGCAGGCCCAGGATGCGGGCGCGCTCGGCCTGGCCCTTGCGGTGCTGGTGGAAGGCGTCGGCTGCCGAGGCCACCGGGGCTTTGGCGGTGGCCGGTTTGCGCGCGCGGCGGCGGTCGATGCGGTGGGCGATGGCCTGCAGCATCTGCCGGGCCTGGTGGTAGTCGCCCTCCCACACCAGCGCCGTGCCTTCGCACACCAACTTGTAGGCGGCGTCGGCGTTGATGCTGTCGTCCACGGCGCGGATGCGCTTCGGGGCGGGGGCGCCGCTGCCGCTGTGCCAGCGGGCGCTCAGGGGTTCTCCGTCGGTGGAGATCCAGGTCAACGGGGCTGAAACGGGGCTTGCGTGGGGGGTCGGGAGGCTCATCGGTGGATTGTGGCCGCCGTGCGATGCTGGCGGCCTTTGTTCAAGCCGGAGGCGCGCGATGCCCCGTTGGATCCCCTGGCTGCTCGGCGGCCTGATGGCGTGGGGCAGTGGCACCGCCGCCCCCAGCCTCGTGCTGGTGGTTCGCCACGCCGAGCGCGCGGCCGAACCCGCGGGCGACCCCACGCTGGCGCCGGAGGGCGTCGAGCGCGCCGCCTTGCTCGCGCAGATCGGCATCGACGCGGGCATCGACGCCATCGTCACCAGCCAATGGCGCCGCACCCAAGAGACCGCCGCCCCGCTGGCCCGCGCCCGGGGCCTGACGCCCCAGGTCGTCGCCACCCGCAAGGGCGAGCTGCCGGCCCACGTGGCCGAGGTGGCGGCCGCGGTGCAGCGCCTGAGCGGCCGCGTGCTGGTGGTGGGCCACAGCAACACCGTGGCCGAGATCGTCAAGGCCCTGAGCGGCCGCGCCGTGCCGGCGCCCTGCGAGAACCAGTTCGGCTGGGCCTACGTGGTGCAGCCCGCTGTGGATGCCGGCGGCAGTGCCGCGGTGATGCGCCTGCAGTACGGCGCGCCCAACCCGGTGTGCGGCGAGCACTGAGACCCCCATGCTGCAGATGCGTCCCAACTGCGAGTGCTGCGACCGCGACCTGCCGCCCGACGCGCCCGGCGCCATGGTGTGCAGCTTCGAATGCACCTTCTGCGACGACTGCGTGCGCCAGCGCTTGGGCGGACGGTGCCCCAACCGCGGCGGCGAGCTGCAGCCCCGGCCCCGCCGCGTGGGCGACGCGCTGGCGCGCAACCCGGCCAGCACGCAGCGCGTGCGCCAGCCGCACGCGGCTTGCGCCGACGCTCAGCCCGGCACGGCGGCCGACAAGATCCCCTGAGCCGCGGCGCGGCCCGTGGCCAGGCAGGCGGTCAACAGGTAGCCGCCCGTGGGGGCCTCCCAGTCCAGCATCTCGCCCGCCACCCACACGCCCGGCTTGGCGCGCAGTTGGTAGCCGCCGTCCAGGCTTTCGAAGCGCACGCCGCCGGCGGTGCTGATGGCCTCGTCGATCGGGCGCGTGGCGACCAGGGTCAGGGGCAGGGCCTTGAGCGTGGCGGCCAGCGCGGCCGGGTCCTTGCTGGCTCCCAGCACCTCGTGCAGCAGCGCGGGTTTCAGCCCGCTGAGCTTGAACTGGCTCTTCAAGAAGCTGGCCAGGCTCTTGGCGCCCAGGCCGCGGTGCAGGATCTCGCGCACCTTGTCCAGCGGGTGCTGGGGCAGCAGGTCCAGGTGCAGGGTGGCCTGGCCGTCGCGGGCGATGGCGTCGCGCAGCGCGGCGCTGAAGGCGTAAACCAAGCTGCCCTCCACGCCATCGTCGGTGAGCACGAACTCGCCCTGTTGCGTGCGGCCTTCAAACGTCAGGCTCACGGGCTTGACCGGCTGACCGGCAAAGCGTTCGCGCAGGAACGCGCTCCAACCGCCTTGCACGGCAAAGCCGCAGTTGCTGGGCTGCAGCGGCGCGAGCGCTGCGCCTGCGGCTTGCAGCACCGGCACCCAAGCGCCGTCGCTGCCCAGGCGGGCCCAACTGGCGCCCCCCAGGGCCAGCAGCGTGGGCGCTGCGGGCACACGGGCCTCGCCGGCCGGCGTGGCAAAGCGCAGCGCGCCGTCGTTGCCCCAGCCCAGCCAGCGGTGGCGGCTGTGAAAGTGCACGCCCTGCGCGTGCAGGCGGCGCAGCCACGCGCGAAGCAGCGGCGCGGCCTTCAGGTCGGCGGGGAACACGCGGCCCGAGCTGCCGACGAAGGTGTCCACACCCAAGCCTGCCGCCCAGTCGCGCAGGTCGTCCGGCGTGAAGGCGTCCAGCGCGGCTTGCAAGGCCGGCGCGCGCGCGCCGAAGCGGGTGACGAAGCGCTCGTAGGGCTCGCTGTGCGTCAGGTTCAGGCCGCCCCGCCCGGCCAGCAAGAACTTGCGGCCCACGCTGGGCATGGCGTCGTACAGGTCCACCGCCCAGCCGGCCGCGCTGAGCACGTCGGCCGCCATCAGGCCCGCGGGGCCACCGCCAATCACAACGGCGTGCTGCGCCGGTGGGGGAGTCGAGGTTTCCATCGGCGGCATCATCGCCGCCGCTGCACCTCGCTCAGCGTTGCGCCGTTCCTGAGCCCGCCGTGATGACGTCGCGATGCATCGGCGCCAGCAGCGCCAGCATGCGGTTTTGGTCGGCAAAGGCGATGCCGCGCGCCGCCATGCTTTGCTGCAAGACCTCCACCATCGCATGGAAGTCGCGCCGCGCCACGCCCAACTCTTGATGAGCCGTTTTCATGTCCGGACCGTCGTACACGCAGGGGCCGCCCGCCAGTTGGCACAACTGATCCGTGAGCTGGCGGGCCAAGTGCTGGGTGCTGACATCTTTGAAAAAGTGCCCGATGCGGGCATCGGCCTTGAGGCGGGGCACCAAGTCGTCCATCACCGCACGAATGCCCTCTCGGCCGCCCCAGGCGCGGTAGAGGCTGTCGTCGGCAGCATGCGCGGCGGGGGCCAGCAGGACAGCAGCCAACAAAGTCGAGCGGAGCCAGTGGGTCATGGTGGGGGTCTCAAAAAGCCAGTTGCACCGAAAGGTAGCCGCCCCGCTGGCGGCGCGGCTGCAGGGCGGGCGCGACAACCCCCAGGTCCACCCAGGCCGCCGTGATCGATGCGGTCTTGTTCGGCGCCCAGGCGATGAAGGCGTCGAACCAGTCGTGCTCGCGCAGCGCACCCGCGCCCAGCGCACTGCGCTCCAAGGCATTGGGCTTGGCCCGCGCCTCCACGCCCACGGCCAGCGACGGCGACACCAGCTTGGCCAGCGACACCTCGGGCATCAGCCGCCAGCGCGCGTCGTTGGCCCCGCCATGGCCCAGAAGGCCGTTCTGATTGGCGCGCGTGGCGCGCAGGGTCAGGTTGGTCAGCCAGCCGCTGGCCAGCCACAGTTTGGTGGCGCTGACGTACGCCTCGTTGCCACTGGGGCGTGCGCCCAGCGGGCCCGTCAGCGTGGGGGTCAAGCCATTGCGTTGGGCGCGCTTGTGCAGCAGGCCCACGGCGATCTGCGGCATCCAGCGGTCGGTGTCCAGCACCGCATCGCCGGCCACCCGCCACTTGGCCCCCACCACGTCCTGCTCCACCAGCAGGCCGGGCAAGCCCAAAGGGGCCAGGTTGTTGTCGGTGTCCAGGCGTTGGCGGGCCAGGCTGAATTCCAGCCGGTCGTCCCAAGCCAGGGCAGCCCCCATCACCCGCAGGCCATAGTTCCCGGTGCGGGCGCCGCTGACAAACGCGGTGCCGCCCCACTCGCCCTCCGTCGCGTAGCTGCCGGTCACCGCCCATGGCGTCAGCCCACCGCCGGCCGCGCCGTCGATGGACGACACGCCGCCCGTCAGCAGCAGCTTGCCTTGGTCCGCTTGGGCGGGTGCAAAGGCGGTCAGGCCCATGGCCAGGGTCAAGACAAACAGAACGCGCATGCCCAGACCTTACGCCAGCGCGCTTGTCCCACCAAGGCACCCGGACTTGGGGCCCTTTGCACGGCCGGTCGCCTCGCGAACCAACCCGCCCGTGGCCAGGCCGAGGCTGGCTGCGGGGGGCATTCGAAGCGGCCGGCGACGCCTCGGCGGGGCGGGGGCAGCTTGGCGCGGCTTGGCATGCGACACCGCAGGATGCGGCTCCGCGCTCCCCGCCCCGCGATGCGGAGAACCGCAGCCGGCCGTTCGGGGTGGTCTGGCCGAAGGCGGGTACCCACGCATGGATGGGTGCCCCCTTTGCCTCGGATCCGCTTTGGCCAATCGAGCAGTCCAATTTGTTCGGACTAGGATCGGCAGCCTGCGGACAGGAATCGGCGCGGCTGCCTAAACCCGAGCGGGGTTACTGCGGTGGGTGCTCCACCATCCAGGCCGTGAGGCGAAGCGCGACAGGGCGTAGCACCAACAGCACTGCGAAGGCAATGGGCCAAACCAGCACGAAGGCCTGGAGCCACCGCCGGCCCAGCTCGGCATCGATGCCGGTGTTGATCGCGGTAACGATCAGGCACATCAGCGCCGCCATCAGCAGCGACATCCAGAACCCCAGCACCAGCGGGGTGAACTTGTTGGGCAGTTTTTTCATCGGTCGGAACATTCCTTGAAGGCCAGTGTCGCCTCCCGCGCGCAGCGTTTTCGCACCGCCACCCGACGGAACTGGCGCATCAGTGCTTGGTGCTCCCGCGCACTGAAGCGGCGGGTTTTTTTGCCATGGATCTGGCCCCATTGAAATTGACTCAAGCCGCGTAGCCAATGGGCCGCGCTCGAAGTACTTGCGAATTCGTTCAGCCTGGCGCTGGACGCTGCGCAAGTGCTTGGCCGTGGCCCTCACCAGTTGCAGCTTCGTGCGCGCCGGTGCCTGCTGGGTCACCGCCTGCTTGATGTCTGCGTTGGCCATCTCATCCGGGTTCAACTCCGGGCTGTAGCTGGGCAGGTAGAACACCTCGATGGCGTCGGCGTGCTCGGCCAGCCAGGCCTTGACCTGCTTGGCGTGATGCACCCGCAGGTTGTCCAGAATCAGAAACAGTTTCTTGGTCTGTCCCTTGATCAGGCGACGCAGGAAGTCGATCAGGATCGTGGTGTTCAGCGCCCCCTCGAAGATGCGCCAGCGCATCTGCCCCTTGTTGTTGAC
>NZ_JAPZSY010000061.1 GCF_027532025.1 Inhella sp. | reverse complement strand
CCGGGCCAGCTCCCGTCAAGCGTGGGCCAGGTCGCCCCAGAAAGGCCCCCATCGCCTCCTGAGCGGGATGAGGTCCCACCGAAACCAGGGTGGGGAAAATTCGTTGGCCCGAAATGGGGAAAAGTTCGGTGCCATTGACACACGTGCACCTCGTCGTGCAGGCGCCGCAGCCAGCGGCGCAGCTCCTTGCGCACCTTGGCGTCCAGCGCGCCAAAGGGCTCGTCGAGCAGCAGCACCTTCGGCTCCACCGCCAAGGCACGGGCCAAGGCGATGCGCTGGCGTTGCCCGCCCGACAACTGGTGCGGGTAGCGGTCGGCCAGCCAATCCAACTGCACCAGTTTGAGCAATTGCATGACCTTGCTCTGGATCTCGGCCTCGCTCGGGCGCTGGGCCTTGGGCTTGACGCGCAGGCCGAAGGCGACGTTCTCGAAGATGCTCATGTGCGCGAACAGCGCGTAGTGCTGGAACACGAAGCCCACGTTGCGCTCGCGCACGTCGGTGCTGGTGGTGTCTTCGCCGTGGAACAGCACGCTGCCGGCATCGGGCACCTCCAGGCCGGCCAGGATGCGCAGCAGCGTGGTCTTGCCCGAGCCCGAGGGGCCCAGCAGGGCGACGAGTTCTCCGGCCGGGATGTCGAGGTTCAGGTGGTCGCACACCACCGTCTTGCCAAAGGCTTTTTGCAGGTTGCGAACTTCGATGCTCATGCCTGCACCCCGTTCGACGACACGGTTGACCGATCCCCCGAGGGGAGGGCGTGGCGGGCGGCGTGGAGCCGTCCATCCACCGCCTGAGCGGACCTGCTCGGGAGCGGCCCGGCGCTCGGCCCGCGTTGCTGCTGATCAGGCATGTTGGGACTCCTTCATTTGGTGCTTCACGCGCTGCTCCACCAGGTACTTCAGCACCAGGGTGACCAGGGCCAGGCCGGCGAGCAGCGAGGCCACGGCAAAGGCGGCGGCGAACTGGTATTCGTTGTAAACAATCTCGATGTGCAGGGGCATGGTGTTGGTTTGCCCGCGGATGTGGCCGCTGACGACGCTCACGGCCCCGAACTCGCCCATGGCGCGGGCGTTGCACAGGATGACGCCGTACAGCAGCGCCCACTTCACGTTGGGCAGGGTCACGCGGCGGAAGATCTGCCAGCCGCCGGCGCCCAGCACGCGGGCGGCTTCTTCTTGCTCGATGCCCTGCGCCTGCATCAGCGGGATCAGCTCCCGCGCCACGAAGGGGAAGGTCACGAACACCGTCGCCAGCACGATGCCGGGCAGCGCGAAGATGACCTTCAGGTCGTGGTCGCGCAGCCACTCGCCGAACCAGCCTTGCAGGCCGAACACCAGCACGTAGATCAAGCCGGCGATGACCGGGCTGACCGAGAACGGCAGGTCGATGAGGGTGAGCAGCACGTTCTTGCCGCGGAACTCGAACTTCGCGATGGACCACGCAGCAGCGACGCCGAACACCAGGTTCAGCGGCACGCTGATGGCGGCGGCCAGCAGCGTGAGCTGGATGGCCGACAGGGCGTCGGGGTCCACCAAGGCGGCCAGGTACACGTCCCAACCCTTTTTCAGCGCCTCGTAGAAAACGGTGCCCAAGGGCACGAACAGGAACAGGGTCATGAACGCCAGCGCCAAGCCGATCAGGCTGCGGCGCACCCAGGGCGGCTCGCTGGTGGCGCCGCGCAGCGAGATGGGCGCTTGCCCGGTGCGCGCCGGGTTGGGCGTTGGCGGGGGAGAACCCACGGCGGGGTCGGGCAAGGGGCGGGCGATCTCGGTCATGCCACGCCTCCCTGGCGACGCCGTGCCCAGGCTTGCAGCAGGTTGATCAGCAGCAGCAGGGCGAAGCTGGTGAGCAACATCACCACCGCGATGGCGGTGGCGCCGGCGTAGTCGTACTGCTCCAGCTTGGTGATGATGAGCAGCGGCGTGATCTCGCTGACCATGGGCATGTTGCCGGCGATGAAGATGACCGAGCCGTATTCGCCCAAGGCGCGAGCGAAGGCCAGCGCGAAGCCCGTCAGCAGGGCCGGGGCCACGATGGGGAAGATCACCTTGGAGAAGGTCTGCAGGCGGCTCGCGCCCAGGGTGGCGGCAGCTTCTTCCAGTTCGCGGTTCACGTCCTCCAACACGGGCTGCACCGTGCGCACCACGAAGGGCAAGCCGATGAACACCAGCGCAACCCACACACCCAGCGGCGTGTAGCTGACCTTGAAGGGCAGGTACTGACCCAGGCTGCCGTTCTGGGCCCAGATGGCCGTGAGCGCGATGCCGGCGACGGCGGTGGGCAAGGCGAAGGGCAGGTCCACCATGGCGTCGACCACGCGCTTGAACGGGAAGCGGTAGCGCACCAGCACCCAGGCCACGATCAACCCGAACACCACGTTCAGCAGCGCGGCCAGGAACGATGCGCCAAAGCTCAGGCGGTACGAGGCCAGCACCCGCGGGGTGGTGGTGGCCTCCAGAAACTGCGCCCAGGTCAAGGTGAAGGTCTTGAGAAAGGCCGCCGACAGCGGAATGAGGACGATCAGGCTCAGGTACAGGAGCGTGAGGCCGAGCGCCAGGTCAAAGCCGGGCAGCACGGTGTGGCGCTTGAGCAGGGCGCGGGACAGCAGCATGGTGGGGTCGGGGGGTCAGCGTTTGGTGGCCAGTACGATCTGGTCGTAAATGCCGCCGTCGTTGAAATGCAGCTTCTGCGCCTGCGTCCAACTGCCGAAGACCTCGTCCACCGTGAAGGTTTCCACCTTGGGGAAGCGCTTGGCGTGCTGCGCCAGCACCTTGGGGTCGCGCGGCCGCAGGTGGTGCTGGGCGGCGATGGTTTGCCCGGCGGGGGAGTAAAGGAACTGGAGGTAGGCCTCGGCCTGCTTGCGCGTGCCCTTTTTGTCGACCACCTTGTCCACCACGCTGACTGGGTTCTCGGCCAGGATGGTGCGGCTGGGATAGATCAGTTCGAACTGGTCGCCGAACTCCCTGACGATCAGCGGCGCTTCGCTTTCGAAGGTCACCAGCGCGTCGCCCAGGTTGCGCTGTGCGAAGGTGGTGGTGGCGCCACGGCCGCCACCATCCAGCACCGGCACGTTGGCAAAGATGCGCGTGACCAGGGCGCGCGCAGCGTCGTGGCTGACGCCGTTTTTCACCGCTGCGCCCCAGGCGGCCAGGTAGGTGTAGCGGCCGTTGCCGCTGGTCTTGGGGTTCGGGATGATGACGCTGACGCCGGGACGGCCCAGGTCGCTCCAGTCGCGGATGTTCTTGGGGTTGCCCTTGCGCACCAGGATGACCGACACCGAGGTGGTGGGGGCGCTGTTGAAGGGCAGGCGCTTGGCCCAGTCCTGCGGCACCAGCCGGCCCCGCTCGAACAGGATGTCGATGTCGTTGGCCTGGTTCATCGTGATCACGTCGGCCTCCAGGCCGTCGGCCACGCTGCGGGCCTGGCGGCTCGAACCGCCGTGGCTCTGGTTCAGGGTCAAGGTTTCCCCCGTCGCCTTCTTCCAGTGCGCCGCGAAGGCCACGTTGAAGTCTTTGTAGAACTCACGGCTGACGTCGTAGCTGACGTTCAACAGCGTCGGTCCCGAAGCCCCAGCGGCGCCAGCCACCATCCCCAAGCCCACGGCGATCCATGCACGCCAAGCCACACGACGATTCATCAACACAAGAACTCCTGGACTGCCCACGATGGGCGGGTGTGAGCAACGGACTCTAGAAAGGCGCCGCCGGGTGCGCCACGAAGCGATTGGCGGCTGCTGATGCGAAAAACAAATGAAAGGGCCGGTCGTGCGACGCAGCGACCGGCCCTGGGCGGCGGCGGGGCTGTTTACTTCTTGGTGAAGATGCGATCGAACACGCCGCCGTCGTTGAAGTGCGTGGTCTGCGCCTTCGTCCAGCCGCCGAACACGTCGTCGATGGTGAACAGGTTCACCTTCAGGTTGAAGGTCTTGGCATGCCTGGCGGCCACCTGCGGGTCGCGCGGGCGGTAGTAGTTCTGCGCGGCCAGCTCCTGGCCTTCGGGCGTGTACAGGTATTCCAGGTAAGCCTGCGCCACGGCGCGGGTTCCCTTGCGGTCCACGTTTTTGTCCACCACGGCCACCGGCGGCTCGGCCAGGATGCTGAGCGACGGCACCACGATCTCGAACTTCTCGGGCCCCAGTTCCTTCACCGCCAGGAAGGCTTCGTTTTCCCAGCTGAGGAAGACGTCGCCCACGCCGCGTTCGGCGAAGGTGGTCAGCGAGCCGCGGGCACCGCTGTCCAACACCGGCACGTTCTTGAACAGGTCGGCGACGAACTTCTCGGCCTTGGCCGCGTCGTTGCCGTTCTTCTTCAGGGCGTAGCCCCAGGCGGCCAGGTAATTCCAGCGCGCGCCGCCGCTGGTTTTGGGGTTGGGGGTCACGACCGCGACGCCGGGCTTGACGAGGTCGTCCCAGTCCTTGATGCCCTTGGGGTTGCCTTTGCGCACCAGGAACACGATGGTGCTGGTGTAAGGGCTCGCGTTGTGCGGCAGGCGCTTTTGCCAATCGGCCGGAATGAGCTTGGCCTTGGCGTGCAGCTCGTCCACGTCGTAGGCCAGGGCCAGGGTGACCACGTCGGCGTCCAGGCCGTCGATGACCGAGCGGGCTTGCTTGCCCGAGCCGCCGTGACTTTGCTTGACGCTGACCTCGGTCCCAGTCTTCTTCTTCCAGTGGGCCGCAAAGGCCTTGTTGAAGTCCACGTAGAACTCGCGCGTTGGGTCGTAGCTGACGTTGAGCAGGGTCACGTCCTTGGCCCACAAGGCGGGGCTGGCCACCAAAGCGGCGGCGGCGCTTAGGGCCACGAGGGTGCGGCGGGTGAGGGTGGTGAGGCGGGGCGTCGGCATGTCGGTCAAGGTCGGGCAGTGAATCGAGCCCTCATGCTGCCCGGGCCCGCCTCGGCCGACTACGAATCAATCCGCAACTGCAGATGCCGAACGTGCGGGCGCCGCACGCCGGGTCATCGGCGCCCAGCGGAGCTCGCCCAGCCGCTGCCATACGCCCGTGAGCACCCCGCAGGCGAGCGCGGCCCACAGGCTGTGGCTGACGAAATGCGCCCCACGCGCCCACTGCCCGAACGACCCAAGCAGGCCGGCCAGCAACACGCCCGCCAGCATCCAACGCTGCACCCCGGGCGTGCGCCACCAAAGCCAGACCAGGGCGAAAAACGCGAAGCTGCCGGCCGAGTGGCCGGAGGGGAAGCAGCGCCCCGGTCCTCCGTCGCCGACGCCCCACTCCCAGTGCGACACCCACTGCGCCACGCTGCCGAATTCGGCCAGGCTCCACGGGCAGCTGGTGCGACTGACGCTCTTGAGCGCCGGCACGACGAGCACCGCCAGCAGCACGCCGGCCAGGGCCCAGGCGCGCTCGCGGCGGCTGGGGCCGTCGGCGGGGCGCCATGGGCGCCAAAGGTCGTACAGCATCCAGGCCAGCACCATCGCGCTGACCCAGCGCAGGCCGTTGTGCAGCACCTGCTCGGCCCAAAACGCGTTGCGGGCCGCGAAGCCTTGCGCGTCCCCGAACCAGCGCGCCACGGCCAGGTCGCCCGAGGTGGCGTCCCAGGCCAAGATGGCCGTCAGCGCCCAGCCCAGCAGCGTCGCCGTCGGCTGCCAAGCCGTTGGCGTTGGGCTCATCCCGGCGCGGCTCATGGGTTTTGGCACGGGCGCATCAGGTCCCACTGCGGGTCGTACAGCTGGGTGCGCACGTCCACCAAGGTGAGCACGGTGTGGAACAGGTGGTCGTGCTGCGGGGCCGTGGTCTTGCTGGGCAGCGAGCGCAGGCAGTCCTGCGTCCAGCCTCGCGCTTGCGCGAAGCCCGGGCTCAGGCCCAGCAGCATCGGTACCTCGGTTTGCTCTCGCGGCGCCACGGCGTAAGGCAGGCCGTGCAAATAGATGCCGCGTTCGCCCAGACTTTCGCCGTGGTCGGGGATGAAGATCAGGGCGGTGTCGACGTTGGAGGCCGATTTCATCGTCTGCCACAGTTGCGCCAGCAGGGCGTCGGTGTGGCGCAGCGCGTTGTCGTAGGCGTTGACGATGTCGACCCGGCTGCAGCGTCCCAGGTCGTCGTGGGCGCAGTACGGCTGGTAAGGCGTGGCGCCGGGCGGCACGCGGCGGTGATAGGCCGGGCCGTGGTTGCCCAGCATGTGCAGCACCCACACCTGGGTGCCCTGGGCTTGGGCCAGGTCTTGCGCCAGGCCGTGCAGCAAGGCCTCGTCCCGGCACTGGCCCTTGGGGCACAGGGCCGGGTCCAACGGCAGCTCCGAGGTGTGCTCGATGGGCAAGCCTTCGCAAACGCCCTTGCAGCCGCTTTGGTTGTTGCGCCACCGAACGCCCACTCCGGCCTGGTGCAGCACGTGCATCAGGGACAGCTGGCGACGGATGCGGTCTTCGTCATAGTCGCGGCGCCCGATCGGGGCGAACATGCAGGGCAGCGAGCTTTCGGTGTGCGTGCCGCAGCTTTGCACCACCGGGAACAGCGCCAGGTCGGGCAGGGCACCGGTCAGCGGGGCCGTGTTGCGGGCGCTGCCATCCAGGCTGGTGTGGGACCCCCAGTTGGCCGAGCGCACGGTTTCGCCCACCACCAGCACCAACACGCGCGGGCGGGTTTGCGCTTGCCAACTGGGCCCGGGTTGGGCGTCTTGGCCGATGGGCTCGCGCACGCGGCGCGCTTCCTTGGCCTCGTTGAACAGGCTGCGCGGGGTGGACCACAGTGGCGCAGCGGGCAAGATCTGGTAACGCAGGGCCTTGTGGTTGCGCATCAGGCTCGACACCGGCTGGTACACGCTGAACAGCAGCACCAAGAACGCCAGCACCGCCAGCAGCCATGTGCCCGAGCGCCGCAGCGGGCTGCGCCACCACGGCCCGCTGGGCGGGGTCATCCGCACCTGGCTCAGGAACCACCACGCCGGCACCGCTTGCACCAGCACGTGCGTCAGCATCGAGAGGTTGAGCAACTCGCGAGACTCCGTCCAATGCGTGCGCAGCACGTTGCGCAGCATGTCGGGGTCGATCACCGCCCCCACCGATTGCACGAAGTGGCTGCTGACCGCCGCCACCAGCACCATCACCGCCAACACCAGGCGGCCACCGTACCGGGTGACCAGGGGCGCGACCAACACGAAGTGCAGCAGCGCCAGCATCAGCCCCAGCACCAACATCAGGCTCAGCGAGGCGCCCTCCATCGCGTTGCGAGCCCCCACCAAGAAGCTGCGGTTGGCGGTGAGCGACCAGTACAGGCACAACAGGCCGATGACCGCCTCAGGGGGCAAAGAGATCGGCGGCGCCCAGCGCGATGCGCGGGCGGTGGTGGTGGGCAGAGCAGACATGCGGCATTCTGAAAACCCAGCCTGAAGCGATCCTGAAGCGATCCTGAAGCCGGCCTGAGGCGCTCCCTGCCCGCCACGTCGGCTCCAGCTCGGCTTCAGCCGACCGGGGCATGATGGCGGGATGCGTGTCTTGTTGATCGAAGACGACCGGATCTTGGGCGAAGGCCTGCGCGACTTCCTGCGCGCCGATGACCAGGTCGTCGACTGGTGCACCCGCCTGGACGAAGCCCAGGCGGCGGTGCAGGGCGAGCCCTTCGACGCCTGGCTGGTGGATTGGCAACTGCCCGACGGCTCGGGCTTGCAGTGGCTGGGGCGCCAGCGCGCGGCGGGTGCCACCACCCCGGCCCTCATGCTCACCGCCCGCGATGCGGTGGCCGACCGCATCCAGGGGCTCGAGGGCGGGGCCGACGACTACATCGTCAAGCCCTTCGCCCCCGAAGAATTGGCTGCGCGCTTGCGCGCCTGCGTGCGCCGCCACCAGCCGCGCCGGTTGGCGCTGGCCGGCGGTGTGGCCTTGGATTGGGATGCGCGCCAGCCTCGCGTGCATGGGCAGCCCGTGGCCTTGACCGCCCGCGAGTGGGCGGTGTTGGAGGCCCTGGCGCGGCGGGCTGGACGCTGGGTGGCCAAAACCGACCTGGAGGGCTTGGTACTCGGCTTCGATGGGGCGCAGGCCACCAGCAACGCCCTGGAGGTGCACGTGTCCAACCTGCGCCGCAAACTGGGTCGAGACTGGATCGAGTCGCAGCGCGGTCTGGGCTACCGCGCGGTGCTGGCATGAAGCGCCTGCCGAGCATCGTCGGCGAGCTGGCTTGGATCGTCGGCGCTGGTGCCCTGGCCGGCGCCCTGGCCCTGGGCGTGGCAGCCCTCAGCACCGTGCACGACGAGGTGGATGAGTTGCTGGATGACGCCCTGCGCGCCAGCGCCGAGGGCCTGGCTCCGTTGGTGGCTCGCTTGCCCCGGCCATCGCAGGACGAGCCGCCCACCGTGCACCAAGCCGGTCATTTCGCCTGGGTGCTGTTGGACGCCCGCGGTGCCGTGCGCCAGCACTCGGCCGATGTGGACGCCAGCCCCCTGTTGCTGCAGGCGCCTCGAGCGGGCTTCAGCGACTTGGCGCATTGGCGTGTGTATGGTCAGGCCGTGGGCAGCCAGGGCGATTTGCTGCTGGTGGCCCAGGCCCGCGAGGAGCGTCACGAGGCCCGCAATGAGGTGTTCATCAACGTAGGCATGACCTACTTGGCTGTGGCCTTGGTGGTGCTGCCCCTGCTGGTGCTGCGCACGCGGCGGGCTCTGCGGCCGCTGGAGCTCATGTCGGAGCGGCTCCACCGCGTCGCCCCCGAAGACCTGCAGCAAGACTGGGGGCTGGGCCCTCCTGAGCGCCGCGAGTTGGCGCCGGTGCACCAGGCGCTCGAGGGCCTGGGCCAGCGCCTAGCGCAACGATTGCAGTTCGAGCGCGCCTTCGCCGCGCAGGCGGCACACCTGCTGCGAACCCCGTTGGCAGGCATCGACGCCCAGTTGGCCGTGGCCCTCAAGGAGCACCCCGAACTGCACCGTTTGGCCCAAGTCCGCTCGGCCACCACGCGATTGCAGCGACTGGTCCTGGCGCTGCTGCGCCTGTTCCGCACCCAGCCCGAGGTGCAGGCAGCGCCACTGGACGCGCGAGCCCTGCTGTGCGAACTGCTGCCGCCGGGCCTGGAGTTGCTCGACGGCCCGCCGGTCTGCGTGCGCGCCGACGCCGAGCTCTTGGCTGCGGCCTTGCTCAACCTGGTGGACAACGCTCAACGCCACGGCGGTGCGCTGCTGCGCCTGCAACCCAGCGGCCCCAACGGCCTGCTCTTGCAGGACGACGGCCTGGGCGTGAGCGATGCCGAGCGTCAAGCCATCTTGCTCGCCCTGCAGAGCAACACCGACCAAGAGCACCGGCTGGGTTTGCGCCTGGCCGACTTGGTGGCTCGCGCCCACGGCGGGCGCCTGCTGCTGCCCCCCACCCTGCCTGGGCAGGGCTTCACCGTCCAACTGGAACTGTCGGAACCATCCGCATGAGCTTGCACGCCCCCCAAAAGAGTCGTGGCGGTATCGCCCGCGTCTTCAAAGCTTTTCGTTACTCCCGTCAAGGCCTTCAACAGGCGGTGACGCACGAGGCCGCCTTCCGTCAGGAGTTGGCCCTGTGCGCCGTCTTGTTGCTGGCCGTGCCTTTCGTGGCCACCACGGCTTGGCACGCGTTGGCCTTGGTGGCCGTGATGCTGTTGGTGCTGGTGGTGGAGCTCATCAACTCCGCCGTCGAGGCCCTGGCCGACGCGCTGAGCACCGAGCTGCACCCGTTGCTGGGCCGCGCCAAGGACTTGGGCAGCGCGGCCGTGCTCCTCAGTCTGTTGCTGGCGGCCGCGACTTGGGGCGTGGCCCTTTGGGAGCGGTTCGGGCGCTGATCAAAAGTGGATGCCGCGCATCATCTGCTGCAGCGCGACGGCCTCGGCGCTGAGTTGCGGTTTGCCGCCCTTGCCCCCGCCTGAACCCTGCGCCGCGTCGCTGTCCGGGAACATGCGGAAGCTGGTGTTCATCACCACCTGCGCCAGCCGTGGTGCCAGCGCGTGCAGCATCTGGCCCGTGATGCCCAGCCGGGTGGCGATGCGCACCGGCTTGGCGATGCAGGCCTGGGCCACCAAGTCGGCGGCGTCTTCGGGGCTCAGCGTGGGCACGTTGTTGTAGAGCTGGGTGGGCGCGATCATCGGCGTGCGCACCAGCGGCATGTTGATGGTGGTGAAGCTCACACCGGTGTCGGCGTACTCGCTGGCTGCGCAACGCGTCCAGGCGTCCAGTGCTGCCTTGCTGGCCACGTAGGCACTGAAGCGCGGTGCGTTGGTCAGCACGCCGATGGAGCTGATGTTCACCACATGCCCCTGGCGCTTGGCCGCCATGCCGGGCAGCAGGCCCAGGGTGACCCGCAGGCAGCCGAAGTAGTTCAGCTGCATCGTGCGCTCGAAGTCGTGGAATCGCTCGTAGCTGTTCTCGATGGCGCGGCGGATGGATCGACCGGCGTTGTTGATGAGGAAGTCCACCCCGCCCAGGCTCTCGTTCAGCCAGGCCACCAGAGCGGCGCACGACTCCGGGTCGGCGATGTCGGCGCTGCGGGCATGCACCTGCGCGTCGGCTGCGGCCACGGCTCGGATCTCCTCGGCGGCTTCAGCCAGCTTGGCCTCGTCGCGGGCGCAAATCACCGTGATGGCTCCAGCCTCGGCGAACTTCTTGGCCGCGGCCAGGCCAATCCCGGAACTGCCGCCCGTGATCAGCACCACCTTGCCGCCCACGGCGCCGCGCAGCGAGCGGTCGATGTGCAGGTCGGGGTCGAGATGGCGCTCCCAGTAGTCCCAAATGCGCCAGGCGTAGTCGTGCAGGTCTGGGCAAGCGATGCCGCTGCCCTTGAGGGCCGCCGTGGCTTCGCGGCAGTCGAAGCGCGTCGGGTAATTGATGAACTGCAGCACGTCCTCGGGCAGGCCGATGTCTTTCATCAGCGCGTTCTTCACCCGGCGCACCGGCGCCAGGGCCATCAGGCTCTTGGTCACGCTCTTGGGGATGAAGCCCAGCAGCGCCGCGTTGATGAACACATTCATCTTGGGCGCGTGCGCGGCGCGGCCAAAGATGTCGAGCACATCGCCCACGCGGTAGCCCTTGGGGTCCACGAGGTGGTAACAGGCGCCCTTGCGCGCCGCGTGGTGGCTCAGGTGGTCCAGCGCGTCCACCACGAAGTCCACCGGCACGATGTTGATCCGCCCACCCTCCAGGCCCACGGCCGGGAACCAGGGGGGCAGGATCTGCCGCAGGCGTTGCAGTGGCTTGAAGAAGTAGTACGGGCCGTCTGCCTTGTCGGTTTCGCCGGTTTGCGAATCGCCCACGACCATCGCCGGGCGGTACACCGTCCAGGGCCGCTTGCACTGCGTGCGCACCACCTTCTCGGCGGCGTGCTTGGTGGAAAAGTAGGGGTGATCGAGGTTCTCGGCTTCGTCGAACATGTCCTCGCGGAACACGCCCTCGTACAGGCCGGCGGCGGCGATCGACGACACATGATGCACATGCCCCACCGACAGCGCTTGGCACAGTGCGACGAAGTGCTGCGTGCCGTCGATGTTGGCGCGCACCTGCGAGTCTTCATCGGCCTCCAGGTCGTACACCGCGGCCAGGTGGTAAGCGTGGTCGATCAGGCCCTTCAGGGCCTTTTGATCGGCGGCCGACACGCCGAGCTTGGGCGCGGTCAGGTCGCCCCACACGGGGATGGCGCGTTGGGTGCTCACGCCCCAAAAATCCAGCAGACCCGGCAGCTTGTCCTGGCTGCTCTCGCGCATCAGGAAGAACACCTTGCTCCCGCGCCGGGCCAAAAGCTTCTTGACCAAGCGTTTGCCGATGAAACCCGTGGCCCCGGTGACGAAGTAGTGCATGAGCGGCTCCTGTGCGTGCTGTCGAGGGCCATTCTTCTGCACCCCCACGTCACCCCAAGCCCGTGGGAACCCGCAGGCCCAACCCAGCATCCGACCCGGCGGAAACCCCCGTTTTTCATAGAGGTGAACCACTAGGAATCGATGCGCGCAGTGCGGGGTGACTTCCTATAGTGCCAACACCGTCGCAGGGGTCTGCGGCGTTTCAACCCCTGTGAGGAGAGATTCCATGGTCAAGAAGCTGCAGAAGATGGCCGCGAAGAAGGCCGCTCCGGCCGCTGCGTTCAACCCCGCCGCCCTGTTGGACGGCAACGTGGCCGCCAACGTGCGCGACCAAGCCCAACAAATCTGGGCCGCCGGTCTGGGCGCGTTCAGCAAGGCCCAGGGCGAAGGCGCCAAGGTCTTCGACACCCTGGTGAAGGAAGGCATGACCTTGCAAAAGAAGACCCAATCCATCGCCGAGCAAAAGTTCGGTTCCGTGGCCAACAAGATGACCGGCATGGCTGGTGAAGTCGGCGCCAAGGCCGGCCAACAGTGGGATAAGCTCGAGTCCATCTTCGAAGAGCGCGTTGCCCGCGCCCTCAAGAGCCTGGGCGTGCCCAGCGGCACCGACATCAGCGCCTTGATTTCGCGCATCGACGGCCTGGCCGCCAGCATCGGCTTTGCCCCCAAGAAGAAGGCTTCGCCGGCCACCAAGGCCAAGGCCACCGTGAAGAAGGCCGTTGCCCCTGTGGCCAAGGCAGTGGCGCCCGCCAAGAAGGCGGCGGTCAAGAAGGTCGCCGCGGTGAAGAAGGCCGCTGCCCCGGTCGCCAAGAAGGCGACGGCTCCCGCCAAGAAGGCCGCCACGGAAGCCAAGGCGGTTGTCAAGCGCGCTGCCAAGAAGGTCTCGCCCCCGGCCGAGAAGGCCGTCGAGGCCGCCAAGGAAGCCGCGCAGGCTTGAGGCATTCGGGCCGCATCCGCGGCCTGGTCCCAAGCGCCAACGCCGTGATCGCCCTCGCACCCGCTGCGAACGGCCTCACGGCGTTGTTTCGTTTCACGGGGTAAGTCCGCGCCAGACGGACCGTCCCGACTGCCTACAGTCCAGCCCCCATGCCTCAGCGCTCGCCCCGTCGTTCTACCGCGTCCTCATCTGCTGCACGCCCCCCTCGCATCGGCCTGGCCTTGGCCGGCGGCGGTCCCTTGGGGGCCATTTACGAAGTGGGTGCGCTGTGCGCGCTGGAAGAGAGCATCGAGGGTCTGGACATCACCCAGTGCGAGGGCTTCATCGGCGTCAGCGCCGGCGGCATCATCGCGGCCTGTTTGGCCAATGGCCTCACCCCGCGTGAGCTGGTGGCGGGTTTCATCGAGAACAGCTCGGCCCCGCCCGACCACTTCGATCCCCGCGTGCTGTTGCACCCGCATTGGCGCGAGATTCGCAGCCGCTTGCGTCGCTTGCCCAAGCTCTTGGGCGAGGCTGCGTGGCGGGTGCTGGTGGAGCGTCGCTCCTTGCTGGGCGCCATCGAATTGCTGGGTCAGGCCTTGCCCTCGGGCTTCCTGACCAGCGACCCTCTGGCCGCGCAGCTCAAGGCCATGTTCAGCCTGCCCGGCCGCAGCGACGATTTCCGCCAATTGCAGCGCCGCTTGCTGCTGGTGGCCTCCGACCTCGACAGCGGCGAGGCGGTGGCCTTTGGCACGCCCGGTTGGGACCATGTGCCCATCAGCCGCGCGGTGCAGGCCAGCGCCGCTTTGCCCGGGCTCTACCCGCCGGTGTTGATCGACGGCCGCTACCTCGTGGATGGCGCGCTCAAGAAGACGATGCACGGCAGCTTGTTGCTCGACCAGGGCATCGACTTGCTCTTCATGCTGAACCCGCTGGTGCCCTACCAAGTCAGCCCCAAGGAGCGCCAACTGAGGGCCAAGCCC
Organism: Inhella sp.; assembly: GCF_027532025.1. GTDB lineage: Bacteria > Pseudomonadota > Gammaproteobacteria > Burkholderiales > Burkholderiaceae_C > Inhella. The sequence goes on along the minus strand of NZ_JAPZSY010000061.1, from coordinate 43,878 downwards.
GGCATCCCCAAGCTGGTGGAGGGTGGGCTGCCTGTGGTGTTGAGCCAAATGCTGCGCAGCCTGATCCATTCGCGGCTGGAGCTGGGCATGCGCAACTACGCGCACAGCCACCCCGACACCGACATCGTCTTCTTCGAACCCGACCACCGGGACGGAGAGCTGTTCTTGGCCAACACCTTCAGCTACCGGCACCGCCGTGAGCTGGCCGAGCACGCCTACCAGAGCACCCGTGCCGACCTGCTGCGTCGCGCGCCCACCTTGGCGTCGCAGTTGGCCAAGCACGGCCTGCGTCTGGACATGGAACACCTGCTCGACCCCACCCGTCGCCTGCTCGATGCTTGGGACACGCCCAGCCGCAGCCCGGCCGAGCGGGCCTTGTTGAAGCTCGACGAAATCCTCACGCTGCTGGAGGCGCGGGCCGAGCAGGCCGCAGCGGCGATGGAGGCCGAGGACAGCTGGGCCGCTGAGGCCGCCTGACCGAAGGGCGCTGCGCCGTCAGCGCTTTTCCAGCTCGATGGCAGCGGCCAGCGGGCAGTGGTCCGACAGGCCCAATTGGGCCTCGCGGCCGTCCTGCGCGGCGAGCGTGTGCGCCAGACGACCCAGCGCATGCTTGGCGGCGCCTGCTGGCGCACGCAGCGGGCCGGCGATCACGATGTGGTCCAAGCCCAAGGGATTGCGGCAGCCCAAGGATTGCGCGCTGCGCAGGGGGTTCAAGGCGTCGCGGCCCAGGTTTTGCGCCTTGTTGAGCCGGCACAGGCCGCCGGCATCCACGTCGCTGCCGCATTGGGCTTCCAGCAGCGTCAGGGCACGGGGCTGTCCGTCGTTGAGTTCGCGCCACAGGCTGCGCACCTTCACGCCCGGGCTGTGTGGGTCCGTGGCGCTGCCGCCGGCGCTGCGCACCGCGGCATCGGCGGGCTCGTGGGCCTCGTGCGAGAGGTTGCGGTTGAAGTCGCCCAGCACCACCATCGCGCTGCCGTCGGCGGCTTCGCGGTCAACCCAGGCCTCCAGCGGCGCCACCTGCTGCTGCAGCGATACGCAGTTGCTCTCCTGGCCGTCCAACCGCCCCCGGCCCTCGCTGGCGCGCTCGTCCAGCGGCGACACGCAGGACGACTTCAGGTGCACGGTCAGCAGCTTGAGGCGCTGGCCGTCCACCTTCAGGGTGAGCGACAACCCTGGCCGCACCTGTTCGCGCAGGGCGCGCTGCGGCAGGCTCAATGGCCATTCGACGGCACAGGTGCCACTGCCCAGGCTCTTCTTCCAGGCGAAGGCCAAACGCTGCACCTTGTGGCCCTCGTAGCTGCAAACCTCGTAGCCCTGGCCCAGGATCTCTCGCGCCGCGGCGGCGCCGCTGATTTCTTGGAAGGCGATCACATCCGCCTGCAATTGATCGCGCAGCACGCTGCCGATGCGGGCCACGCGCGTGGCGTGAGCCGCTTCCGTCACGGGCACGACCGCGCGGTTGGCTTGGTACACATCACAGGGCGGAAGAACGCCGATGTCCCATTGCACCGGGGCGTTGCGCCCCCAGGGCAGCTCCCAGCCGGGCTTGGTGTCGGCCGTGGCGTTGGTCGCTGGCTTCCAAGTGCCGTTGTCCAGCGCGAAGGGGGAGCTGCAGGCGGCGATCCAATCGCGAGTCTCGGCTTGGCTCAGGTGCCAGCCCAGGTTCCAGGTGACGACCTTGAGTGGGGCGGCGTGAGCGCACACCGCCAGCGCGGCGATGGATCCGAAGGTGGCAAGGGCTTTCATCGTCAAACGCTCAGGGGTTCGGGTTGGGGACTGCTGGCGCGGTAGCGGCCGAGCATGTCGTTCCATTGTTGGCGCACGGTCTGCACGTTGGCGTGCTTGACGTGTCCGTAGCCTCGGATGCGCTCGGGCAGGCGCGCCAGTTGCAGCGCGAGCTCCAGCTTTTCGGGCGTCAAGTCGGCGATGAGCTCGCGCACCAGGGCTTCGTAGTCGGCCAGCAGTTGCCGTTCCATGCGGCGCTCTTCGGTGTGGCCGAAGACGTCCAGCGCGGTGCCGCGCAGGCCCTTGAACCGCGCCAGCACGCCAAAGGCCTTCCACATCCAACCGCCGTAGGTGAGCTTCTTGACGCGGCCGTCGCTGCCCGGCTTGGCCAGGAGGGGCGGCGCCAGGTGGAAGCGCAGGCCGTCCCAGCGCTCGAACTGGGCCTTGAGCGAGGCCTCGAACTGGCCGTCGGTGTACAGGCGCGCGACCTCGTACTCGTCCTTGATGGCCATGAGCTTGGCCAGGTAGCGGGCCACGGCCTTGCTCAGGCGCTCGGCCTTGCCGGCCTCGCCCAGTTGGCTTTCAGCCGCGCGCACCTGAGCGACAAGCGCTTGGTAGCGCTCGGCGTAGGCGGTGTTTTGGTACTGGGTCAGGAAGCGCACGCGGCGGGCGATCAAGCCCTCGTCGCCATCCAGCTTGTCGCTGCTCAGGTTCAGCAGCACCTGTTGCTCGCCGCTGGATGTGCCCCCTAAGCGCCCAATCGCCGCCGGCGCCGCGTAGGCCAGGCGGCCCAGCGCAAACGCCGTTTTGTTGGCCTCCACCGCCACGTTGTTCAGCTCGATGGCGCGCATCAGGGCGGCGTGGCTCACCGGCACCAGGCCGGCCTGCCAGCAAGCCCCCAGCATGACGATGTTGCTCGGCATGGTGTCGCCCAGCAGGCGCTGCGCGATGCCTTGGGCGTCCAGCGTTTTTAGCGTGCCCTGGGGCCCCACGGCGAACTTCATCTTCTCCAACAGCTCGCTCGCGTGCAGGCTGGCGTCGGGGTTGCGCACGAAGGCGGCGGTGGGCAGCTCGTGCGTGTTGGCCAGGATGACGGTGCGGCCGGGCTTCACCGTTTGCAGCGCGTCCTGGCTGGCGCCCACCACCAGGTCGCAGGCCAGCAGCACGTCGGCCTGCTGGGTGTCGATGCGCACCTGGTTCAGCAGGTCGGCCGTGGGGGCCACGCGCACGAAGCTCAGCACGCTGCCGCCCTTTTGCGCAAAGCCCATGAAGTCCAGCACCGAGGCCTGCTTGCGCTCCAGGTGCGCGGCCATGGTGATCAGCGCGCCCACGGTCACCACGCCGGTGCCGCCCACGCCGGTGACCAGCAGGTCGAAGGGGCCGGTCCACTGCCAGGCGGGTGGCTCGCCGATGGCGGCCAGCTCGCGCTGCACGTCGGCCGGCGTGAAGCTGGCGCCGACCTTCTTCTTCAGCACGGCGCCGTCCACGCTGACGAAGCTGGGGCAGAAGCCGTTGACGCAGCTGAAGTCCTTGTTGCAGCTGGTTTGCTCGATGGCGCGCTTGCGGCCGAAGTCGGTCTCCACCGGCACCACGCTCAGGCAGTTGCTGGCTTGGCCGCAGTCGCCGCAGCCCTCGCACACCTGCTCGTTGATGAAGATGCGGCGCGGCGGGTCAACGAACTCCTTCTTCTTGCGGCGGCGACGCTTTTCGGCGGCGCAGGTCTGGTCGTAGATCAGCACGCTCACGCCTTTGACCTCGCGCAGCTCGCGCTGCACGGCGTCCAGGTCGCCACGGTCGTGGAACGTGGTGCCCGGCGGGAACAGCGCGCGGTGCGCGTCGTACTTCTCGATCTCGTCGGACACGATGGCCAGGCGCTTCACGCCCTCGGCCTCCACCTGGCGGGCGATCTGCGGCACGCTGGTCTGGCCGTCCACCGGCTGGCCGCCGGTCATGGCCACGGCGTCGTTGTAGAGGATCTTGTAGGTGATGTTGGTGCGCGCGGCGATGGCCTGGCGGATGGCCAGGTAGCCCGAGTGGTAGTAGGTGCCGTCGCCCAGGTTCTGGAAGACGTGCGGCGCGTCGGTGAAGCGGCTCATCGCCGCCCAGTCCACGCCCTCGGCGCCCATTTGCACCAGGCCCGAGGTGCTGCGCTCCATCCAGTTGGCCATGAAGTGGCAACCGATGCCGGCCAGCGCGCGCGAGCCTTCGGGCAGCTTGGTGCTGGTGTTGTGCGGGCAGCCCGAGCAGAAGTAGGGCAGGCGGCGCGTGGCGTCGGCGGCGTTGCTCAGCACGCAGGGCGCGGTGAAGTCCACCACGAGGTGGCGGCGGTCCAGCGCGGGGTTCAAGCGGGCCAGCCATTCGGCCACCACGGCCATGATGCGGCTCGGGCGCAGCTCGCCCAACTCGCTGAGCAGCGGGGCGCCGTGCTCGTCGGTCTTGCCCACCACGCGCGGGCGCTGGAAGGCCGGGCGATGGAACAGCATCTCTTTGATCTGCCGCTCGACGACCGGGGCCTTCTCCTCGATCACCAGCACGTCGGTCAGGCCCTGCGTGAAGGCATCGATGCGCGTGGGCTCCAGCGGGTACACCAAGCCCACCTTGTAGACGCGCACGCCGGCAGCGGCCAGGGCGTTGGGGTCCAGGTCCAGGCGGCGCAGCACCTCCATGAAGTCGAAGTGCGCCTTGCCCACGGTGACGATGCCTAGGGTGGCGGCCGGGCTGGACACGATGTGCTTGTCGACCGAGTTCAGCTTGCTGAACGCCTTCACCGCGGCCAGCTTGTGCGCCAGGCGGCTTTCCAGGTCGAGGCTGGGCAGGTCGGTCTGGCGGATGTGCAGGTTGGTGGCCGGCGTGAAGTCCGAATTTGGCAAACCCGGGTGCTCGAAGTCCAGCGGCACCGCGTCCAGGTCCACCGTCATGCCCGACTCGACCACCTCGCTGATGGCCTTGAAGCCCACCCAGTTGCCGCTGAATCGGCTCAGGGCCCAGCCGTACAGGCCGAACTCCAGGTACTCGGCCACGTTGCCCGGGTGCAGCACGGGCATGAACCAGGCCTGCATGGCCAGGTCGCTCTGGTGCGGCATCGACGAGGACACGCAGCCATGGTCGTCCCCCGCCACCACCAGAACGCCGCCCTGCGACGACGAGCCGTAGACGTTGCCGTGCTTCAGCGCGTCGCCGCTGCGGTCCACGCCCGGGCCCTTGCCGTACCACATGGCGTACACGCCCTCGACGCGACGCTGCGGGTCCAGCGCCACGCGCTGGGTGCCCAGCACGGCGGTGGCGGCCAGGTCCTCGTTGATGGCGGGCAGGAACTCGACCTGCGCCTTGCCCAAGAACTTCTTCGCCTTCCACAACTGCTGGTCGACCATGCCCAGGGGCGAGCCGCGGTAGCCGGAGACAAAGCCTGCGGTCTTCAGGCCGGCGCGCTCGTCCACGCGCTTTTGCATGATCAGCAGGCGCACCAGCGCTTGGGTGCCGGTCAGGAAGACGGAGCCGCTGTCGGCGGCCAGGTTGTCGCTCAGCTGGTAGCTGCGCAAGGGCAAAGCGTCGCTCATGGCGAGGTCTCGCAAATGAAGTGGAGGCGGGGGGAGCCGGCGCCCCCCTCGTGAGCGGGGCCGGGTCGTGAGATTGTGCCGGGTCGCCCCTGGCGCTCTGCGGGCTCAGGCCAGCACGGCTCCTAGCATCGGCCTCCGAACAGGAGGCGGCACATGGCTGACGGCCAAACAAGCGGGTTGACGCAGGAGGCGCTGGGTGTCATTCAGGTGGCCGCGCACGAACTGCCCGATGCCTGCGAGCGACTGCTCTACGTCAAGCAAATGACCGAGCAAGCCTCCCACAAGGTGTTCGCTTTGGTCGACCAACTGCAGGCCGACATCCAAGCCCTGCGCGGCTTGGCGGGTGCGCCCGACCCGGCCGCCCTCGTCGCTTTGGCCGATCGGCAGCAGGCGCTGAGCACCGAACTCATGCTGACGCAAGAGTTTCAAGACCTGTCGGGCCAAGTCATCAACAAGGTCGTCAAACTGCTGGAAAGCGTCGAGCGGCCGCTGCAGCAGGTGCTCGACCACGCGGGCGACGCTGTGTCCCCCAATCTGCCGCGGCAGGGCAACGAATTGGCTGGCGTCCAAACCCCCGACAAAGCGCTCAAGCAAGACGACGTTGACGATTTGTTGGCGTCGATGGGGTTCTGAGCCTCCTCGGGGTGCTGTCCAGGGCTTCGCCCGGCCCAGCCCCAGGCGCGTTTCGCGGCGAAATCGCCACAGTGTTGCGAAAAAGTGCCAGAGCCCCTGAAGAAGCCCCCCTGAAGCCATCGCCTGTCACCCAAGCGTCAAAGAGCCCACCCAGAATCGACGCCTTTCGTTTCTCGTGCCGGCTTGTTCACCTCAGTCGATACGTCGCTCCCGCGATGCCCCTGAGGTCCGCAAGCCGGCTTCTCCTTTGATTTCCCAGGAGTTTTCCCCATGAACCCGCTTGGTTCCTTGTTCACCCGCCACGCCTTGGCCGCCGCTGTGGCCATCGTGGCTGCCGCGCCCGCTCTGGCGCAAAACACCTCCGCCGCTATCGGTGGCCGCGTCCTGACGCCCGATGGCAAGCCGGTGGCGGGTGCCACGGTGGTGGTGGTTCACCAAGAGTCAGGCGCGTCCAACACCCTGACGACCGACGCCGACGGCCGCTACAGCGCCCGTGGTCTGCGCGTGGGCGGCCCGTACACCGTCACCGTGAGCAAGGGCGCCGACAAGTCGGTGACCAACGATGTCTACCTGGTGCTGGCTGAGACCACCCAAGTGGACCTGAGCCTGGGCACCGCCGCTCAAACGCTGGAGCGCGTGGTGGTCACCGCCGCGGCAGCGACCAAGTTCGGTTCCAGCAACATGGGCTCGGGCACGCAAATCGGTCGCGCTGAACTGGATGCTTACGCGTCCATCGGTCGCAACCTGCAGGACTACGCCCGCAACGACCCGCGCCTGTCGCAAACCGACAAAGAGCGTGGCGAAATCTCGGCCGGCGGCCAGAACACCCGTTTCAACTCCATCACCATCGACGGCGTTCGCATCAACGACACCTTCGGCTTGGAGTCGAACAACCTGCCCATGCTCAAGCAGCCGATCTCGATCGACGCGATCCAGGCCGTGCAGGTCAACCTGAGCAACTACGACGTCACCCAGACGGGTTACACCGGCGCCAACATCAACGCCGTGACCCGCTCGGGCACCAACGACTTGAAGGGCAGCGTGTACTACGTGTACCGCGACGCCAACATGGCCGGCGACCGCTACAACCGCAACAACGACACGTACTTTGCGCCGCCCGCTTTCAAGGAAGACACCAAAGGCTTCACCTTGGGCGGCCCGATCATCAAGGACAAGCTGTTCTTCTTTGCCAGCTACGAAGACCTGCGCAGCACGCGCAACGGCCCGCAATGGGGCCCCATCGGGGGCAGCCTGCCGGCCGTGGGCATCACCCAGGCGCAAGTGGACGCGGCCGTGGCTGCCGGCAAAACCTATGGCATGGACATTGGCAACCTCAACGCGGTCAGCGGCGTGGAGTTGGTCGCCAAAGACACCTTGCTGAAGCTGGACTGGAACATCAGCGAGAAGCACAAGGCCAACCTGCGCTACACCAAGTCGGAAGAAGCCAACCCCATCTTCCCGAGCACGACCAGCAACACCACGCTGTCGATGAGCTCGCATTGGTACGTGCAGCAAAAGACCTTGGAAACCCTGGTGGGCCAGGTCTTCTCCAACTGGACCGACGACTTCTCCACCGAACTGAAGATCTCGCAGCGCGACTACGCCAGCGAGCCGCTGAACAACAGCAACTTGCCCATGGTCAGTCTGATCTGGACGACCGCGGCGCCGGCCGGCACCGCAACGGGCAACCGCACGCTGCGTTTCGGCACTGAAAACAGCCGTCACTTCAACCAGTTGTCGACCAAGACGCTCAACACCTTCTTCGCGGGCACTTACTTCCTGGGCGACCACGAAATCAAGGGCGGCTTTGACCTCGAGAAGAACGAGATCTTCAATGCGTTCTTGCAGAACACCAAGGGCGTTTACGTCTTCCAGGGCACTGACCCCGTCGCCCTGTGGCAGACCGGTCGCCCGACCAGCTACAACGTGCAGCTCCCTCTGGCTGGCAAGACCTTGCGGGACGGTGCCGCCAATTGGACGCTGAACAACCTGGGCCTGTTCCTGCAGGATACCTGGACCCTCAGCAACCAGCTCACCCTGACCGGCGGCTTGCGCGTGGACAGCATCAGCACCAGCGACCGTCCTATCGCCAACACCGTGGCCTCGGGCGCTGTCGTGGCCGGCAATGCCGCCACCAATGTGCGGCAGACCGGTGGCTTTGGTTTCGACAACGCCCGCACGCTGGATGGCACCAAGTTGTGGCAGCCGCGCATTGGCTTCAACTACGCCTTCGAGCCGGTCGACAAGCGCAAGTCCCAACTGCGCGGTGGTTTGGGTCTGTTCCAGGGCGCTGCGGCCAACGTCTGGATGACCAACCCCTTCCAGAACAACGGCAGCGCCACGGCCAACTTCAGCTGCTCGGGCACCGGCGGCTCGGCCTGCCCGGCCTCGCTGGTGTTCGTGACCAACCCCGATGCGCAACCGGTCATCACCGGAACCCCGCCGGCGGCCAACATCGACATCATTTCGCCCAACGTCAAGCAGCCTTCGGTGTTGAAGGCCAATCTGGCTTTCGACACCGAGTTGCCCTGGTACGGCCTGACTGTCGGCGCCGAATGGCTGCATACCGACGTCCAAGACGGCCTGTACTACCAATATCTCAACCTGGGCACGGTCACCGCCACGTCCCCAGATGGTCGTCAGTTGTTCTGGAACGCTGCCGGTCGCAACCCCAATTGCTGGACTGCGGGCGGCGCAACGCCGACCACCGGTTGCGGATCGCTCGTCAAAGCTTTGAACAACGTCAGTTTCAACAACGTGACCCTGGTGGAACGCACGAAGCTGGGCGGCGGTGATCAGGTCACGCTGTCGGTTTCGCAGCGCCCGATGCCCGGCCTGCAATGGACGGCGGCCTACACCTGGACCACGGCTAAGGAGGTCAGCCCGCTGACCTCGTCGACGGCCAACTCGAACTGGGTCAACCGCGCCAGCTACAACCCGAACGAAGAGGTGGTGGCGAATTCGGCTTACCTGATCCGTCAGCGTGTCAATGCCAATCTGAGCTACAGCAAGGCGTTTTTCGGCAAGTACCGCACCACCCTGGGCGTGACCTACGAAGGCCGCACCGGCAAGCCCTACAGCTGGACCTTCAACAACGACATGAACGGCGACGGCGTGTCGGGCAACGACCTGTTGTACGTGCCCAAGGGCCAAGGCTCTGGCGAGGTCCTGTTCAAGCTGCCGGGTTCGACGAACACGGTGGCCAACTCGGGTGCCGCGGCCGAGGCCAAGTTCTGGTCGGTGGTCGACGCCAACAAGGCCCTGCGGGATGCCAAGGGCGGCGTGGTGGGGCGCAATGCAGCCTTCTCGAAATTCACCAACAGCTTCGACTTGCGCGTGAGCCAGGAAATCCCTGGCCTGTTCGCCGGCCACAAGGGCACGGTGACGCTGGACCTGCAGAACTTCGGCAACATGCTGAATCGTCGCTGGGGCCGTATCGACGAAGTCGGCTTCGGCACTGGTGGCAACGTTCGCAACTTCGTGAACTTCGCGGGCATCGATCCGTCGACGGGCAAGATGGTGTACTCGGTCAACGACCCGAGCGACTTCACCACCCGCCAAAACCGCGGCGAATCGCAGTGGGCGCTTCAGGTCACGGTCCGCTACTCGTTCTGAGCCTTACCGGCTCCCCCCGCCAAGGCCCGCGCAAGCGGGCCTTTTTTCTGGCGGTTCAGACCTCGGGGGTTCGCGGCCCGAACACCGCCGTGCCCACGCGCACCCAGGTGGCGCCGGCCGCAATGGCCGCCTCCAGGTCTTCGCTCATGCCCATGCTGAGCGTGTCCATCCCAGGTTGCAGCAGCCGCGCCAGGCGTGCATGGGCGCCCGTGTCGCCCGGTGCGGGGATGCTCATGAGGCCGCGCAGCCTCAGCCGGGGCAGGGCGGCCACGGCCTGGGCCAAGGCGGGCACCTCGTCCGGGGTCAGGCCGTGTTTGCTGGACTCGGCGCTGATGTTGACCTGCAGGCACACCTGCAGTGGCGGCAGGTCGGCCGGGCGTTGGTCGGACAGGCGCCGGGCCAGCTTCAGGCTGTCGACGCTGTGCACCCAGTCGAACGCCTCGGCCACGAGGCGGCTCTTGTTGCTTTGCAGCGGGCCGATGAAATGCCAGGTCAGGTGGCGGCGGATGTCGGCCAAGGAGGCGATTTTGTCCAGGGCTTCTTGCACGTAGTTTTCGCCAAAGTCGCATTCGCCTTCGGCGTGGGCAGCGCGCAACGCCTCGGCAGGCTGCGTCTTGCTGACGCACAGCAAGCGCACGCTGCCGAGGGGGCGTTGGGCGGCGCGCGTGGCCGTGTCAATCCGGATGTGGACGGCGGTGATTCGGTCGTGGAGCGTGGCCATAATGGCTCGCAGACTACCCGCTTCGCGCCGCCACCATGGACATCACGCAACTGCTCGCGTTTTCGGTCAAGAACAAGGCCTCGGACTTGCACCTCTCGGCCGGCCTGCCGCCCATGATCCGCGTGCACGGCGACGTGCGACGGATCAACGTCGAGCCGCTGGACCACCGTGGGGTGCACGACATGGTGTACGACATCATGAACGACGCCCAGCGCAAGGTCTACGAGGACACGCTGGAGGTGGACTTCTCGTTCGAGATCCAGGGCCTGGCGCGCTTTCGCGTCAACGCCTTCAACCAGAACCGCGGCGCGGGCGCCGTGTTCCGGACGATTCCGAGCAAGATCCTGACGCTGGAGCAGCTCAACGCGCCCAAGGTGTTTGCCGAGCTGGCCCTGAAGCCGCGTGGCTTGGTTCTGGTGACCGGGCCCACGGGCTCGGGCAAGAGCACCACCTTGGCGGGGATGGTGAACCACCTGAACGAGACGGAGTACGGCCACATCCTGACCATCGAAGACCCGATCGAGTTCGTGCACGAAAGCAAGAAGTGCCTGATCAACCAGCGCGAGGTGGGGCCCCACACCCTGAGCTTTGCCAACGCCTTGCGCAGCGCCTTGCGCGAAGACCCGGACGCGGTGCTGGTGGGTGAACTGCGCGACTTGGAAACCATCCGTCTGGCGCTGACGGCGGCCGAAACCGGCCACTTGGTGTTCGGCACTTTGCACACCAGCAGCGCGGCCAAAACGGTGGACCGCGTGGTGGACGTGTTCCCTGCGGCCGAAAAAGAAATGGTGCGCGCGATGCTGTCGGAGTCGCTGGTGGCCGTCATTTCGCAGACCTTGTGCAAGCTCAAGGACGGCAGCGGCCGGGTGGCGGCGCACGAAATCATGATCGGCAATTCGGCGATCCGGAACCTCATTCGCGAGAACAAGATCGCACAGATGTATTCAGCCATCCAGACAGGGCAGGGCCAGGGCATGCAAACGCTGGACCAAAATCTGATGGACTTGGTCAAGCGCAACGTCATCAGCGCGGCCGAAGCCCGCAGCCGCGCCAAGACGCCAGAGAACTTCCCGGGCTGAGTCGGACCCCAGCCGGGCCCCGAGGGCCGGGCGATGCCGAGCGAGGGCGGCAAGCAAAGGAATCACCATGGAACGCGATCAAGCCTCAAAGTTCATCAACGACCTGCTTCGCCTCATGGTGTCGCGCAAGGGCTCGGACTTGTTTCTGACGGCCGAGTTCCCGCCGGCCATCAAGGTGGACGGCAAGATCACGAAGGTGTCGCCCCAGCCGCTGGCGGGCCAGCACACCATCCAGCTGGCGCGGGCCATCATGAACGACAAGCAGACGGCGGAGTTCGAGAAGACGAAGGAGTGCAACTTCGCCATCGCGCCGCAGGGCATCGGTCGTTTCCGGGTCAACGCCTTCATCCAGCAAGGCCATGTGGGCATGGTGCTGCGCACCATTCCGGCCCAGTTGCCCACGGTGGCCAGCATGGACCTGCCGACCATCCTGAAGCCGCTGGCCGAAACCAAGCGCGGTCTCATCATCTTGGTGGGAGGCACCGGCTCGGGCAAGAGCACCACGCTGGCGGCCATGGTCGACCACCGCAACGAGTCGACCTACGGCCACATCATCACCATCGAAGACCCGGTGGAGTTCGTGCACCCGCACAAAAACTGCATCGTCACCCAGCGTGAAGTGGGCATCGACACCGATGGCTGGGAGATGGCGCTGAAGAACACGCTGCGCCAGGCGCCGGACGTGATCTTGATGGGCGAAATCCGCGACCGCGAGGCCATGGATCACGCGGTGGCCTTTGCCGAAACCGGCCACTTGTGCATGGCCACCCTGCACGCCAACAGCGCCAACCAGGCGCTGGACCGGATCATCAACTTCTTCCCGGAAGAACGGCGTCAGCAACTGCTGATGGACCTGTCGCTCAACCTCAAGGCCTTGGTGTCGCAGCGGCTGTTGCCGCGGCGCGAGGGCAAGGGTCGGGTGGCGGCGGTGGAGATCATGATCAACACACCGCTGATCCAAGAATTGATCTTCAAGGGCGAAGTGGGCGAGATCAAGGACGTGATGAAGCGCTCGCGCGAGCTGGGGATGCAAACCTTCGACCAGGCCCTGTTCGACCTCTACGAAGCCGGCAAGGTGACTTACGAGGACGCGCTGCGCAACGCCGATTCGGTGAACGATTTGCGGCTGAACATCAAGCTCAACAGCGCCCGCGCCCGTGCCGGCGACATCGGCGCCGGCACCGAGCACCTTACCATCGTCTGACCAGCGCGAGCAGGCGAGGGCGGCCCCTCAGCGGGCCATGAGCATCGCCGCGATGCGGCGGTCTTTCTCGGTCCAGATCTCACCCAGCCAAGCCTGGAACTCGGCACGGAAGGCGGCATCGCCGCCGTAGTCGCCGTCGACGAGGTGCGTGGGAATGGGGCGCTCCATCACGTGCAGGGCCACGCGGCCCATGCGGCCGCAGGCCAGATCCCAGTAGCTAGGGGTGCCGTCCAGGTAGACGACGGTCACGTCCAGCAGCGCCTGAAACTGGTGCCCCATCGCGTTCAGGGCGAGCGCCAGCGCGCCCGCTTTGGGCTTGAGCAGGTGCTCGTAGGGCGACTGCTGCGCCGCGTGCTTGGCGTCGGTGAGGCGTGTGCCCTCGGCGAAGTTCATGACGCTGGTGGGCACCAAGGCAAAGCGCTCGCAGCTGCGCCGGGTGGTTTGCCGGTCTTGCTCGCGCAGCGCGGGGTTCTTCTTCAACTGCGCCTCCGAGTGCCGGCGCATGAAGGGGAAGTCCAGGGCCCACCAGGCCAGGCCGATGACGGGCACCCAGATCAGCTGTTGCTTCAGGAAGAACTTCAGCATGGGGATGCGGCGGTTGAACACCTTTTGCAGCACAAAGATGTCCACCCACGAGCGGTGGTTGCAGTTCACCAGGTACCAGCCCCCGGGGCGCAGCGTGCCCTCGATGTCGACCCGCCACGGGTGATGGCGTTGCAGCCAACCGATCCAGGCGCTGTTGCAGGCGATCCACTGGGCGGCGATGGTGTTGAGCACCGGGTCGATGCGCCGGCGCAGGGCGGCCACGGGCAGCAGCAGCTTGAGCACCGAGAGTGTCAACAGCGGCGTGCACCAGAACACGGTGTTCAGCGTGAGAAGCACCGAGCTGAGGGTGCCGAGCAGGAAGTCAAAGGGGCGTTGCGTCATGGCCGGGGTGCAGAAGTAGGGGTCATGAAGGTGGTGAATCGGTCCAGTTCCTGTTGCAGGGCATCGGCGTAGCCGGGCTCGCGGGGCGCGTGGCCGCTGGCATACCCCAGCTCGGCGCGCAGAGCGCCGTCGCGCCACTTCAAATTGCCCCAGCCGATGACGCGGTCGCGCCACAGCAAGGGCAGGGCGTAATGGCCGCGCACGCGTTTCGCGGCGGGGGTGTAGGCCTCGAAGCGGTAAGCCCAGCCCCACAGCCGTTCGAAGCGCCGTCGGTCCCACACCACGGGGTCGAAAGGGGCGAGCAGGCGGACTCGGCTGGGGATGCGCCAGCCCTCGGCCGGCGATTCATGGTCAGGCCAGAACCAGTCGGTGCCGTCCACGCGGGCCTGTGCCAGGCGCTGTTTGGCGCGGGTCAGCGTCGCCTTGCGCAGGTCCACCCACTGGTAGGCGGCGGCGTAAAGCATGAAGATCAACTGCGACAGCGTGGCGGCGGGCAAGGGCGCGTACTTTTGCACCAGGGCATCGGCCAGCGCGTCCATCGCCGCCTGCGGGTCCGCGGGCGGTGTCCAAGGCGCGGCCAGCGCGTAAACGCGGGTGCCCTGGTCGCGGCGCACCACGTCGAGCTGGCCGCGGTAATGCAGGTCATCCAGCAGTTCGGTGGACAAGCGGCTGTCGCCGCCGAACCAGTTCTTGACCTTGCCGTGCCCCAGCGCAGCGTCCACCGCAGCCGGATGGGCTTCGCCCAACGCGGCGACGACCGCCAGCACCTCCTCCGCCTGGCGCTGGCGGGTGCGGTCCCACGTGCGCCGGGCGCGGCGCGGGTGCATCAGCGCCCGCAGGCCCGGCGTGACGAAGCCGTAGTTGACGAAGAAGTCTTCTTGCAAGCCACTGCGCGGGTAGCGGCGCTCCAGGTCGCCCACGCGGTAGCTGCGCACGCGGTGACGCAGGGTGAGGTCTTGCGCCCGCGCGGGGGCGCGCAGGGGGTCGGCCTGCACGAAACCGCCCAGGCGCTGCACGGCCTCGTCCAGGGACGTGGGCGCGAACAGGCTGCGGGCCACCGCGTGGCGGCGCAGGTCGTTGAGGCTGAGGCTGGGCATGGGCGCGAACGGGTGCAGCGCGATTCTCGGGCGCCTGAAACGCCGAACCCCGGCCTGGGCCGGGGTTCGAGTGGGCGCCTGAAGGGCGGACTTGACGCGAACGTGGTGGATTACAGACCCGCCGCCGCCCGAAGGGCTCCGGCCTTGTCCACGCGCTCCCACGTGAACTCGGGTTCTTCGCGACCGAAATGGCCGTAGGCGGCGGTCTTCTCGTAGATCGGGCGGCGCAGGTTCAGCATCTCGATGATGCCGCGCGGGCGCAGGTCGAAGTGCTCGTTGACCAAGGCGGCGATTTGGTCGTCGCTGATGACGCCCGTGCCTTCGGTGTAGACCGTGACGTTCATCGGGCGGGCCACGCCGATGGCGTAGGCCACCTGGATCTGGCACTGGCGCGCCAGGCCGGCGGCCACGATGTTCTTGGCCACGTAACGCGCGGCGTAGGCGGCCGAGCGGTCGACCTTCGTCGGGTCCTTGCCCGAGAAGGCGCCCCCGCCGTGCGGGCAGGCGCCGCCGTAGGTGTCCACGATGATCTTGCGCCCCGTGAGACCGCAGTCGCCCTGCGGGCCGCCGATGACGAAGCGGCCGGTGGGGTTCACCAGGTACTTCGTGTCCTGCAGCCACTCCTTGGGCAGCACGGGCTTGATGATTTCTTCGATGACGGCCTCGATGAACTCGGGCTTCATCTTGTCGCCCAGGCTCATTTCGGGCGCGTGCTGGCTGCTCAGCACCACGGTGTCGATGCTGTGGGGCTTGCCGTCCACGTAGCGCATGGTCACCTGGCTCTTGGCGTCGGGGCGCAGGAAGGGCAGGCGGCCGTCTTTGCGCAACTGGGCTTGGCGCTCGACCAGGCGGTGCGCGTAGTAAATCGGCGCGGGCATCAGCTCGGGCGTCTCGTCGCAGGCGTAGCCGAACATCAGGCCTTGGTCGCCGGCGCCGATGTTCAGGTAGTCGTCGCTGGCGCGGTCCACGCCCTGGGCGATGTCGTTGCTCTGCTTGTCGTAGGCCACGAGCACGGCGCAGCCTTTGTAGTCGATGCCGTACTCGGTGTTGTCGTAGCCGATGCGCTTGATGGTGTCGCGGGCGACCTGGATGTAATCGACGTGCGCGTTGGTGGTGATCTCACCGGCCAGCACCACGAGGCCCGTGTTGCACAGGGTCTCGGCCGCGACGCGGCTCAGGGGGTCTTGGGTGTAGATCGCGTCCAGGATGGCGTCGGAAATCTGGTCGGCCACCTTGTCGGGGTGCCCTTCCGAGACCGATTCGGACGTGAAGAGGAAATCGCTGGATGCCACTGCATAAACTCCTGTGAACGTTGCAACCGGCGTTGCCGTACCAGGGAGGTGGCGGCGACGCTTTAGCGGCATTTGGTGGAGCCCGAAGCTCCGTCGCCCCGCAAGTTGTCTGGTTAACTCGGCGACCGCCGCATTATCTGCCCATGTTTTTCTTGCGTTGGATGTCTCGCTGGCCCCTGTGGCTTTTGCACGGCTTGGGCGCCGCAGCCGGCTGGTGGGCCTTTGCGCTATCGCCCAGCTACCGCCAGCGGCTGTGCGCGAACGCTCGGCGGGCCGGGGTGCCCTGGGTCGGGGCGGTGGCGTCGGCCGGGCGCATGCTGTTCGAGATCCCCTGGCTGTGGCTGCGGCCGCGCACGCGGCCCCTGGGCGATTGGGTGCGCTGGGACGGGGTCGAGAAGGTGCAAGCCGCCCTGGCGCAGGGGCGCGGCTTGATGATCCTGACGCCGCACATGGGCTGTTTCGAGGCCGCCGCGCAGGCCTATGCCGAGCGGTTTGGCGCCGCCCACCCCATCACCGTCATGTTCCGCCCGGCGCGCAAGCCTTGGCTGCGCGACCTGGTCGCGGCCTCGCGCGACCGCGATCACCTCACGGCGGCCCCGGCGGCGGTGGCCGGCATCCGGCAGATGCTGCGCGCCCTGAAAAAAGGCGAGGCCGTGGGCGTGTTGCCCGACCAAGTGCCTCCCGAGGGCATGGGCCAGTGGCAGCCGTTCTTTGGGCAGCCCGCGTACACGATGACCCTGGCGGCTCGGTTGATGCAGCAAACCGGCTGCGTGCCTGTCTTGTTCTGGTGCGAACGGTTGCGCTGGGGGCGGGGCTTCGTGCTGCACGTGCGCGACTTCCCCTTCCCACCTGGTGAGCCCAGCTTGGATGTCCTCACCGAGGCCACCAACCGCGCGATGGAGTTGTTGATTCGCGAAATGCCCAGCCAGTACCTGTGGGGCTACAACCGCTACAAGGCACCGCGGGGTGTGGAGGGGGTGGCATGAAGCGGCTGCTGTCTCGCGGCGGCGCGCACCTGGGCATCGGGCTGATGTGGTTGTTGCACTGGCTGCCGATGCCGGTGCTGGCCGCTTTGGGGCGCGGCTTGGGGGCTGTGCTGTGGCGGCTGGCTGGCTCTCGCCGGCGGATTGCGCGTCGCAACCTGGCGCTGTGCTTTCCTGAACGGAGCGAGGCCGAGCGCGAGGCCCTGGCGCGCGAGCATTTTGGGTGGGTGGGGCGCTCCATCCTGGAGCGCAGCTTGCTCATGTTTGCCTCGCGCCGGCGCTTGCTGCGCCTGATGCAGATCGAAGGCGACTTGACGCTGGCCGAGCGCAGCGACCGGCCGGTGATGTGGCTGGTGCCGCATTTCGTGGCCCTGGAGTGGGTGGGCCCGGCCTTGATGCTGCGGCAAAGCCGCCCAGCGCTGGACGTGTACCAGCGGCAAAGCAACCCCGTCATCGACGCGGCCCTGCTGCGCGCGCGCGGACGCTTCGGCACCAACGCGCTGGTGGACCGGCACGAGGGCGCCCGGCCCGTGATCAAGTGGATCCGCCAGGGCTATGGCTTCGTGAACGCGCCCGACATGGACTTTGGTCGTGATGGCTCAGCCTTTGTCCCCTTCTTTGGCGTGCCCGCCTGCACGCTGCTGGCGCCGGCCAAGATGGCCCAGAGCCTGGACATGCTGGTGTTGCCGCTCATCGTCCACATCCGGCCCGGTGGTCTGGGCTACAGCATCAAGGCGCTGCCGCCCTTGGAGGGCTTCCCCACGGGCGATGCCTTGGCCGACACCGCCTTGCTCAACCGCTGGGTGGAGGCCCAGGTGCGCGAGCAACCCGCCCAGTACCTGTGGGTGCACAAGCGTTTCAAGACGCGGCCTGAGGGCGAGCCCCCCCTCTACTGACCGGCGTCGCCCGCGACAATCGCTCCATGCACCTGCCCTTCACCAAGATGCAGGGCGCCGGCAACGACTTCGTCGTGATCGACGCCACCCGCCAGCCCTTCGCCTTGAGCCCCACGCAATTGCGTCGTTTGGGCGACCGCCGCTTCGGCGTGGGCTGCGACCAGATTCTGGTGGTGGAGGCGAGCACCGAGCCCGGCATCGACTTCCGTTACCGCATCTTCAATGGCGCCGATGGCGCCGAGGTGGAGCACTGCGGCAATGGCGCGCGCTGCTTCGTGCGTTTCGTGCGCGACAAGGGCCTGACCGAGCGCGACACGGTGCGCGTGCGCACCGTCAATGCCGTGTTGGAGTTGCGCCTGATGGCGGACGGGCGTGTGCGTGTGGACATGGGGCCGCCGGTGTTTGAGTCCGCGCGGGTCCCCTTCGTGCCCGGCGACGAGCCCTTGCTGCAGGGCGTGGCCGTGCTGTCCATGGGCAATCCGCACGCCGTGCTGCGCGTGGACGATGTGGATGCTGCGCCCGTCGGCACCTTGGGCCCGCGCATCCAGGCGCTGCCGGCGTTTCCGCAGGGCGTGAACGTGGGCTTCCTCCAGGTGCTGGACCGCGGCCACGCCCGCATCCGCGTCTACGAGCGCGGTGCTGGCGAAACCCTGGCCTGTGGCACCGGCACCTGCGCGGCGGTGGTCGCGGGCATCCGTGCCGGGTGGTTCGACCCCGCGGTGGAAGTGCAAGCGCGTGGCGGGCTGCTGCGCATCGAATGGGATGGCCAGGGCAGCGTCTTCATGACGGGCCCGGCTGAGACGGTTTTTGATGGAGAGATCGAGCTGTGAGCACCCCCGACATTCAAGGCATCACCGAGCAGGACTTGGCCAACTACCTGGCCGCCAACCCCAGTTTTTTCGAGCGCTACGCCGACCTGCTGGCGGCCATCCAGTTGAGCCACCCGCTGGGCCACCGCACGGTGAGCCTGCAAGAGCGCCAGGCCGACATGCTGCGTCAGCGCATCAAGGGCCTGGAGCAGCGCATCATCGAGATGATCCGGGCCGGCACCGAAAACCTCGGCCACTTTGAAAAACTGCAGCGCTGGACCCTGGCCCAGATGCAGGACGGTGCCACGCCGCAAAGCCTGTTGGAGGGCCTGCGCGAGCAGTTCCTGATCCCCCAAGCGGCCTTGCGTGTGTGGGGCGTGAAGCCCGAGCAGGCGCAGGCCGACTGGGCGGCGCCCGTGGCCGACGACGTGAAGGCCCTGGCCGCCGAACTGGCCGAGCCCCGCTGCACGCTGAACGACGGCAGCGCGCCCTCGCGCTGGGTGGCCGGGCCCGTGGGCTCGATGGCCCTGATCCCCCTGCGCCGTCCGGGTCAGGCGGCCGATGGGGCGCCGTTCGGCTTGATCGTGCTGGCCTCGCCCGACGCCACCCGCTACGCGCCCGACAAGGGCAACGAGTTCCTGCTGCGCGTGGCTGAAGTGGCGGGCACCGCGCTCGCCAAGCACCTTGCCTGACGCGCTCCACCCCTTCGACGATTACCTGACGACGCTGCGCGTGCAGCGCCGCTTGGCCGAACGCACGCTGCGCCTTTACGCCGACGCGCTGGCCCGCCTGCAAGCCGGTTGCCAGAGCCTGGGCCTGGCCTTGGACGAACTGCGCCCCAGCACGGCCCGCGGCTTGGTGGCCGAGCTGCATGCGGCGCGTTTGGGTCCGCGCAGCTTGGCGTTGATCTTGTCGGCCTGGCGGGGCTACTACCAGTGGCTGGCGCAGCAGCGCCGCATCGACCACGACCCGCTGGCCGGCGTCAAGGCCCCCAAGGCCGCTCGGCCACTGCCCAAAGCCCTGGCGGTGGACGATGCCGTCGCCCTGGCCGACCACGCACAGGGGGACGATGTGGCGAGCCGGCGCGATCGCTGCCTCATCGAACTGCTCTACGGCGCTGGATTGCGCCTGAGCGAGGTGCTGGGCCTGGACGTGCAGCCCGGTGGCGCGGGGCACGTCGACCTGGCCAACACCGAGGCCCACGTGCTGGGCAAGGGCGCCAAGCGCCGTGCCGTGCCCCTGGGCGAACCGGCCCTGCGCGCCTTGCGCGACTGGCTGGCCGTGCGCGGCCAATGGGCGCGCTCCGACGAGCCTGCCCTGCTGCTGGGCGAACGCGGCGCCCGCCTGAGCCCCAGCCAAGCCCGCGTGCGCCTGGCCCAGGTGGCGGTGCAAGCCGGACTGCCGGCGCACGTGCACCCGCACATGCTGCGCCACAGCTACGCCAGCCACTTGCTGCAAAGCAGCGGCGACCTGCGCGCCGTGCAGGAACTGCTGGGCCACGCCAACATCCGCACCACCCAGGTCTACACCCGGCTGGACTGGCAGCACCTGGCCCAGGTGTACGACGCCGCGCACCCGCGCGCCAAGGGCCGCAAATGATGGCCCGCCGGCGGCAAGCCGCCACAATGCCGCCCCTATGAAAACCATCCAACTGCGTCCGGGCAAGGAGCGCTCGCTGCTGCGCCGCCACCCCTGGGGGTTCGAAGGCTCCATCGCCAAGGGCAAGGCCGACTTCGGCGAGACGGTGCGCGTGGTGGGCAGCGACGGTGGCTTTTTGTGCTGGGCGGCGTACAGCCCGAGCTCGTCGATCAAGGTGCGCGCTTGGAGCTTTGACGAGGCCGAGCGCATCGACGCCGAGTTCTTCGAGCGCCGCATCCTCGCCGCGCTGGCCGTGCGCGAGCGCTTGGGCATCGAGAGCAACGGCGTGCGCCTCATCCACGGCGAGGCCGACGGCCTGCCGGGCCTGATCGTCGATCGCTACGCCGACACGCTCGTCGCGCAGTTCCTCGCCGCTGGCACCGAGCAGTGGAAGGGCGTGATCGCCGATGCCCTGCTGGCCGCGACTGGCCTCGCAAAGTTGTACGAGCGCAGCGACAGCGGCGTGCGCCAGCTCGAGGGCCTGCCGCCCGTCACCGGCTGGCTGCGCGGCGAAGGCCCCACCACCGTGGAGCTGCTGGAGAGCAGCTGGCGCCTGACCCTGGACGTGGCCGAGGGCCACAAGACCGGCTACTACCTGGACCAGCGCGACAACCGACGCGACTTTGCCGTGTGGGTGCGCCGCCTGAAGGCGCAGCGCGTGCTCAATTGCTACAGCTACACGGGCGGCTTTTCGGTCGCGGCGCTGGCGGGTGGTGCCACCGAGGTCACCAGCGTCGACTCCTCGGCCCCGGCTTTGGCGCGCGCCACCGCGCATGTGGTGCTGAACGGCTTCGACCCCGCGCACCACACGGCGCTCGATGCCGATGTGAACGCCACGCTGCGCCAGTTCCTGAAGGAAGGGCGGCAGTTCGACGCCATCGTGCTCGACCCGCCCAAGTTCGCCCCCAGCGCCGCGCATGCCGAACGGGCCAGCCGCGCGTACAAAGACATCAACCGCCTGGGCCTGAAGCTGCTGGCGCCCGGCGGCCTGCTGGCCACCTACAGCTGCAGCGGTGGCGTGGGCCCCGAGCTGTTCCACAAGATCGTGGCGAGTGCTGGCACGGACTCCGGCGTGGACGGCGCCATCGTCGCGCGCGTGGGCGCCGCCCCCGATCACCCCCAAACCCTGTGCTTCCCGGAGGGCGAGTACCTCAAGGGCTTGCTCGTGCTGAAGCGTTGACGATGAAGACCGTGTCTTTGTTGCTCGGCTGCGCCCTGGTGGCTCCGGTTTGGGCCGACGAAAACCCCGTGCCGCTGGCGGCGCCCCGCGACACCCGCCCGGCCACCGCCGAGCTGTCGGCCCAGCCGCTGCGCTTGCCCAACGGGCAGTCGGCTGGTTTGCTGGCGGGCAGCTGGCTGGTGGCGGTGGACGACGACTGGGGCTTCGGGCCCACGGTTCTGGGCACCGCCAAGGGCAATTTGGGTGGGGTGTTTGTGTTTGGCGTCACCGGCCAGCGCCGCTGGCGGCTGGGCAGCCACACCCACCTGGCCGCCAACCTGACCTTGGGCGCCGGCGGCGGGCTCAGCAGCCCGGCGCTGCGCTTCGGTGGTGGCTTCATGGTGCGGCCCGAACTGCAGGTGCGCCAGGAATGGGGGCCGTGGTACCTGGGGGCGGGCTTGGCGCACACGCGCTTTCCCAGCGGCAACGTGCGCGACACCACCTGGACCCTGACCCTGGGCCGCATGGACGACTTCCGCGCCTTCGCGCCGAGCGACGTGGGGCGCCCTGGGCGCACCCACGCGCGCGGTGGGGTGGGCTTTGACGAGATGGCGCTCAGCGGCGGCTACTACACGACCCGGGGCGGCAGCCGCAACCGCGAGGGTCAGCCGCTGCGCGAGCGTCTGGGCCGCGCCGGGGCCGATGCCCGTCAGTACATCGCGCCCGATGCCTGGTGGGGCGTTGAAGCCGCGGGTGCGGCCAAAGGCGGCATCGACGGCTACATGGAGGTCTTGCTCAACGCCGGCACCGACTGGGCCCTGTTCCACCCCCAACTGCGCCTGGGCGTCCAAGGGGGCGTGGGCCTGGGCGGTGGCGGCGGGGTGGACACCGGCAGCGGCCGCCTGTGGCGGGTGGGGCCCACGCTGCGCTGGATCACCCCCTGGGGCCCGGCCCTGCGCTTGGACGCGAACCGCACCCAGTCGATGAACGGCCGCTTCTCGGCGCAGGAGACGCGCTTGAGCTTGGTGCTGCCGCTCGAGGGGCGACGCAGCACGGACGAGCTCGGACGCGATCGCGAAGACGGCATCGTGCGCCAACAAATCCTGTGGGGCGGCGTGCAGCACCACAACAGCGTGCGCTTCAAGGATGGCAGCCAGCAAGCCGTCACCAAGGCCCTGCTCGGTGTGAATCGCGAGTTGGGCCCGCACCTGTACGGCGCTGCCCAGGGCAACGCGGCCGCGAGTGGCAAAGCCGGGGCGTATGCCATCGGTCTGTTCGGCGTCGGCCTGCAGTCGTCGCCCCGGGGTTCGGGGGCCTGGCGCTGGCGTGCGGGCGTGGAGGGACTGGTGGGGGCTGCCGGCGGCGGCGGGGTGGCCGTGGGCGGTGGCGCCGTGGGCCAGACCGAGGCCTGGGTGCAGTGGGAGGGCACCGGCCCCCACGAACGCCTGCGCGTGCGCCTGGGTGCGGGGCAGTGGGGCACCTTGCGCGGCAACACGCAGCGCGCGCCCTTTGTGGGGCTGAGCATCGGGTACGCCTACGGGGTGTTGGGTTCCTGAGCTCTCGGGCGGGCCGCGGCCAACGCCGACCGGTGGCGGAGGCATGGCCGGGAACCGTGGCGTCTGTCACACTGCAACCGAGCGCTTGACCCGGTGATGCCGGCGTCGGGCAGGTGCAGAGGGCTATCTTCAGACGACTTGTCCGCCACGGGGCATCGCGCACGGGATGTTCCCCCAGGCTGAACCGAGGAGTTGCCATGGGAAGTACCGCTCAATCGGACGCAGCTGCCCGCTTGCAGGCCATTGCCCTGTGGGCCCAGCGTCGGTCGGCCGACGAAGTCAACCGGGCCAAAGGGGCCTACCGCAATCCCTACGCGCGGGATCGCGCCCGATTGCTGCACTGCTCGGGCTTCCGGCGCTTGCAGGGCAAGTACGTGTTGCCGGGGCTCGATCAAGGCGACTTGATGCGCACGCGATTGACGCAATCGCTGGAAGTGGCGCAGTTGTCGCGGGGTTTGTTGCGGGCCCTGGATGCCCTGCATTCCCCCGATGCCCCTTGGCGGGCCGTGTTGCCCGATCCCAACCTGGTCGAGGCCATCGCCTTCGCCCGCTTTCTTGGCAGCACGCCTCTGGGTCATGGTGGCGAGTTGGCCCTCCAGACCTGGATGGCCGACTGGGGCGGATTTCAGGTCGACGCCCAAGCCTTGCGGGCCGTGTGTGCGCTGGAAAGCTACTCGGAGTCCCATGGGTTGGATCTGTCGCGGCGCGTGTTGATCGGCTGCCTGACGCACCCCGCCGCCTGGCCATCGGTGGTGCCGCCCCACAGCGTCCAGCCGCCGGGGGCCTACTACGAGGAGGAGGCTGCGGCGGTGGCTTGGATGGTGGAGGGCGTGTCCTCGTCGGACGCCGAGCGCTTCCTGCGCCCGGCCGTGCGCGCGGATGCGCAGCGCGCGGGTCGGGCCGGACCGCCCTCATGGGACTGCAGCATCGTCAAGCTGGCGTGGGAGATCGCGCACGGCGTGCATGAATTGGAGGATGGCATCGCCCTGGGGCGCATCGGGCACGACGACTGGCGCAAGGTGGTGCCGGACGCAGGCTGGGCCAGTGCCGTCGAGGTGGACGACCATGCTGCGTTGGCGGACTCGCTGTTCGGTGCGTCCGAGGCGCGGCGCCGGCGGGCCATCGGCACCCTCATCAACGCCTTCGTCGTGTCGGTGGAGGTCGACGAATGGCCCGAGTTCGAGAGCCCGCTGTTGCGCTACCAAGCCAGTTTGATGCCTCAGGCCAGGGCCTGGCTGAAGCAACTGGGGGAGTTGGTGGACCGCAAGGTCTTCCACGCGCCCGAGTTGGCGCCCACGCTGTCGCGTGGCCTCAGCGCCATGCAGGGGCTGTTGGAAACGTGCTGGGCCGACCCGGAGCGCTGCTTGCCGGGCCCGGTGTTGCAGCGCCTGCGGGTGGCTTCGGGCGAACGCGCGCGACGACGTTGCGTGGCCGATTGGTTGGCCGGCTTGCCCGATTTTCAGTGCGTGCGGCTGCAGCAGCAGTGGCGCCTTTGACGGGTTCTCCCGGCGTTGGCGGCCACCCTCGATGGGTGTGACATCGGGCACGCCCTGAGCCTTTGCCGGCGGTCGTGGCCGTTGGCGTTGATGGGCTGCGGCACCTATCCTTGAACGCGGGCAATCCGCCCCCGAAACCCCGCAAGGATGCACGGCATGAGCTGGAATCAGGCGCTCGCGATGTTTCCCCTGGTCGCCGAGTCGACCTTGCCGTCCGACCTCCTGAGCGCCAGCGCCTTGCCCCTGCCCGAACAGGCCCTGTGCGCCTGGGCCTTGCGCCAGCGCAACACCACGCTGGCTGGGCAAATGGCGCAGCAGGTGCTGTCGCGGTTGGGACCGCCCGAAGGCCGCGAGGGCTTGAGCCTGTGGGCACGCATGCAGTTGGTCCTCGCCGAAGAGTGTTTGCTGCACTTGCGGCTGGACGAGGCCGACACCTGGATGCGGCAGGCGGCCGAGGCCTTCGAGCGGGCGGACGATCACCACGGCCTGTGCGACGTGCATTGGCTGCGGCACCACGAAGCCGCCGATCGCGGTTGGGTGGAGCCGCAGCGGCACCACCTGCAACAGGCCCTGCAGCATGCCGAGCGGGTGCAGGATGCCGACCGGCAATGCATGGTTCAAAGCACCATGGGTCGGGCCGACCTGTTTCGCGACCAAACCCTGGCCTTCGAGGCCTGGGATCAGAAGCTGCCCAAGCGCCTAGACGGTTTGAGTGACGCGGTGGCGGCGGCGGTGGCCGATTTCCGGGGCCTGCAAGACGGCTTGTCCTCGGAGCTCCAGCCCGCCGTGGTCTGGTTCCTCGAGGCCTTCGAGCGCTCCTTGCGCACGGGGCAATGGCGGCGGGCCATGGCGGTGGCGTCCAACCTGGGCTACACCTACACCCACATGTCGGATTACTCGCGGGCCATCGAGTGGCTACAGCGCGGTCTGGGTCTGGCGCGCGACGCCGGTTGGCCCGGGGCCTTGGCCGGCGCGTTGGCGCAGACCGGCTCTGCCATGCGGCGCATGGGCCAACTGGATGCCGCGCGCGACGTTTTGTTGGAGTGCCAGAGCCTGCTGGCCGCGCACCCCAGCAACCGAAGCGCCATGTTGGCCCTGAAGTACCTGGCGGAAATCGAGTTGGACCTGAAGGAGCACGAGGCCGCGCTGCGCAGCTACAACGAGTTGGCCCAGCGCGCGGCTGAAGTCGACTCCAAGGACATGCACACAGACGCCACCTTGGGGCAGGCCCGGGCCTTGATGCACCTGGGGCGCTTGCCCCAGGCCCGCGAGGCCGCCCTGCATGCGCGTGCCGTGGCCAAGGACCAGCGCGAGCGTTGCACCCTGGTGGACGTTTGCCAAACGCTGGCGGAGATCGAATCGGCCGAAGGGGCGGGTCCCGATTCCATCTTGGTCTGGTTGAACGAAGCGATGGACGAGGCATCGGCCCTGCCAGGCTACCGCCCGACACCGACCCTGCTGGAGATGAAGGCTCGGGCCCATGCCGCCCGAGACAACCACCAACGGGCCTACGAGCTCATCCAGCGCGCGAGCGAGCTTCGGCAGCAAACCATCACCGAAGAGTCCGCCAAGCAGGCGGCGGTGTTGCATGTGCAGCATCAGGTGGAGCGGGCCAAGGCCGAGCGGGAGCATTTGCGGCAATTGGCGCAGTCCGAGGTCGAGCGCTCCGAGGCCCTGCAAAACCTGCACGACGTTCTGCTGCAGTTGGCCGACATCGGCCAAGAGATCACCGCGCAGTTGGATGCCGACCGCGTGCTGGCCGTGTTGCGTGGCCATGTGAACCAGCTCTTGAAGACCCGCAGCCTGGCCGTCTACCTGCTGGACGAAGCTGGCGAGCACTTGGTCTGCGCCGTGGGCTGCGGCGAGGCCGCGCCCGCCCGCACCACCATCTCCGTCGACGACCCCAAGGACCACCTGGTCCGCGCCCTGCGCGAGCGCACCGAAATGCTGTTGGGGGCAGGCACCGGGCAGAGCCTTCAGCGCGGGCACACCATGATCGCGCCCTTGCAGGTGGCCGAGCGAGCCGTGGGGGTGGTGCGGGTGCGGGGCGACGACGCCAACAGCTATGGCGAACGCGAGCAGCTCATCTTCCGCAACCTGTGCGCCTACACCGCCGTGGCCATGGACAACGCCCGAGCCTACGAAAAGCTCGGCGAGTTGCAGCGTCAAGTGGCCGCACAGGAAAAGATGGCGTCCATCGGTCAGTTGGCGGCCGGCGTGGCACACGAGATCAACAACCCCATCGGCTTCGTCAGCAGCAACCTCAACTCCCTGTCGCGCGAAGTGGGCAGCTTGCTGGCGCTGTTGCAGGGCTACCAGGCCGTGCCCCGGGAGGGGTGGGACGAGGCCCTACGGCAGCGCATCGAGGCTTTGGAAGGCCAAATGGACCTGTCGTTGGCGGTGGAAGACCTCCCGGCCATGATCAGCGAAAGCATGGAGGGCTTGCACCGCGTTAAGCGCATCGTGCAGGACTTGCGCAACTTCTCTCGCATCGACGCCTCGGACTGGTTGGATGCCGATCTCAATGCCGGCATCGAGTCCACGCTGAACATGCTGATGCACGAGATCAAGTACAAGGCCCAGGTTCACACCGAGCTGGGGCCGCTGCCACCGGTGCACTGCCTGGCGGCCCAGGTCAACCAGGTGCTGATGAACCTGCTCGTCAACGCCAGCCATGCCATCGAGCACGAAGGCCGGATCGACATCCGATCCTGGCAAGAGCAGGACCAGGCGTGCATCTCCATCCGCGACAACGGCTGCGGCATGAGCCCAGAGGTCAAGGCCCGCATCTTCGAGCCCTTCTTCACCACCAAGCCGGTGGGCAAAGGCACGGGCTTGGGGCTGTCCCTGTCGTTTTCCATCATCAAGAAGCACCAGGGCTCGATCGACGTGGAGTCGACCCCGGGTCAAGGAACGTGCTTCACCCTGCGCTTGCCCATCCAGGGGCCGAGTCCAGCGGCTTGATGCGCCAACAGCGCCGCGGCGGGCCCTACACCGGCACCCGCGGGTGAAACTTCGCCCGCTTGGTGGCGAAGAAGGCCTTCACGTTGCGCACGTTGGCCTGCTGCGTGAACAGGCGCTGGCTCAGGGCCTGGTAGGTCGGCATGTCGAGCGCATGCAGCACCAGCACGAAGTCCGGCCCGGGCGACACCCGGTAGCACTGCTGCACCTCGGCGAAGCCCACGGCGTGGGCCTCGAAGGCGTCCAGGTGCTCGGCGCCTTGGCGGTCCAAGGTCACCTCGGCCAGCACGGTCAGGCCGGTGTTCAGGTGCTGGGGGCTCAGGATGGCCACCTGCCGCTCCACCACGCCCGCCTCCACCAGGGCCTTCACGCGGCGCAGCGCCGTGGCCGGCGACACGTGCGCCCGCTCGGCCAAGGCCTGGTTGGTCAGCGAGCAATCGTCCTGCAGCAAGGCCAGCAGGCGGCGATCCACCGGATCCAGGGGGAGTGGGGATGTCATGAAATTGCGCGAAAAATATCAAACTGCAATTTTGAAGCAAAGTGAAGTGGTAGAAATTGAAAATTGCAGAAAGGCACGAATGCTGCAAGCTCATTTCGAACTGGACTGCCTAGCATGCGCGCCTCGTTCAACGGCCACTGGCCTCGGAGACCCCCATGTGCGGCATCGTCGGCGCGGTCAGCGCGCGCAACATCGTTCCCATCCTGGTTGAAGGCCTGAAGCGCCTGGAGTACCGCGGCTACGACAGCTGCGGCGTGGCCGTGCACCAAGACGGCGCCCTGCGCCGCGCCCGCTCCACCAGCCGCGTGGCCGAGCTGCAAGCCCAGGCCGGCGAGGACGGCATCGCCTCGGGCACCGGCATCGCCCACACCCGCTGGGCCACGCACGGCGTGCCCGCGGTGCGCAACGCGCACCCGCACTTCAGCCACGGCCCCAACGCGGCCGACGGCGCCCCCGGCCGCGTGGCCCTGGTGCACAACGGCATCATCGAGAACCACGACGAGCTGCGCGCCGAACTCCAAGCCCGCGGCTACGTGTTCCACAGCCAGACCGACACCGAGGTGATCTGCCACCTCGTCGACTCGCTGTACGACGGCGACTTGCTCGACGCCGTGCAACAGGCCGTGGGTCGCCTGCACGGCGCTTACGCCATCGCCGTGTTCCACCGCGACGAGCCGCAGCGCGTGGTCGGCGCCCGCGAGGGCTCGCCCCTGGTGCTGGGCGTCGGTGAAGGCGAGGCCTTCTTGGCCAGCGACGCCATGGCCCTGGCCGGCGTGACCGACCAGATCTGCTACCTGGAAGAGGGCGACGTCGTCGACCTGCAACTGGGCAAGCACTGGATCACCCACAAGAGCGAGGCCGGCCGCTTCGAGCAGGTGGTGCGCGAGGTCAAGACCGTGCACGCCCACAGCGGCGCCGCCGAGCTGGGCCCCTACCGCCACTACATGCAGAAGGAAATCTTCGAGCAGCCCAAGGCCATCGCCGACACCCTGGACAACGTCGACGACGTCTCCGCCATCGAACCGAGCCTCTTCGGCGCGCGCGCCGCCGAGGTCTTCGGCCAGATCGACCGCATCCTCATCCTGGCCTGCGGCACCAGCTACTACAGCGGCAGCACCGCCAAGTACTGGCTGGAAAGCATCGCCAAGATCCCCACCAGCGTGGAGATCGCCAGTGAGTACCGCTACCGCGACAGCGTGCCCGACCCGCGCACCCTGGTCGTCACCATCAGCCAAAGCGGCGAAACCGCCGACACCCTGGCCGCGCTGAAGCACGCCCGCTCACTGGGCATGCCGCACTCGCTGACCATCTGCAACGTCAGCACCAGCGCCATGGTGCGCGAGTGCGCGCTGGCCTACATCACCCGTGCCGGCGCCGAAATCGGCGTGGCCTCCACCAAGGCCTTCACCACCCAGCTCGTTGGCCTGTTCCTGCTCACGCTGACGCTGGCCAAGCTGCGCGGCCACCTCAGCGCCGAGTCCGAGGCCGAGCACCTCAAGGCCCTGCGCCACCTGCCCGTGGCCGTGCAAGCCGTGCTGGCCCTGGAGCCCCAGGTCGTCGCCTGGGCCGAGGCCTTCGCCCGCAAAGAGAACGCCCTGTTCCTGGGCCGCGGCCTGCACTACCCCATCGCCCTGGAAGGCGCACTCAAGCTCAAAGAGATCAGCTACATCCACGCCGAGGCCTACCCGGCCGGCGAGCTGAAGCACGGCCCCCTCGCCCTGGTGACGGCCGAGATGCCCGTGGTCACTGTGGCCCCGAACGACGCCCTGCTGGAAAAGCTCAAGAGCAACCTGCAAGAGGTGCGTGCCCGCGGCGGCGAGCTCTTCGTGTTCGCCGACGCCGACAGCCACATCGCCAGCGGCGAGGGCCTGCACGTCATCCGCATGCCCGAGCACTACGGCGCCCTGAGCCCCATCCTGCACGTGGTGCCACTGCAACTGCTGGCGTACCACACGGCCTGCGCCCGCGGCACGGACGTGGATAAACCAAGGAACTTGGCGAAGTCGGTCACGGTCGAATGACCGTGGCCGGCGAAGCCAAGTCGGTCGATGCGAGGCATCGTCCGCCGGGCGGAGCCCGGGCCTTGGTTTGACGGGGCGCGTAGCGGCCCGGCACAAGCCCCGCAACCTGGCGAAGTCGGTCACGGTGGAGTGACCCTGCCGGGACTGCTCCGCTGTTGTTCCTGACCAATCAAGTCGAAAACGGAGTTTGAACCTCAACGGCCCGCCGGCGACCCTGGCGGGCCGTTTCATTTGACAGAGGGTGCGCGTTCGACGCGGTGGGCGCCGGCAGGACCACGAAGCGGAACCCGTGGCCGTCGGAGACCGTCGCCAGGCGCGCCATGCTCAGGTGGCGTGGCAGGGGATCGGGACCAGCATGAAAAAAGCGGCTCGAGCGAGCCGCTTTTGGGATCAAGCCGTAGCCCTGGCTGGGCTGAGTCAGCGCTGGCGACGGCGCATCGTGGCACCCAGCACCAAACCCAGGGCCAGCAGCGCGTAGGTTTGGGGTTCGGGAATGGCTGCCACCTTGACGTTGTCCAGCAGCATGCCCATGTTGTCGCCACCGGTGCCAGCAAAGCTCAAGCCGTAGGCGCCGCTGATGGTCGGCGTGAAGCTGAGGCTGAAGTTGGTGAAACCGACCTTCTGGCCCAAGCTATAGCTGCCCGTGGTGCTGCCAAACGAGACGTTGACCTGCTCCTTGGCGGCGTTGCGCCAATTGCCGGCGAGGTCGAAAGTCAGCAGGTAGGACGTGCCGGCCACGAGGTTCAGGTTGCGCGAGAGGGTGCCGGCTTGGCTCCTGGAGCCGTCCATGTCGATGTACTTGCCGTTGCCCGGCAGGAAGTCGAAGTAGCCGGTGCCGATGATGTCCACCCAACCCGAGGTGAGCGTCCAGCCCGCCGGGGTGGCATTCAGGCCCAAGGCGTTGCTGTCGAAGTTGTCCGAAAAGATGACCGCGGCGTTGGCGGTGCCGGCCACCAAGAGAGCGGCTGCGGCGGAAAGGCGGGTGAGCTGGTTCATGCTGGAGGTTGCGGCGTGGGCCGAAGCAAAAGTAGCAAATGCTTACAAGTCTAACGACGGCCAATCCCTCGTGGGCGATTCCAACCCCCTCACTCAGGGGCTGTGGTTCTCCAGCCGAAGGTCGACTCTGTCCCTTGGCATGGCCGCGGCCTCTGGCCAGGGCCTGGGCCTGGGCCTCAGTAAAGCGTCTTCGGCCCGGCGGTGTACGCGCTGGCGCAGTCCAGCCCGGTGCAGTTCGTGAGCAGCATGCGCTGCACGATGGCGCCGGTGTTGGACTTGGCCCGGAAGTGGCCCACGCCGTTGGAGCCGTCGCCACCGCCGACGTTCAGCGGGCTGCCATCGGCCCAGTTCCAGTCCACTTGGGTGGCGTTACTGCCCGCGCCGACTTGGATTTGCGCCCTGACGTTGCTGGCGGGGGTGAACTTGGCCGTTTGGTCGCATCCGACCACGAAGCTGGCCGTGGCGCAGCTCACTTCGTCCTTGAAGCCGGCGGACAGGGTGTAGAAGGCCACGGTGGGGCGGTTGGCCGGCATGTTGCGCAAGGATTGCGAGGTGCCGCTGCCGGTCCAGCGGTTGGTGACCCAAACGCCGTAGTACCAGCCTTCAGGGAAGAAACCGAAGCGGGTGGTGTCGTACAGGTTTTGCGAGCCGCAGGTGGTCGCCAGGGGGTTGGCGTAACCCGTGTAGTAACAAGTGGCCAGGCCACGCAGCCCGCCGGAGATGTTGATGAACCGGCGCACGCTGCCCCAGGAGCCGCTGTACTGCAGCGTGGCGAGGGCCATGCTCGAGCCCAGGGAGTGCGCCACGATGTCGACTTGGGACTTGCCGGTGTAGGCCTTCACTTGGTCGATGAAGGTTTTCAAGATGGCGTACTTGCCGCTGTGGTGCTGGTTGTACTGCAGGGCGACGCGCTCGCTGCTGGACAAGTAGGTGACGCCGAACAGCTCGCAGTCGTTGTAGCCGCGGGCCTTGAGCTCGGCATAGATCGACAGGGTGGGTTTGCTGTAGCCGCTGACGGTGCCGGGCGGCATGTCGAAGCTGATGGCGCTGTCGCCGTTGCCGTGAACGAAGACGACCGGGGTCTTGGTGGCGGTGCACTTGCCGCCGCCGAAACCGCCGAAGCCCACGCTGGGGTTGAAGCCTGGGCCGTACTGCTGGGCTTCGCCCAGGCACCTCAGGCCGTCGTTGTTGCCGCAACTGAGGGCGAAGGCCGAGCTGGCCAGCAGCATCCAGGCCGCACCGAGCAGCGGACGAAACCGAGCGGTCATGGGGGTCTCCGTGCGGCATCGGGGTCGGCCGCAGGGCTGAATTCGACGCCTGTAAGCCGCGCGTCGGTATTGCGGACTTCCCGGGTCACGGCTGCGGCCGGGGCGGGCCGAGGGTGTTGCTTGCAAACGGCAACATCGTCTTCGTCAAGTCCACCCCGATGATTTCCTGAGACTTTTGTCACGGGTATCGGGTTAGCCTTCGGGCCCTCATCCCTCCCACCGAGTCGCCGCATGAGTTTGGCGCAGCGCGTTGTCCTGGCGCTGGACGACGATCCGCTCTATCTGGACATCCTCGTCGAGCAGTTGCAAGCCATTGGGGTGGGGCGCGTGCTCGTCCATACGCGAGCCGAAGCGGCGCTGCTGGAGCTGAAGCAGCGCGCGGTGGACGTGGTGGTGAGCGACCTGGACATGCCCGAGGTGGACGGCCCGCGCTTTTTGCACCAGTTGGCCGATTTGCGCTTGCCCATCCAGGTGTTGCTCGTCAGTGGCACGCGGCCGGATTTGTTGGCCAGCGTGGTGGAGTTCGGGCGCACTTTGGGTTTGCAGATGATCGGTGGGCTGCCCAAGCCGGCTGAGTTGGACGCCTTGGAGGCTTTGCTGCAGCGCTGCGAGGGGCCCCAAGCGGTTTGGACCGAGCCCCCGCGCGCCCAAGACGAACCGCTGGCCTTGGATCGGGCGGATTTGGAGCGTGCGCTCGCCGATGGAACGATCCGCCCCTGGTACCAGCCGAAGGTGGACGCGTACTCCCTGCGGGTGATGGGGGTGGAAGCCCTGGCGCGCTGGATGCCTCCCCAGGGTCCGGCCATCAGCCCAGCGCGCTTTGTGCCCGCCATGGAGGCCGCGGGTCTGTCGTGGCCGCTGTTCGTGTGCATCTTCGAGCAGGTGCTGAAAGACTTGGCGGCTTGGCATGCGCTGGGATGGCCATTGCGCGCGGCGGTCAACCTTTCCATGGATTGCACCGACCGGCTCGACCTGCCCGAGCAGGTCAGCGATCGGGCGCGGGCGGCCGGCGTGGCGCTGGAGGACTTGACGCTGGAGATCACCGAGTCGCGCCTGATGGCGAATCGGTCGGCCTCGCTGGAGACTTTGAACCGCTTGGCGCTCATGCGCGTCAAGCTGTCGATCGACGACTTCGGCACCGGCTATTCCAGCTTGGCTCAGTTGGCCGACTTGCCGTTCAGCGAATTGAAGATCGACGGCGGCTTCGTGCGTCGCATCGGGCGCGACCACAAGGTCGATCGCATCGTGCAGGCCACGGTGGCCTTCGGCACGGGTTTGGGCATGGAGCTGGTGGCCGAGGGGGTCGAAGAGTTGGGGCAATGGCGCGCGTTGCGCCATCAAGGCGTTCATCAGGTGCAGGGCTACCTGTGGGCCCGCCCGATGCCGGAGGCGGACTTTCGGGCCTGGTTGCAGCGCTGGCGGCCGGGGCACGAGGGCGGCAGCCTGAACCAGGCGCCCTTGGCGCTGCTGGCGCTGGGTCCCTCCGTCGGCGATTTGCAAGCTTGGGCCCAGACCTTGCGGCGCCACATCCCGGGCTTGCGGTCGTCATGCACCCCGCTGGAGGCAGAGGCCTTGAGCTCTATCGCAGCCGTGCCGCCCGACCTGCTGCTGGTGGATGCGCGGGAATCGCCCCAAGACGCTTGGTCGCTGGCCGAACGGCTGCACCAGCGCAGCCCCACGGCGCGCTTGGTCGTGGTGGTCAGCAACCTGGATGAAGCCCGGCTCCAGTCGGCCAGGGTGGCCGACGCGTGGCTGGTCACCCACCCGCTGGGCGACGCCCAGGTCGAACACTGGGTGCATCGTTTGCTGCAAGGGTGGTCGGATGCCCCACGCTGAACGCCTGAGGGCCGTTTGGGGCCGCCACGTTCGGAGCTTCACCGCCGATTACCGCAACGCGATCCTGGCTTCGCTGGCGGTGGTGCTGGTGGCCGGGTGGGGCGCTTGGCAGGCCCTGAAGCACGCCGAGCGCCAGGCTGGCGAACAGTTGATGACGGAGCAGGCCGCACGGGCTGCCCAGATCGAGGGCTGGTTGGTCGAGCGTCAAGTGGACTTGCGCAACCTGGCTGCGGTTCTCGAGAGCCAGCAGGATACCGATGAGCGCTGCCAACGCCGTGATTCGGTTTGCGACGCCCACGTGGCGCGAACGTTGGCCGCGTTTCGCGACAACGGGGGTTTTCAAGGCATCGTCTGGCTCAGCGGCGGCCACGAAGGGACGCGGCGCCTGGGAACGCTGGGCAGCGAGGCGGTGGGGCAGCAGGCGATGGCGCGTGGTCAGAGCCTGGCTCCGGGCGACTCGGCGATGCTGGGTTTTGACGCCAGCGACGGTCGGCCGACGCTGGTGTTTCTGCACCGTCTGGATCGACCCGAGGGCGGTGTGTTGGCGGCCGAGGTCGATCCATCGCCCGCGTTGCATGGGATGCTGGGGCTGGCCCCCGTGCGCAAAGTGGGCACCGAGGTCGTGCTTGTGCGTTGGGAGGGCGAACACGCCATCCGGTTGGAGGCCGATGGATCGGGACGGTTGCAGCTGCAGCGGCACCTGCCGAGCCCGCGCTCGGTGGCGGCGCTGCTGCGCAGCGGCATGGCGCGGGTTGATGTGCCGTTCACTGCCCTGGACGCTCAAGACCGAGAGGTGATCGCGGTGGGCAACACCGTGCCGCGTACCGATTGGTGGGCCCTGGCCCAGCGCGACCGCATGGAAGTCCTTCGCGACGCCCTGCCCACGCTGATGCAGTTGTTGCTGGCCGCCATCCTGACCCTGGTGGGCATCTGGGCCTTGACGCTGCTGCAGCGCCAGGGATTGAGGTTGCAGGCGTCGGTTGATCTGGCGCAAGAGCGCCAGGAACGCTTGCGGGCGATGGACTTGCTCACGGGCATGGCCGCCCATTCGGCCGACCTCATCTTTGTCAAAGACTTGGAGCACCGCTACCTGCTTTTCAATCCGGCGGCGCAACGCCACATCGGCATGAGCTTGGAGCAGGTGCTGGGGCGGCGTGACGAGGATTTGCTGCCGCCCGAGCAGGCGCGCGTGTTCAGCGCGCAAGACGACGAGGTCTTGCGCCGGGGGCAGTCTCTGCGGTGGGACGTCGAGGTGCAGCAAGGCGGCAAGCGCCACTTGTCGGTGGTGAAGTCGCCGCTGCGTGACGCCCAGGGCCAGGTGTACGGGCTGGTGGGCATCGCGCGCGACAACACCGAGGCCAAAGAGGCCGAAGAACGCTTGCGGGGCAGCGAGGCTCGGTTCAGGGCCTTGTTCGAGGCCTCGGGCGTGGCCTTCTTCATCCAAGATTTGATGACGGGCGACTTGCTCGAGGCCAACCTCCAAGCCTTGGTGGATGCCCGCTGCACCACCCTGGACGAGCTGGCGTCCTCGCAGTTTGGCGAGCCGCCTTACTCGGCTGCCGACATGAGGGCGGCCACCACCCGGCTGCGGGACGCTTGGCTTCGTGGAGACCGTGGCGCCAGCCTGCGCCTGGAGTGGTTGGCGCAGCGGCGCGATGGCAGCCGTTATTGGCAGGACCTCCAACTCAAGGTCGTAGAACTGCAAGGGCGCCCCTGCTTGCTGGGCGCGGCCATGAACATCGACGAGCGCAAGCGCATCGAGTCCGAGCTGTACAAGCTGTCCCTGGCCTTGGATCAAAGCCCGGTGAGTGTGCTGATCACCGACCCCAGCGGCGTGATCGAGTACGCCAACGCGTCGTTCATGAACTCCAGCGGCTACAGCCCGCGCGAGGTCATCGGGTCCAAGGCGAACATGCTGTCGTCGGGGCAGACCCCGCGCGAAACCTACGCCGCCATGTGGAGTGCCCTGGCGCGGGGCGAATCGTGGCGCGGGCAGGTCAAGAACCGACGCAAGAACGGCGAGGTGTACACCGACGACATCGCCATCTACCCCTTGCGGCAGGAGGATGGGCGCATCAGTCACTACGTGGGCTTGCAGCAAGACATCAGCCAGCGTTTGGCGATGGAGGGCGAGCTGGAGCAACATCGACACCACCTGGAAGACCTGATTTCCCAGCGCACGGCGCAGTTGCTGGAGGCCACCCGGCGCGCCGAAGAGGCCAACGCCAGCAAGAGCGCATTCCTGGCCAACATGAGCCACGAGATCCGCACGCCGATGAACGCCGTGCTTGGCTCCACCCGGCTGATCCAGCGCGATCTGGAGGCCTTGCGCGAGGTCGCGCCGGAGTCCGCCGTGGCGGTGTTGACGGGCCGTGTCGCGCAGGTCGAGCACGCGGCCCGGCACTTGTTGGGTTTGCTGAACGACCTGCTGGACTTGTCGAAGATCGAGGCCAACAAGCTCCAACTGCTGCGGGAAGACTTTGCGCTGGCCCCCTTGGTCGACCACTTGCTGCACATGGTGCGCGAGCGCGCCAACGCCAATCGGGTGGAGTTGGTGGTGGACCTGGAAGGGGTGCCGGCCACGTTGCACGGCGATGGCATGCGCGTGAGCCAAATGCTGCTCAACTTGCTGGCCAACGCGGTTCGGTTCACCCAGGATGGCAAGGTCACGCTGCGCGCCCGCGCCCGCCGGGCCGAGGATGCAGTGATGTGGGTTCGCTTCGAGGTGCAGGACGAAGGCATCGGCATCGACGAGGAACAACAGGCGCGCCTGTTCCAGGCCTTCGAGCAGGCCGAGCGTGACACCGCGCGCCGCTACGGGGGAACGGGGCTGGGGCTGGCGATCACCAAGCGCTTGGCGGAGCTGATGGCCGGGCAGGTGGGTGTAAGCAGCCGTTTGGGTGAAGGCAGTTGTTTCTGGCTGGACTTGCCGCTGGACGCTGGGCACGCCGCTGCGCCGCCACCGGCCCCCGCGCAGCGCTGCGACGAGGCGATTCAAGCGCTGCGCCGCTTGGGCCCTCGCCACGTTTTGTTGGTGGACGACATGGCCATCAACCAAGACATCGCGCGCGACCTGCTGGAAGACGCCGGTCTGCAGGTCACGGTTGCGGGCGATGGCGATGAGGCCGTGGCCTTGGCGCAGCGTCAGTCGTTCGACCTGGTGCTGATGGACTTGCGCATGCCGCGCATGGGCGGGATGGAGGCCACGCGCTTGATTCGCGCCCTGCCCGGACACGCTCAAACCCCGGTGATCGCCCTCACCGCGCAGGCCTTCGACGAGGACCGTGAAGCCTGCCGAAAGGCGGGCATGAACGACCACCTCGGCAAGCCCGTGTTGCCCGAGCGGCTGTACGCCTGCCTGCTGCGCTGGCTCCAGCCGGCTGTTGCAACTGGCGTTGCGCCGACCTTGGCGTCAACGGTCGCCCCGGAGGTCGGTCGGCCGACGCCCGAACCGTCCACTGCGCAAGGCGTTTCGTCCGAGTTGCCGCCCGATCTTGTGCAGCGATTGGGCGAGATCGACGGGCTGGATCTGGCCGTGGCGCGCAGGCTCCTGGGTCGGCGATTGGCGCGTTTGCCGGCTTTGCTGGCGCGGTTTGGGCGCGAGCAAGCCGACGCCGCCGATCGCCTCCAAGCGGCCCTGGCCGGCGGGGACCGGGAGTCGGCGGCACGCCTGGCGCATTCGCTCAAGGGCACGTCTGCGTCTTTGGGTTTGCACCCCATCAGTGAACGCGCCGGTGAGGTTGAGCGCGCATTGCGGGAAGGTCAACCGGTCGACCTGGAGCGCCTGCGATCCCGCTTGGAGCGCGATGCGCCTCGATTGGCCGCGCTGGACCCACCAGCGCCGGCGAGCTGAGCGCTCGGGGTCCAACGGGAGCGCCGTGTGGGGCGTGGCCCTCAGCCGAGCCAGGACGCGGGCAGCGACTCCCGGGTCGCGGTGAGGTCGGGGTCTTGGGCCAGGGCGCCAAGCAAGGCGTCGACGACGACCCGAACCCGCGGGGCCAGGTACTGCCGGTGCGGGTAGTGCATGACGATTTCGCGCTGCCCGGGGTCGTGCTGCTGCGTGAGCACGGCCTTGAGTCGCCCGGAGCGCAAAAAGGGCATGGCGTGGTGCAGGCCCAACTGGGCGATGCCCGCGTGGGCGAGGGCCGGGTCGAGCAGCGCCTCGGGGTCCGACAGCCACAGCGGGGCGTTCACGGGCCGCTCCACGCTGCCGCGCCCGCTCGGTTTTCGAAAGCGCCACGGGATCTCCTGCCCACTGGACAGCCGAACGCCGAGCAGCCGGTGTTGTGTCAAGTCGTCCGGGGTGTTGGGCGCGCCATGCCGGCGCAGGTAGCTGGGCGAGGCCACCAGCACGAGGGGCAGCTTGGCGATGCGACGGGCCACGAGCCCGGAGTCGGGGATGACCCCGCCGCGGATGCCGATGTCGAAGCCTTCGGCCAGCAGGTCCACGGTACGGTTGTCCAGGCTCAGTTCGATTTGCAGCTGGGGGTGGGCCGTGGTGAGGTCGGGCAGCAGTGGCAGCACGTAGCGCCGCCCAAAGGACACCCCGACCGAAATGCGCACGCGGCCGACGGGCGCGCCCCGGGTGCGGCCCACCTCGGCCAGGGCTTCGTCCAGCATGCGCAAAGCCGCGGCGGCCCGTTGCCGGAAGGTGTCGCCCTCGGCCGTGAGCCGCAATTGACGCGTGGAGCGGTTGAACAGACGCACCCCCAATTCGGCCTCCAGCCGAGCGACGTTCTTGCTGACGGCGGCGGGCGTCAGGTCCAGCCGAGCGGCCGCGGCGGTGAAGGTGCCGGCTTCGGCCGCGGCGGTGAAGGAGGCCAACAGTGCGAGGTTGGTCATTCAACTGCGGGTTGAAGATGATTGATCCTGCATTGTCTTCCGGTTGTTGTGATCGGTTCCTACAGTGTGGTTCATCGCAACCCCCACCGAAAGGAACTTGTCATGAGCAACCGCATCTTGGTCACCGGCGCCAGCGGCAACATCGGCCGCGCTCTCGTGGCCGCATTGGGCGCCCGAGGCGCCGACTTCCAGGTCATGAGCAGCCGCCCCGGCACGGCGCCGGCGGGCCTGCGCGAAGTGCAGGGCGACTTCACCCAGCTCGACTCGCTGCAGGCGGCGTTCGCCGGCGTGGACACGCTGTTCTTGCTGCTGCCGCTGGTGCCAGGCATCGAGGAGATGGCACGCAACGCTGTGGACGCGGCGAAGGCGGCGGGCGTCAAGCACATCGTCCGCTCGTCCGGCGCCGGCGCCGACGCCCACAGCCCGGCCTCGCTGGCCCGGGTGCATGGGGAGATCGACGATCGGGTCATGGCCAGTGGCATCCCCTTCACCCTGCTGCGGCCGAGCAGCTTCATGCAGAACCACCTGAACTTCTATGCCGGTTCCATCCAAGCGGCGAGTGCGGTGTACGCGCCGCGCGGGGAGGGGGCCGTAGGCCTCATCGATGTGCGCGACATCGCGGAGGTGGCGGCCCTGGTGCTGGCCGATCCAGCGGCGCATGTCGGCGCGGTCTACACCTTGACCGGCGGCGAGGCCTTGACCGATGCGCAGAGCGTGGCGGCCATTTCCCGGGCGGTGGGTCGCGAGATCCGCTACGTGGATGTGCCCGAGGCCGCAGCCGTCGAGGCGATGACGCAGATGGGCTTCGCGCCGACCTTGATCGACTGGCTGATGAGCCTGAACCACGTCATCAAGCAAGGGTGGGCCGCTGGCTTGAGCGACGACGTGAAGCGCTTGACGGGCCACGCGCCCCGCACGTTCGACGCCTTTGCTCGCGAGCACGCGGCCGCCTGGCGCTGAGCCGATGCGGGCGCCGCCTTGCTGGCGCCGGGTCGGAGGCGGTTGGGTGGGCCGGGTGCGCAGGGTGCGTGTCGGACCTGGCGCCGCGAAAGCGGGCATCGACCCCCCAGCGCGGACCCTTCTTGCCAGTTTGGCTGCCCCATGGCCGAGTGGTGGGGCAACGAGACGGGAAGCAGTGGAGCGCTGCGGTCGATGGGCGGACTGCTAGGAGTTCGTGTCCACAAGAAGGAGCGACAACGCATGCGCCGGATCCAGGGGCCACCCTTGGGGCCGAGCTCCGTGGGCGGCCTGGGCCTCTGCCGCGCAGACTCCTAGGTCGACGCCGGGGTGCGGGCGCTCAGCCAGGCCGCCGCAAAGATCAGGGCACCGCCACCCAGCATCGCCAGCGTGGGTTGGCTGCCACCCAGCACCACCGCCGATGCGGCCGCGAACACGATCTCGCTGAGCATCGTGACCGACGTGGTGTTGGCCGGCAGACGGGTGGCGCCGTATTGCAAAGCACAGTTCCCCAGCAGGAACCACAGCGACAGCAGCGCGGTGATGCCCAGCCACCCCGGTGCGACAGGCGGCATGCCTGGCAGTTGCCCGGCGGCATGCAGGGCCAAGGCCACGGTGCCGGCCACCCCCATACCGCCGAGGAACATGGCCAACACCTGGGCCGGCTGCGGCTGCTCGGCGTGGCGGCGCAGCAGCACGTTGTTCAAGGCGAAGGCCGCACCGCCCAGCAAGGCGAGCCCGTCGGCGGGCTCGCGCGGCCAGGGCAGGCTGCGCCAGCCCTCCCAGGCGCGGTCGGACGGCCACAGCACCCAGGCGGCGCCGGCCAGCGCCAGCGCCACGCCCAAGCCGCTGCGCCGCGTGGGGCGTTCGCCCAGCAGCCACCACGCCAACAGCGCGGCCCACAGGGGCATCAGGTTGAACAGCAGCACGGCCCGGATCACGTCGCCGATGGACACCGACCAGAAGAACGCGGCATTCATCGTGCCGAAGGCGGCCCCCAGCGCCCACAGCGGGGGGCTGGAGAGCACCTGCTGCAGGGGCGAGCGTCCGCCCAGGGGGCCCGGTCGCAGGGCGCTGGGGCCGAGGGCCAGCACGGCGACGGCATAGACGAGCCCCAGCGTCCACAAGGGATGCAGCCCGCGCTCCTGCAGCGCGCGGAACGGCCACCAACCGGTGCCGCCCACGAAGGCGCACAGCAGCAGGGCACCGAGGGCGTGGGTGCGCGTCATGGTCCGGGGTCCGGCTACTTCAATCCGTCACGGGCAGCGTCCAGTCCGGCCTGTGCGCACACTTCGTCCTGGTCCTCGCTGGCCCCGCTGACCCCGATGCCGCCGATGTGCATGCCTTGGGCCATGACCGGCAGGCCACCGGCCACCGTGCTGGCGCCTGGAGTGAGTTCGAGGCCGAGCGCGTTACCGCGCGCGATCTCGCGGAACTTGCGGGTCGACACCGGCACGCTGGCCGACGTGCGGGCCTTGGCCTGGGCCAGCCCGATGCTGATCCCGATCGTGTCGTCGGCGCGGCTGAAGTACTTGAGCTGCCCACCGGCATCAACCACGGCGATGCTCATGGTCCAGCCCTCCTTCCGGGCCCGCTCTTCGCAGCCCACCGCCATCTTCCGGGCCGTGTCGAGCGTCAGGGTGGGGCGCATGGCCTGTGCGGCCGCGGTGGCGGCGAGGCCTGCCAGGGCCCCGGCCAGGATGAGTCGAGGCAGGTGTTGACGGATGGTCATGGGCGGTCCTTGAATCGATGGGTGGGTGGGGATGGGGGTTCTCGTCATCAGGCGGCGTGGCGCTTCGGCTCGGACAGCGCGCTGAGCACCAGGTCGGCCACGGCCTTGGACGAGGCCGGGTTCTGACCCGTGATCAGCGACCCGTCTCGAAGGGCAAAGGGCTGCCACAAGGGTCCGGCTTCGAAGCGCGCGCCCAGCTCGCGCAACCGGGTCTCCAGCAGGAAGGGCACCACCTGGTCCAACCCCACCGCGGCTTCTTCTGCGTTGGTGAAGGCATTGATGCGCCGCCCTGCAACGATGGAGCGGCCATCGGGTCCCTTCGCGCTCACCAGCCCCGCAGCGCCGTGGCACACCGAGGCGATGAGCCGGCCGGCGGCGAAGGCGCGCTCCACGGCTTGGGTGACGCCGGCATCGAGGGGCAGGTCCCACAAGGTGCCGTGGCCGCCGGGGAAGAAGATGGCGTCGAAGTCGGCGCCGCCGTGGTCGGCCGCGCGAGCCGTGGCGGCGATGCGCGCCTGCAAAGCGCCGTCGTCCAGGAAGCGCTCGACCACCGCCTCGTTGTCCCCCCGAGGCTTGATGCTGCCGGGGTCGATGGGGGCGGCGCCGCCCGCCGCAGAGGCCAAGGTGACCTGGGCCCCGGCATCGGCCAGGGCGTAGTAGGGCGCGGCCAATTCTTCGGCCCACAGGCCAGTGGGGCGGCCGCTGTCGCCCATGCGGGCGTTGGAGGTGACGATCATCAGGATGCGGGTTGCCATCGGGTGCTTTCGGCAGAGGTCGGGGTTGGGCGCCATGGGCTGCGCAGCGATGGCCGCACTGTAGGCATCCATGAATGGCAAATAAACTGCGCCGATGGAAGGTCTTTCATTACCTGGATGAACAAATGAGCCGCACCTTCGACCCGGTTCAATTGGGCAGCATCGAAGTGTTCTGCAAAGCCGCCGAATTGGGCGGCTTCACCACGGCGGCCGAGAGCCTGGGGCTGACACCGGCCTCGGTGAGTCGCTCCATCGCCCGCTTGGAGGCGCGGCTGGGGGTTCGCTTGTTCGTGCGCACCACGCGCAGCGTGCGGCTGACCAGCGACGGCGAGCTCTACCGCCTGCAATGCCAACAGGCCTTGGATCAGATCGCCGAAGCCGAACGCGCGCTCACCGGGCAGCAAAGCGCTCCGCAGGGTTTGCTGCGCGTCAGCGTGGGCACGGTGTACGGCCACCACCGCTTGATGCCGCTGCTGCCCGGGTTCAGCGCCGCGTTTCCCGGCGTGGAGCTGGAGGTCAGCGTGTCGAACCGAAACGTTGACTTTGTCGAGGACGGTCACGACATCGCCATCCGGCTGGGTGAGCCGCCGGACTCCCGCTTGGTGGCGCGCAAGCTGGAGGACGCCAGCGTGGGCGTGTTCGCATCCCCGCAGTACCTGGCGCAGCGCGGCGTGCCCCGCACGGTGGACGAGCTTCGCGGTCACGAGCTCATCCAGTTCGTGCTGCCCAGCACCGGCCGTCCGATGCCGTGGCTGTTTCGGAGCCCCGAGGGGCAGGATGTCGACCTCAGCTTCAAGAGCCGGCGTCGGGTCCACGAGGACGTGTTGGCCGGCCTGGGCTGGGCGGCGGCGGGCGGCGGCTTGTTCCAGATCTACCACTTCGTGGCCCAAGACCTCGTTCACGCGGGACGGTTGGTCGAGGTCTTGCCGGCGGCGGCGGGTCGGTCGCGTCCGTTCTATGTGCTGTACCCGCAAAACCGCCACCTGTCCGCCCGCGTGCGCGCTTTTGTCGACCACCTGACCGCCGCCGTGGGGGCCGGTCCCGGCTTGGCCGCGCTGCGCCCGGAGTCGGCTGACCCAGCAGGCCGCACCGCCGCTTGACGCAGCCCGAGGTGGCTGAGAGCAGCCGTTCGCGCTCGGACCGGCTTAGGGCGGTACTCCCCCCGCAAGCGGACCGCCCCGCATGTGAGCCATCTTTCCTCTTCAAAAAGGACCGCGTAGCGGCTCGCTCAACTTGGGCACCCTTCAATGCCGCCTGGCGACACCGCGAGGTCCTGGGGCAAACTCGGCCTCGCGGCCGTGAGGGGCTTGCAGCATGATCGCCTCCTGGCATCGGCGCCTTGCCTGCAGAGCACCTGCAGGGCTGGCCGATTTAGGGCGCAGTTTGATACTGGATGAAACAACAGTCAAATGGGCATAAAAGCATGACAGATCAAGCACTTGCGGTGGCTCGAGCCGACGTTTTTATGCAGCAGCGCCCGGTCTTATGCAGTCTCCCTAAAACACGTTGAACTAAACCGCTGACGCGGTGACCGGCGCACACCGTTGGTCACCGCGTTTTGCATGGCGTCTGTGCAGCCGAGCACTTGCGCGAAGCGTCGGTGAGGTCAAGCCTTCAGCCTGGG
>NZ_JAPZSY010000065.1 GCF_027532025.1 Inhella sp. | reverse complement strand
TGGTGTCCACCACCGCGATGACCGGGATGCCCAGCTTCTGGGCTTCGGCCACGGCGATCTTGTGGTAGCCCACGTCGATGATGAACAGGGCATCAGGCAAGGCGCCCATGTCCTGGATGCCGCCGATGTTTTTTTCCAGCTTGGCGATGTCGCGGTCGAACATCAAGGCTTCTTTTTTGATCTTAGGCTCGCTACCGGCTTCCTTGGAGGCCTGCATGTCCTTGAGCTTCTTCAGCGACCCCTTGACCGTCTTGAAGTTGGTCAGCATGCCGCCGAGCCAACGTTGCTCGACGAATGGCATGCCGGCGCGCTGGGCTTCCAGGGCGACGATGTCGCGCGCTTGGCGCTTGGTGCCGACGAACAGGATGTTGCCGCGCTTGGAAGCCAACTGACGGGCGAACTTCAGCGCGTCCTGGAAGGCCGGGAGGCTCTTTTCCAGGTTGATGATGTGAATCTTGTTGCGATGGCCATAAATGAATGGG
This sequence comes from Inhella sp., assembly GCF_027532025.1. Classification (GTDB taxonomy): domain Bacteria; phylum Pseudomonadota; class Gammaproteobacteria; order Burkholderiales; family Burkholderiaceae_C; genus Inhella. The sequence continues at coordinate 5,914 of NZ_JAPZSY010000065.1, read as the reverse complement.
GCCATCTTGGGGTTCCAGAAGCGCGTTTGGTGACCGAAATGGACACCGGCTTCCAGCATTTCACGCATGGTGACGGACATGAGACTTCTCTCCGAAGGTTGGGTCTGAGGCCAGGGAGCGACCACGCCGGTCAAGGCAGTGGCACCATTCGGTTCCCGGCCCGCGATTGCAAAAACACTTTGCGGGGTGCTTGCTGCCTCGCCCAAGCTCTTGCGCCAAGGGCACAAGCAAGACGCGAAGCGCAAAACCCAAAGATTATAGCGGGTATTCCAGAGTCATCGCCACCATGCCCCAGCGCCTGATTCCGCTCGCCCGCCCCGTGCAGGCCTTGTTCGCCACGGCAATGCGCGAGCTCGAGACCCAAGCCAGCCAAGGCTTGCCGGCAGGCAGCTTGATGGCACGCGCCGGTCTTGCCGCCGCCCAATGGCTGCGTGCGTTGCACCCCCACGCCCGGCAAGTCACGGTGTGGTGTGGGCCCGGCAACAACGGGGGCGATGGCCTGGTCATGGCGCGCCACCTGCACAGCGCCGGCCTGAGCGTGACCGTTCACACCGTCGATCCCGAGGGCCCAGGCCCAGTCGACCGTGCCCGGGCCCTTGCCGCCGCCCGCGAATGGGGGCTCGCCATCAGCCCCGCCGACGACTTCGAGACAAGCCATGCCGAGCCGAGTGACCGCATCCACGTGGACGCCCTCTTGGGCATCGGGCTGCGCGAGGCCCCACGGGGCGCTGTCGCCCGCGCAGTGGCAGCCTTGCGCCAGCTGAGCACTTCAGGGGTGCAGGTGCTGGCCCTGGACCTGCCCAGCGGGTTGGATGGGGATCGGGGCCGGGATCTGGGGGCGCCTCGATGCCAGGCGACGCTGACCTTCTTGGCGCCCAAGCCAGGCCTGTTCACGGGCGACGGGCGCGACTTGGCGGGGCAACTGTGGCTGGAGGACCTGGGCACGGAGTTCACCCCCTCCCTTGAAGCCGCCGAGCTTTGGGGCGCCATTCAATTGGCGCGCTGGCGGGATTGGGCGCCTCGATCGCGATGGCCGCATGGCAGCCACAAAGGCCGTCAAGGCGACGTCTGGGTGCTGGGTGGCGCAGCCGGCATGTCCGGAGCCGCCCACCTGGCCGGTCGAGCGGCACTCGCCAGCGGAGCCGGTCGCGTCTACCTCGTGGGCTCGCGATCCGACCCCGGCGAACCTGGATTGATGCACCGCCCCTCATGGCCGGGCGGCGATACCGTTGTGGCTGGCTGCGGCGGTGGCGCTGTCATCGCCTCATCGCTGCCCCAAGCCATCGCGCAGGCCGATCGCCTGGTGCTCGACGCCGACGCCCTGAACCATTTGGCCGGCGACGCCGATTGGGCCGAACAGCTTCACGCTCGCGAAGGCCGCCCCACTGTGCTGACGCCGCACCCCCTGGAAGCGGCCCGCCTGCTGCGCACCGACGTGGCGACCGTGCAGGCCGACCGTCCATCGCAGGCCCGCCTGCTCGCCGAGCGCAGCCGCTGCACCGTGGTGCTCAAGGGCTCAGGCACTGTGATCGCCCACCCCCAACGGCCATGGCGACTGAACACCACAGGGCATAGCGCCCTGGCTGGCCCGGGGACCGGCGACGTGTTGGCAGGCTGGCTGGGCGGACTGTTGGCTCAAGCGCCGGAGGCGCCGACGGACGAAGTCGCCGCTTTGGCCGTCGCCTGGCATGGCGCTGCTGTGGACGCATTGCCGCTGGGCCGCAGCGCCGGCACAACCGCCAGCACCCTCATCGGGCACATGGCCGCCATCGCGCCTTGATGCGCTGAGCACCGCCGGCCCACCACACTCGTCGCTCCAGGACTCACCGCCTGGACTTGCCACCCTTCTTTCGCGAAACCGGCTCAGTCGCCGTGCGCTGGCCAGCCGACCGCCGTTGCTGCGCGCGCTCGGACTTGACTTGCCGAACTTGGCGCTGCACCGCGTCCAAGGCTGCAACGGCCGTGGCCGGCGCCACCTCACCGTCGCGAACAGGCAAGGACTTTCCGCGCGGTGCTTTGGCTGCCGGCTTGGGTTCCCCCTCCTTGAACAAACGGAACTCGATGCGACGCCCATCCAGATCGACCCGGCCCACCTGCACATGCAAGCGCGCGCCCAACCCGTAACGGATGCCCGTGCGTTCGCCACGCAGCTCTTGGCGCGCCTCGTCGAATCGGAAGTACTCGCCACCCAACTCCGTGATGTGAACAAGCCCTTCCACGAACAGACTTTCCAACTGCACGAACAGACCGAAGGGCGCCACCGACGTGACATGCCCCAGGTAGTCCTCCCCCAGGCGATCGCGCATGTAGCGGCACTTGAGCCAAGCCTCCACATCCCGAGATGCCTCGTCCGCCCGACGCTCATTGGCACTGCAATGCAGGCCGAGTTGCTCCCAGGCTGACACCGCATCACCACCGCCTTGAAGCCCGTACTTCTTGCCTTGCAGCAAGGCCTTGATGGTGCGATGCACCAGGAGGTCCGGGTAGCGGCGGATGGGGCTGGTGAAGTGGGCGTAGGCCGGATAGGCCAGCCCGAAGTGGCCTTGGTTGTGCGGCGTGTAGAGCGCTTGCTGCATGGAGCGCAACAGCAACATGTGAACTTGCTGGTGGTCGGGTCGCTCCTTGGTGGCCTGCGCCAGTGCCTGCAAATCGGCAGGTTTCAGGGGGTCGGGCAGGGTCGCATTGATCCCCAGCGCCCTCAATGCGGCCTGCAGGGTTTGACGCTTCTCCAGGGTCGGCCCCTCGTGAACACGAAACAAACTGGGATGCTCAGCCTGCGCAATGAACTCCGCGGCGCAGACGTTGGCAGCCAACATGGCCTCCTCGATCAAGCGATGCGCTTCGTTGCGCGTTCGCGGCACGATGCGCTCGATGCGGCCGTTGTCGTCGCAAACGATCTGCGTCTCCGGCGTGTCGAAATCCACTGCGCCGCGGCGCTGCCGAGCACCGAGCAAGGCTTGGTAGACGCCGTGAAGGTGCAGCAAATCCTGCACACGGTCTTGCCGCCGCTGGGCCTCGGGGCCACGCGTGTTGACCAAGATGGCCGCCACCTCGGTGTACGTGAAGCGAGCCTGTGAGCACATCACCGCTGGGTAGAACTGGTAGGCCAAGGTATCACCCTCGGCCGAGATCAGCATGTCGCACACCATGCACAACCGCTCGACCAAGGGGTTCAACGAGCACAGACCATTCGACAGCTTCTCGGGCAGCATGGGGATCACACGGCGGGGGAAGTACACCGAGGTGGCACGCTCCACCGCATCGCGGTCCAAAGACTCACCGGGCTTGACGTAGTGGCTGACGTCGGCGATCGCCACGACCAAGCGCCAGCCATCGCGCGCCGACTTGCCGCGGCCGATTCGCGTCGGCTCGCAGTACACCGCGTCGTCAAAGTCGCGCGCATCCTCGCCATCGATCGTCACCAGGGGCACGTCGCGCAGGTCCACACGCCCCTTCAGGTCGACCGCCCGCAGCGCGTCGGGCAGCTTGGCGGCTTGCGCCAAGGTCTCGGCGCTGAAGCGATGCGGCACCTCGTACTTGCGCACGGCAATCTCGATCTCCAGCCCCGGGTCGTCGATGTCGCCCAGCACTTCGGTGATGCGCCCCACGGGCTGGGCGTACAACGTAGGCGGTTCGGTCAACTCGACGGCCACGACTTGGCCCGGACGCGCTTGCGCCACCGCCGCTTTGGGGATCAAGATGTCGTGGCCCAACCGTTTGTCCTCCGGGGCCACCAACCAAACACCGCCCTCCAGCAACAATCGACCGATCAGCGGCCGAGGCCGACGTTCCACGATCTCGAGCACGCGCCCCTCAGGGCGGCCACGCTTGTCCATGCGCACCACCCGAACACGAACGGTGTCGCCGTGCAGCGCCGCCCTCATCTCGGCCGGAGGCAGGTAAACATCCGGACCACCGACGGGGTTGATCACAAAGCCGTGACCGTCTCGATGGCCTTGCAGGACCCCGGTGAGCTCTTGAAGCAGGCCCAGGCCTCCACTGGCGGCCCTTGCGTTTTCGATTTTTTTGATGGTATAGTCTCTTTCTTCGCTGATCGCCCCCGGGCGACACGGCAAGGCCCAGGTGGCGGAATTGGTAGACGCACTAGTTTCAGGTACTAGCGGGTAACTCCGTGGAGGTTCGAGTCCTCTCCTGGGCACCAACACAGAAGAAGAAACGAGAAAGCCAGCAACGCAAGTTGTTGGCTTTTTTCATGGTTCGAGCGGTCTTGCAAGGTGCCATCGACCCAAGGCGGGCCATCCGTCCGATGGCCCTGAGCGACGAACACGGCGCCCGAGCCTGCCATCAATACGACAGCTTGCGCTTGAGGTCGTCGGGCCGGAGCGCGTCGTAGTCCTCGAAGGGCTGATGGATCCACGGACTCGTAGGCAAGAACTCCACTTGGTAGTCCGGCTCGAAGACACTCACGCCCTTCGTCCAAATGACGGCCGAGCGCAACTCGGTGATGGCGGGCGCGGCTCGCAAGCGCTCCACCACTGCTTTGAGCGTCACACCAGAATCCGCCAAGTCATCCACGAGCAGGACTCGCCCCCCGAGTTGGCCTTGCGGCATGGTGATGGTCTCCGCAATGTCCAGCCGCCCCTGGACCGTGCCCGACCCGGCGCGATAGCTGCTGGTCGACATGATGGCCAAGGGCTTGTCAAACACACGCGACAGAACGTCCCCTGGGCGCAAGCCACCGCGTGCCAAACACAGGATTTGATCGAACGCCCAACCGGAAGCGTGCACCTTGAGCGCCAATCGCTCGATCAGCAGGTGGTACTCGTCCCAAGAGACATACAGGTGCTTACCGTCGTCGGTCAACATGCGCTTGGACTCCTCGAGATCATTCCCGATAGGGATGTTGCAACAAGATCGTGTGTTCGCGATCGGGACCGGTGGAAATCATCGCCACCGGAACGCCGACCACTTCCTCGATCCGCCGCACGTAGCGACGCGCGGCCTCCGGCAGCCCGTTCAATTCGGTGACACCGAAGGTGCTCTGCGTCCATCCTGGGAACGACTCGTACACCGGCTCGCAAGCCGCGATGTCATCGGGGTCCAACGGCAAGATGTCGATCGACTGCCCACGCAGCAAATAGCCCACCGCCATCTTCACTTCATCCAACCCATCGAGCACGTCCAACTTCGTCAAACACATGCCCGTGATGCCGTTGATGATCATGGCACGCTTAAGGGCTGCCGCATCCAACCAGCCGCAACGGCGCGCCCGACCGGTGACCGTGCCCCGCTCCTGGCCCACCGTCGACAGGTGGTGCCCCACAGTGCCCTCCTTCTCCCACTCCAACTCGGTCGGGAAAGGACCACTGCCCACTCGCGTGGCGTAGGCCTTGGTGATGCCAAGCATGTAATGCAGCATCTGCGGCCCCACACCAGAGCCAGCCGCTGCGTTGCCCGCCACGCAGTTCGAGCTGGTCACGTAGGGGTAGGTGCCGTGATCAATGTCCAGCAAGGTGCCCTGAGCCCCTTCGAACAAGAGGTTGTCGCCCCGAGCATGCGCTTGGTGGAGTTCATAGCCGACATCGGCCAGCATCGGTGAAATCTCGGCCGCCAAGCCGATGGCGCCCGCGTAAATCGTTTCGAACTCCAGCGCCTCAGAGCGCAGCAAACCGCACAGGGCTTCGTTGTGCAAGGCCAGCAAATCACGCAGCTTGGTGGCAAACCGCTCCGGATGCTTCAGATCCTGCAGGCGCAGCGCACGACGCGCCACCTTGTCTTCATAAGCCGGACCAATGCCCTTGCCCGTCGTGCCGATCTTGCCGCTGCCACGGGTCTCGCGCAACGCCTCACGCGCCTTGTCCACCGCGACGTGGAACGGCAGGATCATCGGACAAGCTTCGCTGACGCGAAGACGCGAGCGCACCTCCACCCCAGCCGCCTCCAGTCGTTTGAT